>DAOPYP010000023.1:0-19211 GCA_035352975.1 Oscillospiraceae bacterium
TTAATATATATGCACAAGGAAAATATTAAGCGGCTTAGAGCTGGAACAGAAAATAAATTTGGTAAAAAGAAAATTGACAAAATAGATAGCGGGGAGTGATTAATTTGTCTAAAATTGCAGTTTTAGGCTCAGGGGGATTTGGTTTAAGCCTTTCGATAATGGCGGATAAAATAGGGCACAAGGTTACGGTATGGTCCGCTTTTTCTGAAGAAATTGAAATGCTTAAAAGAGAAAGGGAACATAAAAAGCTTCTTCCGGGAGTGAAAATTAATGAAAGCATTGATTTTGTTTCTGATATAAGCCTTATTTCTGATAATGATATTGTCATTTTTGCAATTCCGTCTGCTTTTGTCAGAAAAATTGCACAGCAGGCAGCGCCATTTATCAGCAGGAATTCCGTTATTGTCAATACGGGCAAGGGGCTTGAGGACCAAACATATAAAAGGCTGAGTGAAGTGCTTAGTGAGGAGTACCCTGACAATCCGATTGTTATTCTTTCCGGACCATCTCATGCCGAAGAGGTTGCAAGAGGAATGCCGACGACTGTGGTTGCTGCATCAAACGACAGGAAATATGCCGATTATATTCAGGATCAGATTTCCAACCAGTATTTCAGGATTTATGTCAGCGACGATATTGTCGGCTGTGAGCTTGGCGGAGCATTAAAGAACATCATTGCCCTTTGCGCAGGGATATGCGACGGAATGGGATACGGCGACAATACTAAGGCAGCGCTTATGACAAGGGGAATGGTCGAAATTTCAAGGCTTGGTGTTGCACTTGGCGCAAAAATCGAAACTTTTTCAGGTCTTACGGGAATAGGGGACTTAATTGTTACCTGCACAAGCATGCACAGCAGAAATCGAAGGGCAGGAATTCTTATCGGCGAGGGAATGCCTCCTAAAGACGCGGTTGAACAGGTAGGAACAGTTGAGGGATACGCCTGCGCAAAGGTCGCGTGGGAGCTTTGTCAGAAAGTCAACGTAAATATGCCTATTACCGAACAGCTTAATGAGGTTATGCACAATAACAAAAATGTAAAACAGGCGCTTTTGGATTTAATGGACAGACCTAAACGTCACGAAAGCGAAAGCATCTGGGCTAAAATATAAAATAAAAATGAGCTGACAAAATTTCATCAGCTCATTTTATTTTAGGGCAAAATAAAGGAGATACCTTAAAAAGTATCTCTTTTAAATTGGTGTAATTATTAAACTGCGCGAGTTACCTTGTTTGAACGTAAGCATCTTGAACATACATATACATGTTTAGGAGTTCCGTCAACAATAGCTTTTACACGTTTAACGTTTGGTTTCCAAGTTCTGTTGGTACGGCGATGTGAGTGGGAAACCTTTATACCGAAAGTTACACCCTTTCCGCAAATTTCGCATTTTGCCATGGGGCTGCACCTCCTTTTCTCATTTCATAAAGTCAACGTTAGTATTTTATCATATTTAATCAATAAATGCAAGTGCTTTTATAAAAATATTTTTCTATTTTTATAAAATACACTTTAATTCTCATATTATAAAAATAATAATTGAAAATAATTCTATATTATTGTATAATTTTTGCGCAATACTATAATTAAAATATAAATTAAAGGAGAATAAAAATGAATTTAAAAAAATGTGCAATAATCGGATGTGGGTTTGTTGGTGCGTCAATTGCTTTTTCTCTTCTTGAAAGCGGACTTTTTTCTGAAATGGTTTTAATAGATATTAATAAGGATAAGGCCGAGGGTGAGGCTATGGATTTAAGCCACGCAATTCCCTTTGGAAGACCTATGAAAATTTATGCGGGAGATTATTCTGATCTTAAGGACTGTTATCTTGTTATTATTACCGCTGGCGGAATTCAAAAGCCAGGTCAGTCGCGTCTTGACCTAGTAAATACAAATATAAATATACTAAAAGGTATCGTCCCGAATATAATTAAATATAATACCGACGGGATTTTGCTTGTCGTTTCAAACCCTGTTGATGTTCTCACATATGTCACATGGAAATTATCGGGGTTTCCTTCAGAAAGAGTTATCGGTTCGGGAACGGTTCTTGATACCGCAAGATTAAAATATCTTCTCGGTGAGCATTTTGGAATAGACAGCCGAAGTATTCACGCATTCATAATCGGTGAACACGGCGACAGCGAGCTTGCTGTTTGGAGCAGTGCAAACGTATCAGGACTTGACTTAAAGGACTTTTGTAATCTCTGCGGAAAATGCGAAAATTCACAGACTCTCAAAAACCTTTATCAGGATGTTAAAAACAGCGCTTATGAAGTTATAAAAAGAAAAGGCTCAACCTATTATGCAATTGCGATGGCGGTCAGACGTATAGTTGAGGCAATCGTAAGAAATGAACATTCCGTTCTTCCCGTATCCTGTTATATTGATTCGCATTACGGAATAAGCGATTTGTATTTGGGAATTCCCGCAATTGTCGGCGAAAAGGGAATAGAAAAGGTAATTGATATTCCGCTTGATGAATCAGAAAAGAACGCTCTTATTTCATCGGCGCAGATTTTGAAAAAAGTTATTAATGACACAGGCTTTTGATAGATTGATTAATATTTTGTCGCATTAATGAAGAATAGTATTATTTGTTAATAAAAATTTTAAAATTGTTAAAAAATAGAACAATCATTTTCTTCTTCTATATATCATAATTAAAGTAAACGATAACATATTATAAGGAGGGATAGAATGACCAATGATATGACTGTCGGTAATCCCACAAAATTAATAATGTCTTTTGCACTTCCGCTTATTATCGGAAATATTTTTCAGCAGTTTTACAGCATGGCTGATACGTTTATTGTAGGACGTACAATTGGCGTATCTGCGCTTGCCGCGGTAGGGGCAACAGGTGCGATTGCTTTTCTTATTATCGGATTTATTTTCGGTGTTACATGCGGATTTTCCGTAATTACTGCACAGTATTTCGGCGCTGGTGATTATGACGGCGTAAGGCGTTCGGTCGGAACCTCAGTAATTTTGAGCGTAGTCGTTACTGTAATCGTTACACTAATAAGTGTGCTGACAGCATATCCGCTTCTTAAATTTATGAATACCCCGGAAGATATAATAGACCAGTCGTATATTTATATCATAATAATTTTCTGGGGGATTTTCTCAATAGTTTTTTATAATCTTCTTTCAAGTATTATTAGGGCTTTGGGTGACAGCAAAACCCCGCTTATATTTCTGATAATCGCCTCTGTACTTAATATCGTACTTGATTTTGTGCTTATTCTTTTTGTACATATGGGGGTTGCCGGCGCGGCTGTTGCTACGGTAATATCCCAGTTTGTTTCGGGAGTTTTATGTCTTTTTTATGTTATGAAAAGATTCGATATACTAAAGCTTTCAAAAAAAGATTTTGCTTTTTCGTGGGATTTTGCGTGGGAGCATTTGAGAGTAGGACTCCCTATGGCGTTTCAATTTTCAATTACCGCAATAGGCGTTATGGTATTGCAGGCGGTTCTTAATAAATTCGGTTCGGTAACTGTCGGGGCTTTTACTGCTGCATCAAAAATAGAGGAACTGCTTACCCAGGTATATCCTGCAATAGGAACAACTATCGCAACCTATGCTGCACAGAATTACGGTGCGGGAAAGTACAGAAGAATTAAAGCCGGCGTAAGAAGCTGTATGATTATTTCGTTTATTTATAGTATTGCTGCGGGGATTTTTTGTGTATTTGTGGGAAAATACCTTACTATGCTTTTTGTCGGAAATGATCAGCCGCTTGTTGTCGAACAGGCTCAGATATACCTTAACTGCATAGCTGTATTTTTAACTTTTCTCGGAATACTGTTCATATACAGAAATGTTCTTCAGGCAATAGGAAAAGGAACATTTCCGCTTCTTGCGGGAGTATCGGAACTTTTGCTCAGGATTTTTGCGGCGCTTTATATCTCTGGATTCCTTGGCTATGTCGGCGTGTGCCTTGCGGGACCGATTGCATGGGTGGGCGCGGCGGTGCTTTTGTTTATAGCGTATATTATCATTTCATCTACTTTCCCTGAACAAATTGATAAGGAGGACAACAACAATGATTACATTTCAGAACATAATTCAGCTGAACGAAATATTGAATGAGGGGGGAATACCCGTTAAAATTCATCTTTCCGATGCTTGCGGCGGAGCAAGCATGTGGATTGAAGAGCTAGTTGGATTTAAAGAGGAAAATAGTACGGCACTTTATCAGATTATTAAGGAATATTTTGATTCAAGGTACACCAATATCAAATTCAGTGAGGACCAAAAATCATTCTGGACAATATAAAATAGTTATTGACAATATTTTTTTATTGTGATAACATAATTTAAAAGCTATGACGAGAACAAGTATCAGTTGATTTTTAACCAAAGAGAGCCTTTGTCAGGTGGAAAAAGGCGTTAATGCGGCTGAGAATACATCTCTGAGCTTATAGCCTGAACAATTAAGTAGGGCTATACGTTATCCGCACGTTACAGCGGCTTTGAGGTCAGTATTCTTATTAATACTGATAAATTGAGGTGGTACCACGGATTATGCTAATTCGTCCTCTGATGAGAGAATTCTCGTCAGAGGATTTTCTTGTTTATTAAATAAATAAAAAACAGGAGGAAAATACAATGACAATTTTTGAAGAACTTAAACGACGCGGACTTATTGCACAAATGACAAACGAAGAAAAAATAAGGGAGCTTCTCGACAACGAAAAGGGAGTGCCTTTTTATATCGGCTTTGACGCAACAGCTGACAGTCTTCATGTAGGACATTTTCTTCAGCTCGTTGTTATGTCGCATATGCAGAAAGCGGGACATAAGCCTATTGCACTTCTCGGCACAGGGACGACAATGATAGGCGATCCTACCGGAAAAACCGAAATGAGAAAAATGCTTACTATTGACGAGATAAATTACAATGCCGAATGCTTTAAGAAGCAGATGTCAAAATTTATTGATTTCAGCGAGGGAAAAGCTGAAATGGTGAAGAACGGTGACTGGCTCCTTAAAATTAATTATATTGATTTTCTTCGTGACATCGGAAGACATTTTTCAGTCAACAAAATGCTGACTTATGAGTGTTATAAAACCAGACTTGAAAAAGGTCTTTCTTTCCTTGAATTTAACTATAATCTTATGCAGAGCTATGATTTTCTCCACTTGAATCAGACAATGGGCTGTCTTATCGAGCTTGGCGGCGACGACCAGTGGAGCAATATTTTAGGCGGAATTGACCTTGTCCGCAGGGTTGAGGGGAAAGAAGTTTACGGAATGACATTTACTCTTCTTACCACAAAAGAGGGTAAGAAAATGGGCAAGACCGAAAAGGGTGCTTTATGGCTTGATCCTGAAAAATGTTCTCCCTACGATTTCTTTCAGTACTGGAGAAATGTCGGCGACGACGATGTTATTAACTGCTTGAAGCTCATTACGTTTGTTCCGATTGAAGAAATTGAAGAAATGGAACGTACTCTTGAGGGAAGCGGACTTAACAAGGCTAAAGAGCGTCTTGCTTATGAGGTTACGAAAATGGTTCATTCCGAAGAAGAGGCAAAAAAATGTCTTGAAGCTGCAAAAAGCGTATTCGGCGGATCAGGACACAGTGAAGATATGCCGTCAACAGAGCTTTCAGCCGATGATTTTACGGACGGTAAGATAGCAATTCTTGATCTTATTGTAAAAACAGGACTTGCCCCGTCAAAGGGCGAGGGACGACGTCTGGTAACACAGGGCGGAATTTCCGTAAATGACGTTAAAATAGACAACCCGAATGAAATGATTGAAATAACGGATTTTGTTATAGTGAAAAAAGGCAAAAAAGTATTCCACAAAGCCGTAAAAGCTTAATTTTTACCCTTTATTGCTGAAATATGCGGTAAAGGGTAAATTGCTTGTTTTTTTATTATCGTTATGATATAATAAAATAAATATTGTATGGGAGGATTGTTATTTGGACGCAGATACGCAATATATAGAATTTGTCGAAAAAATTAAAAATCTTCTTCCGTCAGTTTATCCCGATTCTCCTCCGCTGGCGCATATTCACAGCTTTGGCTGTCAGCAGAATGAAAGCGACAGCGAGAAAATAAAGGGCCTGTTGGCCGATATGGGTTACGGCTTTACTGATGATACGAATAATGCCGAGCTGATAATATACAACACCTGTGCAGTGCGTGAAAATGCCGAGCTCAAGGTTTTCGGGAATATCGGCGAATTAAAGCATCTAAAAGAATTAAATCCTAAGCTTGTTATAGGAATCTGCGGCTGTATGGCTCAGCAGGAGCATATTGTCGAGAAAATCAGAAAAACTTATAAACAGGTTGATATGGTTTGGGGAACGTTTGCACTCTTTTCAATGCCTAAGCTTTTACATGAGGTTTTAACCGAACGAAAGCGGGTTTTTGAAATTTCCGAATCTGACAAAACGATACATGAAAATATCAGTACTGTCAGAAACGGCGCATTTAAGGCGTCTGTTCCGATAATGTATGGCTGTAACAATTTCTGCTCTTATTGTATCGTACCTTATGTTAGGGGACGGGAGAGAAGCCGTTCATCGGAAGCGATTATTGACGAAATCAAAGGTCTTGTAAAAGACGGATACAGGGAAATAATGCTTTTGGGGCAGAATGTCAATTCTTATGGTAAGGATTTAGATGAACACATTAATTTTTCCGGGCTTTTAAAAAAGATTGACAATATTGACGGCAATTTCAGAGTACGGTTTATGTCGTCACACCCTAAGGATGCAACCTTTGAGCTGGTTGACACGATTATTGAAAGCAAAAAAATCTGCAAGCATTTTCATCTTCCCATTCAGTCGGGGAGTGACAGAATTCTTTCGCAAATGAACAGGAATTATACAAGCGAGGATTATCTTAAAATTATTGAACACGCAAGAAATAAACTTCCTGACTTTTCATTCTCAACTGATATAATTGTTGGTTTTCCAAATGAAAACGAGGAAGATTTTCAAAAAACTATGGATATTATCAGAAAAGTAAAATATGATAATATATACAGCTTTATTTATTCAAAGCGAACAGGCACAAAAGCTGCACTTATTGAAGACAAAACTCCTCAAGAGGAAAAAACAAAGCACATGAGGACACTTCTTTCCGTTCAAAGAGAAATTGCTACCGAACGTTATAAACGCTTTATCGGAAGAACTTTAAGAGTGCTTGTTGACGGTGAGGGGAAAAAGGGCGCGGGGCATCTTTCGGGCAAAAGCGATGAATTTATTATAGTTGAATTTAACGGCGAAAAAAAATTAATCGGGAAATTTGTTGAAGTCGAAATTACCGCTGCCCATAACTGGGCATTGGAAGGAAATATAATTAATTAGAAGGAGCTATTTAAAATGAATGCAATTGAAATGACAAGAGAACTTGGAAAGCTTATTCAGCAGGATGAAAGATACCTTAAATATCACAAAACAAAGGAAGAAAACGACAAGGATGAAGAGCTTCAGAAAATGATTGGCGAATTCAATATGAAGCGTGTTGAGCTTAATACAGAAATGTCAAAGCCTGAAAAAAATTCTGATAAGCTTTCACGTCTTGACACTGAAATCAAGGAACTTTACGGAAAAATAATGGCAAACAAGTCAATGGCTGAATTTAACGATGCCAAAAATGCTATGGATGATTTTCTTTCTCAGATAAACATGATTATTACAATGTCCGCAAACGGTGAAGATCCGGCAACCTGTCCGACTGAAATGCCACAGTCATGCAGCGGAAGCTGTTCTTCCTGCGGCGGCTGTCACTAATATAAAGCTATGGAAAAGGTGACGGAAAAGCTTTCCCCCATGATGCAACAGTACTGTGAGATGAAGGAAAAGTACAGTAATCACGTGCTGTTTTTCAGAGTAGGGGATTTTTATGAAATGTTTTTTGACGATGCCGTAAAGGTATCCCGTCTTCTTGAACTGACGCTGACGGGGAAAGACTGCGGTATGCAGGAACGTGCGCCTATGTGCGGCATTCCTTATCATGCAAGCGAGATATACATTAAAAAGCTTATTGATTTGGGATTAAAGGTTGCTGTATGCGAACAGCTTACAGACCCTTCCGAAAGCAAGGGCATTGTTGTCCGTGACGTAATCAAGATAGTGACTCCGGGTACTCTTACCGAAAGCAGTATGCTTGACGATTCAAAAAATAATTATATCGGGGCAGTTTTCGTTAACGGACAGGACTGCTCTGTTTGCTTTGCCGATATTTCAACAGGTGCTGTCAGTCTTTTTAAAAAATCCGGTAAAAACATTCAAAATGAGCTTATAAATGAACTTTCGAGATTTTCTCCCAAAGAACTTCTTTTCAATAAGGAGTTTCTTGACTTTAAAGAAGTTTCAGCATTTATAAAAGAAAAGCTTGAATGTTCCGTACAGCTTCTTGATGACGAAGAATTTGCGCCCGAAAAAAATACCGATTCAGTTTTAAAACAATTTAACGCCGAAAGTTTATCAGAGCTTAAAATCGGCGATGATATTTCATCGATTTCGGCTGTCTGCGGACTTTTTTCATATATTTATGACACACAAAAGGCACTGGTCGGAAGATTTACTGAAATAACTGTATATAACGACAATAATTTCATGGGGCTTGATCTTACGGCAAGGCGCAATCTTGAGCTTATTGAAACGATGAGAAACAAGGAAAAGCGTGGAAGTCTTCTCTGGGTGCTTGACCATACCAAAACCTCAATGGGCAAAAGGCTTCTGAGGGCATATATTGAACAACCGCTTATAAAGCCTGCCCGAATTATATCAAGGCTTGATGCAGTTGAACAGCTTTGTTCAAAATCTGTTTTACAGGCGGAGCTTGAAGATGCGCTTAATTCCGTATACGACCTTGAGCGACTTATGACAAGGGTTATGTATAAATCTGCAACGCCGAGGGACTTAAAGGCACTTTCCATGACGGCAAAAAAGCTCCCCGAAATAAAAACGATTTTAAGCAATTTTTCTTCGTCACTTATTTCCGAATGCAATAATAATATTGATACGTTAGAAGAAATACAAAATCTTATCGATAATGCGATAACAGAAGAGCCTCCTGTAACCGTAAAGGACGGGGGAGTTATCAAGGACGGCTTCAATCCTGAGCTTGACGAGCTTCGGCACATAATAAAAAGCGGAAAAAATATTATTTCAGAAATTGAACAAAAAGAAAAAGACAAAACAGGAATAAAAAATCTTAAAGTGGGCTACAACCGCATTTTCGGATATTATATTGAAGTTACAAAATCAAATTATGACCTTATCCCCGAAATCTACATAAGAAAACAGACTTTGGCTAACTGCGAAAGATTTATAACTCAGGAATTAAAGGACGAGGAAAATAAAATTCTCGGCGCAAACGATAAGGTGCTTACTCTTGAGGCTGATATTTTCTCTGAGGTAAGAGACTTTATCGCAACTAAGCTTGAAAAGGTGCAGAAAACTGCATCGTCAATCGCTGTGATTGATGTAATGTCATCGTTCGCCAAGGCAGCTATGAAAAATCAGTATGTAAGACCAGATATTGCAATAGACGGGATTATAGATATCCGTGACGGACGTCATCCTGTTGTTGAGCTTATGCTAAAGGACGAGCTTTTTGTTCCGAATGACACATATCTTGACATTAACAATAACCGAATGTCAGTAATTACAGGACCGAATATGTCGGGTAAATCAACCTATATGCGACAGGTTGCGCTTATTACGCTTATGGCTCAGATGGGGTCGTTTGTACCTGCAAGCTATGCTAAAATTTCAGTTGTCGATAAGATTTTCACAAGAGTAGGCGCTTCCGACGACCTTACAGCAGGACAGTCCACCTTTATGGTCGAAATGAGCGAGGTCGCCGATATTCTGAAAAACGCGACAAAGCAAAGCCTTGTTATTCTGGACGAGGTAGGTCGCGGGACGTCAACCTTTGACGGGATTTCAATAGCGCGCGCGGTTGCCGAACAGATAGCGAATTCTCGCATTTTAGGCTGTAAAACGCTTTTTGCAACTCATTATCACGAGCTTATTGAGCTTGAAAATCTTATTTCCGGCATTAAAAATTACAGCGTTTCAGTTAAGAAACGCGGTGAGGATATAAAATTCCTTAGAAAAATCGTTCCGGGAGGGATTGACGACAGCTATGGAATAGAGGTCGCAAAGCTTGCCGGAATCCCACAGAGGGTTATAACAAGGGCAAAAGAACTTTTGGGTGAAATGGAAAATCAGACGGGGTACAATAGAACTGTTAAAGCTTCTCTCGATCAGGTTTCCTTTTCAAGCATTTCTCACGAAGAAATTGCCGAAAAAATAAGAAAAACAAATGTTGACGAGCTGACTCCCGAGGACGCAAAATATTTTATTGAGGAGCTTGTTAAAATGCTTTAAAGCGAGGTGAAAAATGTGGCTAAAATCACTGTGTTAAGCAAGGAAATTTCCGAGCTTATTGCGGCTGGTGAGGTTATTGACAGACCGTCTTCCGTCGTAAAGGAACTTGTCGAAAATTCCATTGACAGCGGTGCGAATTCCGTAACCGTTGAAATAAAAAACGGCGGAGTTACTTATATACGAATTACTGACAATGGCTGCGGAATTTCAGAAACTGACATAGCCACCGCTTTTTTACGTCATGCAACAAGTAAAATATACGAAAAAGAAGACCTGAACAAAATCCTGACATTAGGCTTTAGAGGAGAGGCGCTTGCATCGATTGCGGCGGTTTCAAAGGTTGAGGTTCTGACTAAGCAGCAGTCCGAACAGCTCGGAACGCATTATGTAATTGAAGGCTCAGAGGAAAAGCTTAATGAAAAAGCTGGCTGTCCTGACGGAACAACAATAGTGATAAGGGATATTTTCTATAATGTTCCCGCAAGGCTTAAATTTCTAAAAAAAGATGTAACCGAGGGCAATTCTATTTCTGCGATTGTAAGTAAAATTGCTCTTTCTCACCCCGAAATTTCAATAAGATTTATAAGGGACAACAAACAGGAGCTTTATACCCCAGGCGACAGTGATTATTTTTCGGATATTTATGCCGTTTACGGAAAAAGTTTTGCACAAACGCTTATTCCGGTTGATTTTTCAAATAACGGTATAGAAATTAAGGGGTATACCGTAAAGCCCGTATATTCGAGGTCGAACCGTTCCTTTCAGAATTTTTTCATTAACGGGAGATACATAAAATCCGTAACCTGTACGGTTTCTCTTGAAGAGGCATATAAAAATTCATTGATGACGGGAAAATTCCCCGCATGCGTGCTTAATATAAAAATTCCGCCCGATATTGTAGATGTAAATGTTCACCCAGCGAAGATTGAAGTGCGTTTTTCCGATGAAAAGCTTATATTTGACAGCGTTTATTTTGCCGCTAAAAATGCGCTTATGAAAGAGGATAAGCCAAAGGAGCTTTATATTCCAGAAGAAAAGAAGCCGACGGAGAATCCTCCTAAGAATGACTACAAGGTTACAGTAATACAGCCCAAAGAGGAGTATTCATCGAAACAGCTTTCTTTTAGTTCGGAGAAAATTGAGTACGTTTCGGAAAAAACAGATGAAAGTATTACCGTCAAGCCAGCAATAGATGAAGAAAAACCTGAAAATTTTAAGTATATTTCAAATTCATCATTTGTTAAAAAGCCTGTTCAGGATGAAGAAATTCATACGGCTGAAAATAAAATTACAGAATCAAAAAAAATAAGAATAATCGGCGAGGCTTTTTTAAATTATATTATTGCGGAGGTTAATGACGAGTTACTTCTGATTGACAAGCATGCCGCACATGAGCGTATTATTTTTGAAAAGCTTAAAGCAAGGGAAAAAAGCTTTGACAGTCAGATGCTTATTTGTCCTGCTGAAATATTATTGTCGCCGGAAGAATATTCGGCGGTTTCAGAAAACCTACAGACGCTTTTGTTTATGGGGTTTTCGATAAAATGCAAGGATAAAAATATCGTTTGGGTTGAGGGAGTGCCGTCGTATCTTGAGGGTGTTCCGCCCGAAGACATTATCCCAGAAACAGCCGAAAATCTCATTAACTGCAAAAATAATCCCCAGCCTGATGCTTTTGACGAGCTTTTTCATTCGGTTGCCTGTAAATCCGCAATAAAGGCAAACGATAAAAACGATATTCGGGAACTTACTGCTCTTGCCGAAAATGTATATAACCGCGGTGATATAAAATATTGTCCGCACGGCAGACCGGTAATGATTAAGCTGACAAAAAAAGATATAGAAAAGCAATTTAAACGTATTTTATAAGGAATGATTGAATGGATAAACTGCCTCTTGTTGTAATTGTCGGGCCGACAGCTTCGGGAAAAACCGCATTGTCAATAGAAACGGCGAAAAGACATAACGGCGAAATTGTCAGCGCAGATTCCATGCAGATTTATAAAGGCATGAACATAGCCTCAGCAAAGCCGACGGAGGATGAAAAACAGGGCATTCCTCATCATCTTATGGGCTTTCTCGATATTACTGAAAAATTCAGCGTTGCCGATTACCTTGAAAAAGCAAGGAATGCAATAAATGACATTCATGACAGAGGGAAACTCCCGATAGTTGTCGGCGGAACGGGACTTTATGTTTCTTCAATCATTGACAATGTTAAATTTGACAGCATAAAAAGTGACGGCACTGTCCGTGAACGTCTTACAAGAGAGACGGATGAGCTTGGCGCAGAGGCTATGCTTGACAGACTTATGGAGGTTGACAAGGAAACTGCCCAAACCCTTCATCCTAACAACAGAACAAGGATAATCCGCGCGCTTGAGGTTTTTGAGCTTACAGGCACAAAGCTTAGCATTCAGAAGGATTTGAGCAGAGCGGAAGAAAGTCCTTATTATGAATGCATAATAGGACTTAACTTTAATGACCGAAGTGATTTATACGACAGAATAAATCAGCGCGTCGATATTATGATAAATCAAGGGCTTATTGATGAGGCAAAAGAAATTTATGATAATTATTCACTTAAAACCGCTTGTCAGGCGATAGGATACAAAGAACTTATACCATATTTTAATGGCGAGGAAAAGCTTGAAGTCTGCATTGACAAAATAAAACAAGAAACAAGAAGATATGCTAAAAGACAGCTCACATGGTTTAGAAGAGATGAACGAATTAATTGGATAATGATGGATAAAGATACAAACTTTGAAAATATTATCAATAAGTGTGAAAAAATTATAGCCAATTCGGATATTCTGTGATATAATAAATTATACGTATAAAAAACATTTTCTGATTACTGAAAGGCGGAGAATATTATGACAAAGGGTCTTAACCTGCAGGACGTTTTTTTGAATCAGGCTCGAAAAGAAAAAGTATCTGTAACAATTTATCTGACAAATGGCTTCCAGTTTAAAGGCATGATAAAGGGGTTTGACGGATTTACTGTGATTCTTGACTGTGAGGGGAAGCAGTATCTTGTATATAAGCATGCAATTTCCACCATTATTCCGGCAAAGCAGATTTCAATTTTAGATTCAGAACCAATGGTTTAGGGGAATTTGAATGAATTCATATACAGTTAAAATTCTGACGTTTTTTCTGTCTTTGTTTATACTAATCACTATTTCCAGTCAGATTTATCTTGCATTTCAGGATAATTACAAGACAGAAGCCGCTGTTCTCTATACAGCAGACGAAAAAGTTTCGTTTAAAGGCATATTTGTCCGTGACGAAACAGTAATTCAGTACAGCGGGACGGGAGTAGTCAGTTATCCAAATCCTGACGGAAGCAAAATTGCGAAAAACTCTGTTGTTGCCGAAATATATAACACCGAAAATGATATTTTGGTCAATAAATCTGTTTTAAAACTGATTGAAGAACTTGATGAACTTAAAAAGATACAAAATAAAGGAACGGCTGATGTTGTTCAGCCTGAATTTATTTCAAGGCTGATACAAGAAAAATATCAGTCGATTTCAGAATGTATTGAATACAACAATTTTGAAAAATTGGCATCCGAGAGAAAAGAACTTCTAACACTGCTAAATATCATGCAGCTTATAACGGGAAAAGCAGCGGATTTTAAAGAAAGAACGGATTATCTTAATTCTGAACTTTCTGCGCTTACCGCACAAAAGAACGAGCCTGTTCAAACGATTTCCGTTGAAAATGCAGGATATTTTGTAAGCTATACTGACGGCTATGAGGACAAGTTAAAGCCTGAAAATATTGAAGCTCTCACCGCCGCTGATATAAATGAGATTGTTAATACAAAGGACTTTGTGTCTCAGCCGGGCAGTATTGGTAAAATAATAAGCGGATACGGCTGGAAAATTATTGGGATAATAGCTGACCCTGATAAAAGCTTTTTACAGGAGCAAAAAGTTAAGCTTAGAATAGGCTCTGTTTCAAATAACGTTTCTGCCGTGATTGATAAAATAATTCCAACTGAAAATCCCGATGAAAGCATTGTCATTCTTTCATGCGACAAGCTTACATATGACCTTGTTCAGAACAGAGTTGAAAGGGTCGAAATGTTTCTTGATAATTACAGCGGTCTTAAAGTTCCGGGGAATGCTATAAGATTCAAAAACGGCGAAAAAGGCGTTTATGTCAAGCTTGGACAGAATATTATGTTTAAGAAAATAAACGTAATTTTTGAAAGCGAAGACTTTGTAATTTCTGAAAATATTTCAAAGGACGGTTATCTTCTTTTGTATGACGACATTATTGTTGAAGGCTTGAAAGAAAAGGATCAGATAGAATATACGGATACATCACAGACAGATACTTCCGAAACTAATTCTGAAACGAGCTCCTCTTCTTCGTCTGAGCTTTCAGAAACGTCATCGACGGAAACTTCTTCGCCTTGAAAATAATAGGAGAGTATTTCAATGAACAATTTTGATTATGTTGCTGAAAATATCAGACAGATTAAAGCTGACGTTGAAGAAGCAAAAGCAAAATACCGCAGCGCTGATGAACGTATTGACATTATGGCAGTAACCAAAACTGTTCCTCCCGAAATTGTAAATACTGCAATCGAAAACGGTATTAATCTTCTGGGCGAGAACAGGGTTCAGGAATATCTTTCAAAAAAGGATTTTTACGATAAAAGCGCTGAGGTTCATTTTATAGGGCATTTACAGACCAACAAGATGAAATATATTATAGAAAATGTTTCAATGATACAGTCGGTCGACCGTATCGAGCTTGCAAAAGAGTTAAGCCATCAATGCTTAAAGCTTAAGATAAAAAAAGATATACTTATAGAAGTCAATATCGGGGATGAAGAGAACAAAAGCGGATTTTTAAAAGACGGACTTATTGATGCAATTTATGAAATGTCCGAATTGCCTAATATTTCGATAAAAGGTTTGATGGCAATTCCGCCGAAATGCGGTTCGGAAAAATTTTTTTATGAAATGCAAAAACTTTTTATTGACATACGGGACAAAAATATAGATAATATTATTATGTGTATATTATCTATGGGAATGTCGTCAGACTATATCCCTGCAATAAAATATGGTTCAAATTTAATTAGAATAGGCACTAAGCTTTTTGGGGCCAGGAAATAAACGGAGGAAGAGATATGAGGTTTATAGACAATATTAAGGACTTTTTCGGATGGTCAGAAGAGGGAGCATATGATGAAGATGATGAAATTTATTCAAAGTCGGCTCCTGTTATAGACGATGCATCGGATAAAAGAAACAGAGTTGTAAATATTCACGCAACCGCACAGCTTCAGGTTATTCTTGTTAAGCCTGAGATTTTTGCCGATACAAAACAGATTGCAGATCACTTGAATTCCAAGAAAACAGTAGTGTTAAATCTTGAATCGACTACACCTGACGTGACAAGAAGAATTATTGATTTTCTCGGCGGTGTTGCATATGCTAACGGCGGTAATATCAAGCCTGTTGCAAACAATACATTTATAATTACTCCTTACAATGTCGGTTTTGTGGGTGAAGATCTTGTCGGCGAGCTTGAAAGCAACGGCGTATTTATCTGATGAATTCCGATGCATTTCAGAATCACCTTAGCGCCGACGACAGGCTTTTATGTTCAAAGATCAAGGATATGGTTAAGCTTTGTGAGGACAATTATATCTCAAAATATTCTTTTTTTCTTGATGAAAGGCAATGTGAGCTTGCTTTAGAACTGTTAAAATTTCTGAAATATGATAATTATGCGCTTTTCGGCGGGTATGAGCTTTCAAAAAGAAAAATTCTCGGTGTTTTTCCGCCGTATTATGAGCATGATAACAATGAATTCCCTGTCACCGCTGTAAAGTTAACTTACAGAAAAGCCGACAAGCTTTTGCATAAGGATTTTCTGGGCGCGCTTATGTCTTATCAGATTAAGCGGGAGATTCTCGGGGATATTATTGTCGGCGAGGGCAGTTCAACGGTTTTTATATATAATACTGCGGTTGATATGATAATGAATGAGGTTACAAAAATCGGCTCTGTTGGGGTAAAATCAGAAGTTTTGAAAGAAGTTCAGATTGAGCATAAGGACGAGTTTTCTGAAATAACGGGAACTGTTTCGTCTTTAAGGCTTGACTGTATAACTTCGCTTGTGACAAAACAAAGCAGAGAAAAATCAGTATTGTATATAAAGTCTGTTGGTGCAGATATCAATTATAAAAAAGTATTTTCCCCCGATACACAGCTTAAAGCAGGGGATATATTTTCAATAAGAGGCTTCGGAAAATTTATTTTATTCAGCATTGGCGGAGTGACTAAAAAGAACAGAATACATGTTTGTATTAAAAAATATATTTAGGGGTGATTTTTAATGAATTATAGAGAAATCAGCAACAAAAAATTTGATAAATCCGCATTCGGCTATAAGCCTGATGATGTTGACGAATTTTTTAAAGAGGTATCATTAAGCTTTGCACAGCTTCAGAAAGAAAAAGAAGACTGCGAAAAGAAAATTGATGTTCTTGCCGATAAAGTTCGTGATTATATGAGAGATGAGGAAGTCATTAAGGAAGCTCTTTTGGGCGCACAGCGTCAAGGGCGTCAGGTTATTGACGAATCACAGCAGGTTTCATCAAGAATAATTGCCGAAGCAAACGAAAAGGCTGATCAGATTATAAGTCAGACAAAAATCCAGCTTGAAAAAGAAAAGATTTGTCTTGCCAATATGCAAAAAGAGGTTTCTGATTTTAAAGCAAAGCTTCTTTCACTTTATAAAAGCCATCTTGATCTTATTACGGCAATGCCTGATGTGGATGATATTGAGCTTCTGCCTGAACAGCCGCATACTGAAGAGGCAGTACATCAAGAAGAAGTACATGATGAAAAATCATATTCTTTTGATACAAAAAAGCATAGTTTTCCATTTTCATCGCCGTCATCATCATCATCCGATACACGCTATTCCGATTTAAAATTCGGAAGCAACAGCAAATAATTTATTTACAAGGAGAGTACACTTAAATGTCGCAGGACTATAACAGTACATTAAATTTGCCCAGTACAGAGTTTTCTATGAGGGGCAATCTCACGCAGAAAGAGCCTAAGATGCTTGAAGAGTGGGAAAATGAAAGAATTTATTTTAAAATGATTGAAAAAAATGAAGGTAAACCAAAGTATATTCTTCATGACGGGCCTCCGTATGCTAATGGTGCAATACATTTAGGGACTGCTCTAAATAAAACTTTAAAGGATATTATTGTTAAATATAAGAATATGAACGGCTTCTGTGCGCCTTATGTTCCCGGCTGGGATACGCACGGACTTCCAATAGAATTAAAGGCTTTGAAGGCAATCGGCGTTGAAAACGGTGCAATCCCGCCCGCTGAGCTTCGCAAAGAGTGCAAGAAATTTGCACTTTCTCATGTTGAGAATCAGATGAAGCAGTTCAAAAGACTTGGAACATGGGGAAATTATGACTATCCATACCTGACACTTCGCCCTGAATTTGAAGCAAAGCAGGTTGAAGTATTCGGCAAAATGGCTGAAAAAGGCTATATTTATAAGGGCTTAAAGCCTGTTTACTGGTGCCCAGAATGTCAGACCGCGCTTGCTGAGGCTGAAATTGAATATGCGAATGACAAGTGTCATTCAATTTACGTTAAATTTAAGGTTACTGACGATAAGGGCAAATTCTCTTCTATGGGACTTGACCTTGACAAAACTTATTTCGTAATCTGGACAACTACTACATGGACTCTCCCCGGCAACCTTGCTATATGTCTTGGACCTGATTATGAATATACGGTTGTTAAAGCAAACGGCGAAAATTATATCATGGCATCAGAACTGGTTGCACCAACCATGAAAGCCGCAAAATTTGATGACTACAAAACAGAAGGCTCATTCCTCGGAAAAGAGCTTGAATATATCCAGACGGCACATCCGTTCTTAAACCGTAATTCTATGGTAATCGTGGGTTCACACGTTACACTTGAAAGCGGTACTGGCTGCGTTCATACCGCTCCCGGCTTCGGCGTTGACGATTTTGAAGTATGTAAGAACTATAAAGAAATCGGAATTGTCGTTTCAGTTGACTCAAAGGGAAAAATGACTGCCGATGCAGGCGAATTTGAGGGACTTTCAACCGATGACGCAAACAAAGCTATCGCTAAAAAGCTTGAAGAAATCGGTGCTCTTTTTGCGCTTGAAAAAATTGTTCACCAATATCCGCACTGCTGGAGATGTAAGGAGCCGATTCTTTTCAGAGCTACGGAACAGTGGTTCTGTTCTGTTGAGGACTTTAAGGACGAAGCAATCAAAGCTATCGAAGATGTTGAATGGATTCCTGCTTGGGGTGAAGAACGTATCAAGGGAATGGTTCGCGACAGAAGCGACTGGTGTATTTCAAGACAGCGTACATGGGGCGTTCCTATTCCGATAATTTACTGCAAAGACTGCCATAAACCGATTATTAATAAAACAACAATAGATGCCATTGCAGCACTTTTCAGAAAAGAAGGCGCTGATGCTTGGTATACCCGTGAATTGAGTGAATTTATTCCCGCTGAAGTAAAATGTGAATGCGGCTGTTCTGAATTCACAAAAGAATTCGATATTATGGACGTTTGGTTTGACAGCGGTGTTACTCATGCCGCCGTTATGGAGGAATGGCCTGAGCTTTCTGCGCCCGCAGACCTTTATCTTGAAGGCGCTGACCAATACCGCGGCTGGTTCCAGTCTTCACTTCTGACTTCTGTTGTATGGCGTGGAGCGGCTCCGTATAAGGCTGTATGTACTCACGGCTGGGTTGTTGACGGCGAAGGCAAAAAGATG
>DAOPYP010000024.1:0-17980 GCA_035352975.1 Oscillospiraceae bacterium
AGCATAGACGGAATTACGCAGATACTTACCGATCGTGCTCTTGAATTATACGGAAAGCGTGAACAGGAGTGGGGCGGAGAGCTTATGCGCGAAATTGAGCGTGTTATTCTCCTTAAAATCGTTGATACAAAATGGATGGCTCATATCGACGATATGGATGAACTTAAAAAGGGAATCGGTCTTCGTTCATACGGACAGAGAAACCCTGTCGTTGAATATCGTTATGAAGGCTTTGATATGTTTGATGCAATGGTTGAGGCAATTCGTGAGGATGCTGTCAGAATGCTCTTCACCGTTCAGGTTAAAAAGAACGAAAACGAACAGCCAGCTGCTCCTCAGCGTGAACAGGTTGCTAAGCCTGACGCACCGAATGCAAGCTCAACCTCCGATGGAAGTCTTTCACCGTCACAGAGGAAAAAGACGAAGGCTGTCGGCGACAATGATCCATGTCCATGCGGAAGCGGAAAGAAATATAAGAAGTGCTGCGGCTTAAAAAAATAACCAATAGTGTTATGAGGTGACGTTTATGGCAACAATCAGACCGTTTAACGGCTTAAGATTCAAAGGTGGGGATTTAAACTCTCTTGTTTGCCCACCGTACGATATAATTTCCGAGAAACAGCGTGAGGATTTTATTGAAAAAAATGAGCATAACATTATCCGTCTTGAATTGCCCTCCGGCGAGGATAAGTATAAAGAAGCCGGAAAGCTTCTGAAAAAATGGCTTGATGAAAGCATACTCGGACAGGATGAAAAATCGGGGATATATGTTTATGAGATGGAATTTACTGCTGACGGCATCAGAAAGTCGGTAAAAGGCTTTGTTTCGCTTGTCAAGCTAGAGGAATTTTCAAAAGGCATAATCCTCCCTCATGAAGAAACCCTTTCAAAAGCTAAAACTGACCGTTTCAATCTCATGTCGGAAACCTTTTGTAATTTCAGCCAGATTTATTCGCTTTATATGGACGAAGATAAAAGCGCATATTCTTTGATTTCAAAATCTTCCGAAGGACCTGCCGATATGGAAATTACCGACGGCGACGGAACAATACACCGTATGTGGTGCGTTTATGACGAGTCAACGATTGCTCAAATTGAAAAAGTTTTTGACAGTAAGAAGCTTTACATAGCTGACGGACATCACAGATATGAAACGGCACTTAATTTCCATAAGCATCTTTGCGAAAGCGGTGTATCCGATGAAAACAGCCTTTCCGGTTACATTTCAATGATGCTTGTCAATATGGAAAACGATGGGCTTGTCGTTTTCCCGACACATAGAATTGTACGGGATTTAAGGGACTTTAACTCAGAAGAGGTTATTGAAAAATGCCAAGAATATTTTGATGTAACTTCATATGATGATGTTTCAAAGATTGAATCGACTCTTTCAGGTCTTTACGAAAACGGCGAGAAAGCTTTTGCACTTTACACAGGGAACAGCAGATGGACTCTCATGGTTTTAAAGAATAAAAATGAGATTAAAAAGCTTCTTCCAGATATGTCGGATGCTTATTGTCAGCTTGATGTCAGCATACTGCACTCCCTTGTGTTGGAGCGTATTTTTGGTATCGACAAAGAAAATATGGCGAATCAGAAAAATCTGACCTATACGAGAAATTTTGATGAAGCGATTTCTGCCGTAGACAATAAATCTGCCGATTGTTCGTTTATTTTAAATCCTACACGAGTAACCGAAATTCGTGACGTAGCACTTGCGGGCGAGAAAATGCCACAAAAATCAACGTATTTTTATCCTAAGCTTATAACAGGTTTAGTAATGAACAAATTCAAATAAACATTGAAAGGCGATGATTTTGTGGCTTTGATAAATATAACCGAAATGGTTGCCCGTGAAAGACTTACTCAGCTTCTTAATTATTCAGATTGCTGTAAATGTGAAAAATGCTACACAGATATGCTGGCAATCGTACTTAATAATATAAAGCCTCAATATGTTAATACGCATAAAGGTGAGCTTTTTAAAAGGATTTCGGCAACAACGATTCAGAATTCAATAGATATGGATATTGCAATTACTAAAGCTATTGAGCTTGTCAGCCGTTCTCCTCAGCATAATATTACAGATTAAAAAAATCCTCGGATAATTACTTTATCCGAGGATTTTTTTAACTATTTTTCTTCAAAGCTTCTGCAAGCTGTGCGGGGCATGAGGTTTGCTTATACCCGCATTTTATATCTTTAAGGCGTTCAATTACATCTTCGACTTTCATGCCTTTTACAAGCTCTGCAATACCTTTTCCGTTACCACTGCATCCTCCGATAAATTCAACGTCCTTTACAATTCCGTCTTCTACTTCAATGTTAATTCGGCTTGCGCATACGCCGGATGGCTTATAGTTTATAACCATAAAAATCTCCTTAAATTCTTGCCACTCCTGATTTTCTTGCAGCCTCCGCAACAGCTTCAGCAACAGCAAGAGGCACACTTCTGTCGAACGGATCGGGGAGAATGTTATCTCTTGAAAGCTTTTCATCAGGAACGCTTTCGGCAATTGCCATAGCAGCGGCAAGCTTCATTTCTTCATTTATATCTTTTGCACGGACAGCGAGGGCACCCTTGAACACTCCCGGGAAAGCAACAACATTATTTATCTGGTTAGGAAAGTCGCTTCTTCCTGTTCCTACTATAAACGCGCCGGCTTCAAGAGCCTTGTCAGGCATAATTTCGGGCTTTGGATTAGCCATTGCAAAAATAATCGGCTTGTTTGCCATTGACTTTATCATTTCTTCTGAAACGAGATCGGGCTTTGAAACCCCGATAAATGCATCGGCATTTTTCATTGCGTCGGAAAGTCCGCCTTTTATGTGATTTTTATTTGTAAGACGTGCCATTTCATAATGTGAAGGGTTTTTAAATTCATCTCCGTCACAGATTATCCCGGCAACATCAACCATAATAATATTCCCGATATTAAGCGAAATAAACTGCTTTGCTATTGCAACTCCTGCGGCACCTGCACCGTTTATTACAAGCGTCATATCCTCGATTTTCTTTCCGCATACCTTTGAAGCGTTTATCATTGCGGCACTTGCGACAATTGCCGTTCCGTGCTGGTCGTCGTGGAATACTGGAATATCCACCTTTTCTTTAAGTCTTTTTTCTATTTCAAAACAGCGGGGAGCTGAAATGTCCTCAAGATTTATTCCGCCGAAACTATAAGAAATAAGCTCAATTGTTTTTACAATTTCATCGGTATCCTTTGAATTAACACATATCGGGAAAGCGTCAACATCAGCGAACTCCTTAAAAAGCGCACATTTGCCTTCCATTACCGGCATTGAAGCGCGCGGACCTATATCACCGAGTCCTAATACTGCCGTTCCGTCGGTAATAACAGCTACAAGATTAGCGCGGCGTGTCAGGTCGTATGAAAGCTCAGGATTTTTTTCAATTTCAAGGCAAGGCTGAGCAACACCCGGAGTATAGGCATTTGAAAGCTCCTCACGGCTGTTAATGGGAGTGCGTGATACAACTTCAATTTTACCTTTCCATTCATAATGTTTTTTTAAAGCCGACTGCATAATGTCCATATATTCAACATCCTTTTCCGCAATATTATAGGGGACATTCTTATGCCCCCTTTGTTTTATTATTTAGCCTTATTCTGGCTTGTTAGCTTAAATATTTTATCGAGATTTTCTTTATCGGTGACATTGCTTCCGATAAATGTAGGCTTGACGTTATATAATCCGTGGAAATCCGAGCCGCCGGTAACAATAAGATTATATTTTGCCGCAATTTCGAGAATTTTTTTCTTTTGTTCATCATCGGCGGAATAATGGTAAGCCTCAACACCGTCAAGCTTCCCTTTTGAAGCAAGCTCCTCAAGCAGCTCAAAACTGTTGTAATAAGCTGGGTGAGCCATAACGGCAATACCTCTTGCCGAATGAATAAGGTCAAGAACAAAGTTTACATCAGGGTATTCGCGTTCAACAATACAGGAACCGTGTTCAAGATCAAAAAGCTCGTCATTGAGTTTCCCGTAAAAATGCGTGCTGTATCCGTAATCGATTAGCGCGTGCATAATATGCTGCTTAAATATACTTTTGCTCCCCGTAGCGTATTTTGTGACACATTCGGGAGTAATAGGGTAAAGCTTCATGACATTCTCGACCATTTCTTTGGCACATGCTTTTCTTATTTCGCAGGCTTTAAGGCAGATTCCTTCAAGTCTGTCCGGCTTCTGAGGTGCATAACAGAGAATATGTACTTTTCGTTCTCTTTCTTTGTCCCATGCCGAAAGCTCAACTCCGAGAAGAATGCGGACTCCGTAACGCTCGCCCAGAACGGCAGCTCTTGAAAATGAGGCAAGAGTATCATGATCAGTTATGGAAATAATGTCTATTCCCGTACGTTTAGCCTGAATGATGATATCCTCAATCCCTAAAGAACCGTCGGAAAGTTTGGTGTGGCAATGCAAATCACCTGTCATAGGAAAACCCTCCTTATATAACGGACAGGTTTGAATCCCTGCCACAATAATTACCCGGAAGAAAAACGAAAAAAGTCGAAAAATCAAGATAATAAAAATTAATATTAAAATTATATCACATTTGCATAAAAAAAGCAATACAAAGTCAAGTAAAATCTACTTAAAATATTTGTCAATAAACCATATGTCTGACAATTCAAACGTTTTATTGTTAAGATAAGATAAAATTCCGGCATCGGTTACAAATTTAAATGTCAGCTTATACGAACAAAGTGCCTGTGTTTTTATAGAGTATTCTCTATTTATTTTATTAATCCCATACTTACCGTCGCCTAGAACAGGACAGCCGAGATATGCCATATGCGCACGTATCTGATGCGTTCTTCCGGTAATCAAATCTACATCAACAAGTGCAAGATTATTTTTCTTTTTTATTATCTTGTATTTTGTAATGATTGTTTTATTGTCGGGAGTTTTTTTGTCCGAAACAAATACCTGATTTTTCGTTTCGTCTTTATATAGATATGCCGTTGCGGTATCCTCATCCTTCGGCGGATATCCCGCAGTTACGCACAAATATCTTTTTTCAAGTTCTCTGTCCTTGATTTTCTGATTTAATATTCTTAAAGCTTCGGCATTTTTAGCGGCAATGATTATTCCGCAGGTGTTTCTGTCAAGACGGTTGCAAAGCGAGGGAACAAAAGACTTCTCCTCATCGGGCTTATATTCGCCCTTGTCATAAAGATAATGCTTTATGCGGTTTATAAGGGTATCAACAGTATTTTCATCGTCCTCATGAACAACAAGTCCTGATTTTTTATCTATGAGAATTATATTTTCATCTTCATATATAATATTAATATTAGCGGGAGCCGAAAGAAATTCGTTTTCAGAAAAATCATCAAAAAATTCATCGTTTATATAAAGCTGAACATTATCCCCCTCAGACAGGCGGGTGGAAATTTCACACTTTTTTCCGTTCAGCTTAATTCGCTTCGTTCTAAGATATTTGTATAAAAGACTTTGGGGGAGCCGCTTTACAGCTTTCACGAGAAATTTGTCCATTCGCTGTCCGCTGTCGTTCTTATTTATGATGAATTCTTTCATAATAGACCGCCTTTAACATTTGATATAATATACTTAAAATATTATAGCATAATTTATCAAAAATTACATCTTTTCAAATTAAAAATTATGATGTATAATAGAACATATGTACCGACGACGCAAAGGAGATGTTTATTTTGGCATCAAATGATAATCTTCATCAGGGACACAGACAGCGGCTTAAAGAAAGATTTGTGAAAAACGGATTTGACAGCTTTCAGCCGCATGAAATACTTGAGCTTCTTTTGTTTTATACACGACCGAGGATTGATACAAACGTGATTGCACACGAACTTATAAATAAATTCGGAAGCATTTCCAAGGTATTTGATGCCGAAATTGAAGATATTGCCGAAGTAAACGGTGTCGGCGAAAACAGTGCCGTTCTTATAAAAATGATTCCTCAGCTTTCAAAGGTATATGGCTGTAACCTTATTGAAAACGACCAGCTTGATACTTCGCGGAAGGTATGCCGTTATTTTTACAATCTTTTTTTGGGAGTGAAAACCGAACAGCTTAAAATAGCCTGCCTTGACGATAATCTTCATGTTGTCGCTTCGGGAATGGTGCTTGAGGGCGGATTAAGCTCAATGCCTATAAACGTGCGGAAAATAGTTGAATTTACATACCGCTCAAAATGTGAAATGGTTATTCTTGCTCACAATCATCCGAATGGGGTCGCCGTTGCTTCTGACGATGACGTCAAAGCTACAATGAAGATTTACCCGGTTTTGAAAAGTGTGGGAATACGTCTTCTTGACCATATAATAGTAAATCCGCAGACGGCGTCGTCAATGTATGACGCAGGATATTTTTCAACATTCTGAGGAGGAAATAATGGATAGATTTCAGCTTGTTTCAGATTATAAACCGGCGGGGGACCAGCCCAAAGCAATAGACCAGCTTGTAAACGGTCTCAATTCAGGCATGAAAGAACAGACTCTTTTAGGCGTAACAGGTTCCGGTAAGACTTTTACAATGGCAAATGTCATTGAAAGGGTGAACAGACCGACTCTTGTTCTTGCACATAATAAAATTCTTGCGGCACAGCTTTGCAGTGAATTCAAGGAATTTTTCCCGAACAATGCGGTTGAATATTTTGTTTCCTATTACGATTATTATCAGCCTGAGGCTTACATTCCCTCGACCGACAGTTATATTGAAAAAGACAGCGCAATAAATGACGAAATCGACAAGCTCCGTCATTCGGCAACCTGTGCGCTTGCGGAACGTCGTGACGTTATTATAGTTGCGAGTGTTTCCTGCATATATTCTCTCGGTAGTCCTGAGGATTACCGTCATATGGTTATATCGCTCAGAAAAGGTATGGAGAAATCAAGAGAAGAGCTTCTTGCCGGGCTTGTTGGAATACAGTATGAACGAAACGACGTTAATTTTGTCAGAAATAAATTCCGCGTGAGGGGAGATGTCGTTGAAGTTTTCCCTGCGGGTTCATCGGAAAACGCAATACGTATTGAATTTTTCGGAGATGAAATCGAGCGTATTTCCGAAATCCACGTCCTTACGGGTGAGGTTCTGACACAGCTTTCACATACAATGATTTTCCCCGCAAGTCATTATATTGTTGACCGTGAGAAAATGAAGCCTGCGATTGAAGAAATTGAAAAAGAGCTTGAACATCGCATAAAATATTTTAACGACAACGGTATGCTTGTCGAGGCGCAGAGAATTACACAGCGCACCCAGTATGACATTGAAATGCTTGATGAAATAGGCTTTTGCAAGGGGATAGAGAACTATTCGAGAATACTTTCGGGACGTGAGCCGGGCAGTATTCCGTATACGCTTTTAGACCATTTCCCGAAAGATTTTCTTATCATAGTTGATGAAAGCCACGTTAGTCTTCCTCAGGTAAGGGGAATGCAGGCGGGCGATAAGGCGAGAAAGAAAACGCTTATTGATTACGGATTCAGACTTCCGTCCGCTTTTGACAATCGTCCGCTTAATTTTGACGAGTTTTACGGGCATATTAATCAGGCGATTTATGTCAGCGCAACTCCCGGTGATATTGAACATGAGAATTCCGCCCAGACGGTTGAACAGGTTATCCGCCCGACGGGATTGGTCGACCCGGAAATTATTGTCAAGCCTATCGAAGGTCAGATTGACGATTTGATTTCTGAAATAAATATAAGACTTCCGAAAAATGAGCGTGTTCTCATAACGACGCTGACAAAGAAAATGGCTGAGGACCTTACGACATTTCTTCTTAACGCGGGAATAAAAGTGCGGTATCTTCATCACGATATTGAAACTATTGAGCGTATGGAAATTATAAGGGACTTAAGGCTCGGTGTGTTTGACGTTCTTGTCGGAATAAATCTTTTGAGAGAAGGACTTGACCTCCCCGAAGTTTCGCTTGTCGCAATACTTGATGCCGATAAGGAAGGTTTTTTGAGAAGCGCAACTTCTCTTATTCAGACAATCGGCCGTGCCGCAAGAAATTCTGAGGGCAAGGTAATTATGTATGCCGACAGCGTTACAAGGTCAATCGAAAAAGCAATTACCGAAACCGAGCGCAGAAGAAAGATTCAGTTTGAATATAATGAGAAAAACGGAATAATTCCGCAGACGATCAAAAAGAATGTACGAAACGTCATTGAAATTTCAACTAAGGAGGAAACAGAAAAATCCACACAGAAAAAGCTTTCTACAAAAGAAAAGCACCAGCTGATAGAAAAAATGACGGCAGATATGAAGAATGCCGCAAAGCTGCTTGAATTTGAGCATGCCGCATATTTAAGAGACAAAATTAAGGAGCTTAACGATGAGAACTAAATCAATTATAAAGCTGATTTTTGCTCTTTTAATAATTGTCATAGTTTTATCAGTAGTATCAGTCTTAATATGGTTTTCCTCAAAAAGCAAAGAGCATTACTATTCCGAAGATTTCGGAATAACTGATATAAAAAGCGATACGGACTTTGACGGCGACGGTGTTGACGATTATACTGACATTACAGATGGCGCAAAAATGTTCCTTGAACGGAAGCCGCCTTATAAAAGCGTATATTATGAGGGAGGCTATCCGACCGACGAATATGCTGTCTGTACCGACGTTGTCTGGGCGGCAATGAAAAACGCGGGGTATTCGCTAAAAGACGCGGTAGATAAGGATATTCTTGAAAATCCCGAAGAATATTTTGACGAAAGCGAACTGCCCGATCCCAATATAGATTTCAGAAGAGTGAGGAATTTGAGAAAATATTTTACGAGAACAGCCGAAAGCCTTACTCTTGACACAAAGAAAATAGAGGAGTGGAAGCCCGGCGATATAGTTACTTTCAAGCCGAGCCATATTGCGGTTATTTCGGACAGACGGAACAAAGACGGCATTCCGTACATACTTGAACAGACAGGGAGCAGTATAAAAGAAACGGATTTATTAAGCTTTTATGAAATTGACGGACATTTCAGAATAACAGGAGATTATAAATATGCAACATGATAAAATAATTATTAAAGGCGCAAGAGAACATAACCTTAAAAATATCGATCTTGAAATTCCCCGTGACAGTCTTATTGTAATGACAGGGCTTTCAGGCTCGGGTAAGTCCTCACTTGCTTTTGATACCATCTATGCGGACGGTCAGAGGCGTTATGTCGAAAGCCTTTCATCTTACGCAAGACAGTTTCTAGGACAGATGGAAAAGCCAGACGTTGACAGCATTGAGGGGCTTTCGCCGGCTATTTCGATAGACCAGAAAACAACTTCAAAAAATCCGCGTTCAACTGTCGGAACGGTTACGGAAATATACGATTATTTAAGACTTCTCTATGCAAGAATAGGTATTCCGCATTGTCCCGTATGCGGGAGAGAAATTAAACAACAGACCGTCGACCAGATTGTCGATCAGATTCTCTCATTAGAACAGGGAACGAAAATTCAGCTTCTTGCCCCGATAATAAGGGGACGTAAAGGCGAGCATACAAAGGAAATCGAACGTGCAAAAAAATCGGGATATGTGCGTATTCGAATTGACGGGAATATTTATGAGCTTTCGGAACAAATAAAGCTTGATAAAAACAAAAAGCATAATATTGAGATTGTCGTTGACCGTCTTGTAATAAAAGACGGAATTCAGACACGCCTTACCGACAGTATTGAAACTGTTTCGGCGATGTCGGGCGGACTTATAATTGTTGATGTGACTGACGGTGAGGAGCTTATGTTTTCCCAGAATTACGCCTGCCCCGAGCATAACGTTTCAATTGAGGAGCTTACCCCTCGTATGTTTTCATTCAACAATCCTTTTGGAGCGTGTGAAAAATGTACGGGACTTGGAGTATTTCAAAAGGTTGACCCTGAATTGATTATTCCGAATAAAGATTTGTCCGTTATTCAGGGGGCAATCAAGGCTATGGGCTGGAATTCGCTTGATGACACCTCAATTGCTATGATGTATTATTCCGCTATCGCAAAAAAATACAATATTTTGCTTGACGAGCCGATAAAAAATCTTCCTAAAGAAGTTGTCGATGTTTTTCTCTATGGAACAAACGGCGAAAAGCTGGAGCTTCACCGTACTACCGAATACGGCGGAGGAACTTATTTTGCACCGTTCGAGGGAATTGTAAATAATATGGAGCGCCGCTTTAAGGAAAGCACCAGCGAGTATTCACGCGACGAAATTCTGAGCTGTATGAGTGAGGAAGAATGCCCTGAATGTCACGGTGAACGTCTTAAAAAGGAAAGTCTTGCCGTAACCGTCGGCGGAATAAACATAAGCGAATTGTGTAAAAAATCGGTAGTCGATTCGCTTGAATTCTTTAGTAATTTCGAAATTTCAGAACGTGAGCATATGATCGGTGACAGAATCATAAAGGAAATCAATGAACGTCTTGGTTTCTTAAAAAGCGTCGGGCTTGAGTATCTTACGCTTTCACGTTCAGCGGGGACCCTTTCGGGAGGGGAAAGCCAGCGTATAAGGCTTGCAACTCAAATCGGCTCTTCGCTTGTGGGCGTTTTATATATTCTTGACGAACCGAGTATAGGGCTTCACCAGCGTGACAATGACAAGCTGATAGGCACTTTAAAGCATTTAAGAGATGTCGGAAACACCGTAATCGTCGTTGAGCATGACGAGGATACAATGAATTCCGCCGACTATATTGTCGACATCGGCCCGGGTGCAGGCGTTCACGGAGGGAAAGTTATATATTCAGGGAAGACCGAAGGAATAAAGGACTGTGCCGAATCAATCACAGGTCAGTATCTTTCTGGGAAAAAGAAAATCCCCGTTCCGTCGGAAAGACGAAAAGGGAATGGCTTGTTTATCGAAGTTAAGGGCGCGGCTGAAAACAACCTTAAAAATATTGACGTCAAAATTCCTCTGGGTACATTTACTTGTGTTACGGGCGTTTCAGGCTCGGGAAAATCCTCTCTTGTCAATGAAATAATATATAAATATCTTGCTGCAAAGCTAAACCGTGCAAGAATTAAGCCGGGATTGTTCAGAGAATTTATCGGAACAGAAAATCTTGATAAGGTAATCGACATAGACCAATCACCGATAGGAAGAACGCCACGTTCAAATCCTGCAACGTATACTGGAGTTTTTGCGGATATCCGTGAAATATTCGCACAGACTAACGAAGCTAAAATGAAAGGCTATGGGAACGGTCGTTTTTCCTTTAACGTTAAGGGAGGACGCTGTGAAGCGTGTCAGGGTGACGGCATTATTAAAATTGAAATGCATTTTCTCCCGGATATTTATGTACCTTGTGAAGTGTGTAAGGGGAAACGCTATAACCGTGAAACCCTTGATATTCATTTTAAAGGTAAGTCGATATATGACGTGCTTGAAATGACTGTTGAAGAGGGAGTGGAATTTTTCAAAAATATCCCTAAAATTGAGCGGAAGCTAAGAACCTTACAGGAGGTCGGACTCGGGTATATAAAAATTGGTCAGCCCGCGACAACCCTTTCGGGGGGAGAGGCACAGCGTGTCAAGCTTGCAACAGAGCTTTCAAAGCGGGCGACAGGGAAGACTATTTATATTCTGGACGAGCCTACAACAGGGCTTCATACCGCCGATGTTCATAAGCTTATTGAGGTTATGAACAAGCTTGTCGATACGGGGAATACCCTTGTTGTAATTGAGCATAATCTTGACGTAATAAAAACCGCGGACTGGATAATTGATTTAGGACCGGAGGGCGGCGACAAGGGAGGAATGGTATTAAAAACAGGAACTCCCGAAGAAATAGCCGAATGTTCTGAATCCTACACAGGTGAGTATCTAAAAAAATATTTGAATAAGAATAAATAAACTATTGTAATTTGCACTAAAAACAGTATAATTTAATAAAAAGAAACATAAGCTTTTTAAGAGGTGACTGATTATGAAAAAAATTACTCCATATATTATTTCCGTTTTGATAGCACTTGGAACAGGCGGGCTGTCTGCATTTCTTTCCGGAAATTTCAGAGATACCTTTGAGAACATAGCTAAACCTGCATTGTCGCCTCCGGCTTTTATTTTCCCGATTGTATGGACAATATTATATATACTAATGGGTATAAGTGCGGCAATGATTTATAAGTCAGACGCTCCCGAAGAACAGAAAAAATCCGCTTTAGGCATTTATTTGGTACAGCTTCTCGTGAATTTCTTCTGGAGTATATGGTTCTTTAGACTCGAAGCATACCTTCTTTCATTTATCTGGCTTGTATTTCTTATAATATTTGTTATAATTATGATATACAGATTTTATAAAATCAATAAAACAGCAGGTCTTTTACAGATACCGTATTTATTGTGGCTGATTTTTGCGGGCTATCTTAATTTGATGATTTTTCTGCTGAACAGATAAAAGGAGAAGACGAATTGGCTATTGAACTTAAAAAAGATATTCCCGAAATATCGTATTTTAAAAGCGGAAATATTTATATTGGGAGCATTAATAAAGCACCAAAGCTTAATGAAACCACCTTCAATTATAAAATTACTCCCCAAAACGATGTTATTGAGGTCGAAATATGGTTCGGAATGTACTGCATAGGACTGAGCACGGTTGAAATTAAGCGGGAATTTCCTTTAAGCGAAGACGGGATAAATCAAATGATATCGTGGATAAATGAAGAAAGCGGCAAATAGCCGCTTTCTTTTACTTTATTAGCTCCGAATATTCGGTAAGCTGTTTCCAATATCTTTTTGGCATAAGATTCATTCTGCATTTTGGGTTATAGCGTTCTTTTATTCCAATTGTGTTGTAAAACTGCTTCCAAAGGTTTCTGTACTTTATTTCTTCTTCATCTGCTTCGGGAAGCTCAAGCTCTTCGACAGGGAATATCTCAGTCTTTTTTTCGCTGTAAGTCAGCGCCATCTGATGAGTTTTGTCAAAAATCATAAAGCTTTCACTATTAAGTCTGTCTGCATAATGGTGTTTTATTAGCGGAAGAACGATGTTTTTAGGCTCAATCACTGAAACCAGAACGCCGTTATAAACAGAAAACCGCAGAAATTCTTTATAATAATGCGCCTCGCGGGAAACATTTTTTGAAATTGTAAAAAGTGCATTGACGGTGTTATCCGCAAGCATAGAATAGACATTTGCGCCGAATTTAAAGGACATAATAATAAATTTAATGATAACAAGGTCTTTATCGGGGTTACAGGACAAAAAACAAAGCTCGATATCATAATACGTTCTTGGGTAAACTTTTTCTTTGACGGATTTTTTTACGCGTTCAGCCTTATGTGTATCCGTAATAATTTCTCGGACTTCACACAAGGTTAGCTGGTCGTTTTCGGGAGAATGAATGCCGCAGGGCATCTCTTTTTTTTCATAGCATTCAAAAACACAGCATAAAAGCCCGTCAAAGGTGCCGTCATAGCTGTAAATTATATCTGTCCCGTTATGCATTTTCTTAAATCCTCCAAAGTCGGCTCGGACGAGGTATTGTCGTCAAACAAAGAAAGCTGACGCGTTTCGTTCCCAAAAGAAATTCCGTTGCTTTCAAGCGTTTTAATGTTGCTTTCGGAAATAAGACTTCTCATTACCGCACTTTCGGTAATCTTTAATCCCTCAATCTGTTTGCCGCAGCAAAGAATAAAATACTGCGCACGTTTTAAAACAACGCCAAGTTTTTTCAAAGCCTTGTAATCCAGCTTAGCGGTTTTTCTTGCAAGTAATATTCTTTTTGCCGAAAGAACGCCTATTCCCGGCACTCTTAAAAGTGATTCATAAGGCGCGCTGTTTACTTCGACAGGGAACATATCTATATGCTGAACCGCCCAGTTGCACTTTGGGTCAAGAAGTGGATTGAAATTCTGATTTTTTTCGTCAAGAAGCTCTTTAACTTCAAAGCCGTAAAACCTTAAAAGCCAGTCAGCCTGATAAAGTCTGTGCTCACGCAGAAGCGGAGGCTTTGTATCGACGGACGGAAGCAATTTTGAATCTCCGACAGGAACATAAGCCGAATAAAAAACACGTTTCAGCCCGAATTTTTTATAAAGCCCCTCTGTAAGCCTCATTATCTGAAAATCCGTATCGGGCGTTGCGCCTATAATCATCTGTGTGCTTTGCCCCGCGGGTGCAAATTTAGGTGCACTTTTGTATTTTACAATTTCGGTCGTATTTTCTTTGATTTGAGTTGTAATCTGCTTCATAGGAAGAAGAATAGCATTTTTTGATTTGTCGGGAGCAAGCTTAGTAAGGCTTTCCTGTGACGGAAGCTCAATATTTACGCTCATTCTGTCGGCAAGCATTCCGAGCCGTGATATCAACTCCGGGTCACAGCCCGGAATAGTCTTTGCATGAATATAGCCGTTGAATTTATATTTATTGCGTATAATCGAAAGAGTTTCTATCATTTGCTCACAGGTATAGTCGGGATTGTTGATGATACCCGAGCTTAAAAAAAGTCCTTCAATGTAATTTCTTTTATAAAAGTTTATTGTTAGCTCCGCTAGTTCATCGGGCGTAAATCTCGCACGGGGAACGTCGTTGCTTTTTCTGTTGATACAGTATTTGCAGTCATAGATGCAGTAATTTGTCATCAGGACTTTTAAAAGTGAAATACATCTTCCGTCAGCCGCGAAGCTATGGCATATTCCGCATGCGGCGGCATTGCCGAGTTTTCCATCGACACCGCCCCTGTCAACTCCGCTTGAAGTACAGGCAGCATCATATTTTGCGGAATCAGATAGTATTTTAAGCTTATCCATTATATCCACTTTACACAAACGCTCCTTTGTCAGTTCAATGTATATATTATACACCGAACTAACGTTCGTGTAAAGGACTTTTTATAATATTTTTATTTTTTTTTCATTAATCTCAGGGAATTCATTATGGCAATAATTGAAACCCCCACATCCGCAAACACCGCAAGCCACATATTCGCAATTCCTAGCGCTCCGAGAATAAGCACTATAAATTTTACCGAAAGCGCAAATATAATGTTTTGCTTGACAATTCTGATAATCTGCTTTGATATTTTCATTGCTTCGCATATTTTCAACGGGTCGTCGTCCATCAAAACAATGTCAGCCGCTTCGATTGCGGCATCGGAGCCAAGCCCGCCCATCGCAATGCCGATATCCGCGCGTGAAAGAACTGGAGCATCGTTTATTCCGTCGCCGACAAATGCGAGCATTCTGTGGCTTGCTTTTTGCTCCAAAAGCCTTTCAAATTCAGAAACCTTATCCTGAGGAAGAAGCTGCGAGTGAACTTCATCTATTCCAAGTTTTTCAGCTATGCTGTCAGCTGTCGCTTTGCCGTCGCCGGTAAGCATAACAGTTTTTATTCCTGACTTTTTTAAAAGAGATATTGCTTTTTGGGAATTTTCCTTTATTTCATCGGAAATAACTATATGCCCCTGATATTCACCGTCAACAGCAATATGAATTATTGTTCCGACATAATGACAGCTTTTTGCCTGTATGCCGTTTTTAATCATCATTTTTTCGTTCCCGACGGAAACTTTTTTGCCCTCAATAACCGCATTTATCCCGTGACCTGAAATTTCCTCATAATTTTGAACAAGCGATTTATCCACGGGGACTTTATAAGCTTCTCTCAATGATTCCGAGATGGGGTGATTTGAATAGCTTTCAGCAAGAGCGGCAAGCCTTAAAAGCTCATCTTTTGACAATATATCGGGATGAATGGCAACAACCTTGAAATTTCCTTTTGTAAGCGTGCCTGTTTTGTCAAAAACAATGGTATCGGTTTTAGAAAGAATATCAATATAGCTGCTGCCTTTAATAAGAATACCTTTTTTTGAGGCCTTTCCAATTCCGCTGAAAAAGCTCAAAGGAACAGAAATTACCAGAGCGCACGGACAGGATACAACAAGGAATAAAAGCGCACGCTCAATCCAGACACTGAAATTCTGATTGAAAAAAAGTGGAGGAATCAGAGCGAGAAGCAATGCCGAAATAACAACGGCGGGAGTGTAATAGCGCGCAAATTTTGTTATGAAATTTTCTGATTTTGCCTTTTTTGAGGCAGAATTCTCAATAAGCTCAAGAATTTTTACTGCCGTTGATTCCCCGAAAGGCTTTGAAACCCGTACATACAAAAGTCCGTTTATGTTTATACAGCCGCTGATTACTTCATCGTTTTCACCGACGTCACGGGGAAGTGCTTCTCCCGTCAGAGCCGAGGTGTTAAGTGAGGACGAGCCTTTTGTTACAATGCCGTCAAGCGGAACCTTTTCACCGGGCTTTATGACAATAATATCTCCGGTATTTATCTCTTCCGGGTCAACCTGCTTTAATTCTCCGTCAATTTCAATATTTGCATAATCGGGGCGAATATCCATAAGCGAGGCAATGGATTTTCTTGAACGTCCGACCGCATAATCCTGAAACAATTCTCCTATCTGATATAAAAGCATTACCGCAAAGCCTTCGGGATATTCGCCAAGACAAAACGCACCGATTGTTGCGATTGTCATAAGAAAATTTTCGTCAAAAACCTGACCGTGAAAAATATTAACAGCCGCTCTTTTAAGTACTTCATATCCGACAATAAGATATGGAATTAAGAATAAAACGAGCTTCAAAATCCCGTCTGTTTTTAAAAATAATATAATTATAAATAAACTAAAGCTTATTATTATTTTAAGCAAAGCTTTTTTCTGACTTTTAGTCATTTTTACCCCTCCGTTATTTTATAATTATAGTACAGTCAGGTTCGATTTTTTTGCATATTGCAGAGGCTTGATTAAGAACATCGTCATATTTATCATCATCGGCGTCAAGGATAAGCTTCTGAGTCATAAAGCTTACCGAAGCGTCATTTACTCCTTTGATTTTTTTAATTGCATTCTCCATTTTTGCCGCACAATTTGCACAGTCAAGATTATTGATTTTAAATGATTTTTTCATAATAATTCTCCTGTTCTGATTTTTTTAAATAATAAATACAGCTGTAATTGCTATGTATAATTCTTTTTAATGAAAAGCCATGCTTTTTAAAATATTTTTTCTTGTCTTTTTTTATAAACTTTCTAAAACTTTCAGGCTCAAGAAGCATTATCGGCAGAAATAATATCTTTTGTAGCAGCAATTTTGGAATTTCCCATTCTATCACAATTAATTTTCCGTCTTTCTTCAGTAATCTTGAAGCTTCTTTAAGTATTTCTGAGGCTGTCTTATCATTTATTTCATGTAATACCAGAGAAATAATTATTACATCATAATAGTTGGACGGCAGTTTGGTAGCTGCTGCATCACATTCAATAATATTTATATTATCCAAACCATTCTGATTGATTTTATTCGCGGCTATTTCAAGCATTTTGGGGGATAAGTCAATTCCTGTTATTTTAGCGTTTTTTCTGTTTTTTGCAACAATAACGGCATTCGCTCCGGTTCCCGTACAAATGTCAAGCACATTTATATTCTTATCTTCAATAAGCTTTAACATTGCTTTTCTGGGACTATTTCTTTTAAAATAAGTCAGGTCCATCATGTCGTATATACCTGATATTATGGAATAAATAGTATTATTCTGCAATATGCTCAACTCCTTGATTAATTATTGTTACAACGTGTGAATCCGCAAGTGAATAAAAAACTGTTTTCCCTTCACGCCTGTATCGGATAAGCTTGCTTTGCTTTAATGCCCTGAGCTGATGAGAAATTGCCGATTGTGTCATGTTAAGAAGAGTCGCAATATCACAAACGCACATTTCCGATTCAAGAAGTGCATACAGTATCTTTATTCTTGTTGGATCCCCAAAAATTTTAAAAAGCTCCGCAAGATCGTATAATACCGCTTCACCCGGCATATTTTTATTCACTTTTTCAATTATATCTTCATGAATGTGATAATAGCCGCACTTTTCAATTTCATTGGCTTCCATTGATAATTCCTTCTTTCAAATATAACATATGAATAATTGTTCATATGTTATTATATGCTGAGTCTGTTCTTTT
>DAOPYP010000025.1:0-17698 GCA_035352975.1 Oscillospiraceae bacterium
TGCTTTGTTTACTTGTCAATTTTAGAATCTCCGTTTTTATTATTTTACAAAAAAATATAGTAGGGGCACTGTTTTTATTGCCCTTACTATATTTATTTAATATCATTCTATATCAGAAGCTGCCTTTTGGAATTACTAATTGTTAGTCTAAAAGCAAGCAATACCTATACGCTTTGGTCTGCTTATTGAGAAATCTGAGTTTCTTGTTCTGAATTCTGAAGCTCCTTTATTGAAACAAGCGTATAATCATTGTTTTGTTTTTTAACTACATACTCCATATATTTATCGCACTGAACAGGCTTCTTTTTGTTTGAGGCAATAAGCCAATCCGGACTTGGTGAAACATATCCTACCTTTAGTGAATATGTATCGTTATTTCTTTTTATTTCTTCCACAAGAGGTGAATATGGAAAATATTTTGGAGATTCCGGAACAATATATGACTTGTTTTCAGGAGAATAATAAAACGTAAGCGTCGCATCGCCTAATGTTTTATGGTCAAAATTCAGGCCTGTTCCGAAAATATTGGTTGCATAAAGCTCAACGTCCGACTGCGGTATCGTCATATTTCCGAATTCCACAGGATATTTATCTTTGTCGCCGTAAAGAATAATATCCCATATTGCCGAAGAAATTATTACATCTGATGAAATCTGCTGATTGTTTTCAAAAGCGGCGGGGTCATTTATTACAACAGGATAAATAAACTCGGCGAATTCTTCCTTTTGTTTTGTATTCCCAACAATATCTTTAACTGCACCTGTCGCCCAGCCTACCGTAAAAATAAACCCTACAAGAGAAAGAAAGGACACTATTATTCCTATTAAAAAGTACATACTTCTTCTAAAAGACTGCTTTTTCGGAGCAGCTTCCGGTACCGTAATTTCAATAGCCTCAGCAGTTTCTTCGTTTTCAGAAACATCCTCATCAAGTGCACCGTCAATTGCATTTTTAATGGATTCAACTGCTTCCTTGGTTTCAGCCTTTATTTTTTCTTTTCGGAGCGTCTTTTTAAGTGCTTCGGGAGTAATTAAAGTATCACCGTCATCGGATTTTTTTTCTTCCGCCGATGGTTCGGGTTTATCTCCGCTTTTTTTAAAATTAAGATATTTATCATAGCCGTTTGATTTTTTCTTTTTCAAAATATAACACCCATCCTAACGGATCTGTCCGTTTCCGTTAACTAAATATTTAATTGTCGTAAGCTCGTTAAGTCCCATCGGTCCTCTCGCGTGGAGCTTTTGAGTTGAAATTCCTATTTCTGCTCCTAAGCCGAACTCTCCTCCGTCGGTAAATCTTGTTGAAGCGTTTACATAAACGGCGGCAGCATCAACCTCACGCTGAAATTTCTCCGCATTGACAAGGCAGTTTGTGACAATTGCCTCGGAATGCTTTGTGGAATACTTATTTATATGTGCAACGGCCTCGTCAACTGAGCCGACAACCTTTGCGGAAATAACATAATCAAGAAATTCGGTTGCATAGTCCTCTTCGGAAGCAGAAGAAACATTCTCCCTGCCAGAAAGAATTTTGAGTGTTTCGTTACAGCCACGGATTTCAACCTTTTTCTTGTCAAATCTATCCCTTATCATAGGGAGAAACTTCTCGGCGCAGTTTTTATGGACAAGAAGACTTTCAACGGCATTACATACGGAAGGACGCGAGGTTTTTCCATTGTCGACTATATTTACAGCCATCTCAAGATCTGCGCTTTCGTCAACAAAAACATGACAGTTACCCGTTCCGGTTTCAATCACAGGGACAGAAGCGTTTTCCTTGCATGCACGGATTAAGCCTGCTCCTCCGCGCGGAATAAGTACGTCAATATACTGACTGCATTTCATAAGCTCGTTTGAAACTTCTCTTGAAGTATCCTGAACAAGCTGAACTATATCGGGGGAAAGCCCCGTTGATGAAACTGCCTCTCTCATAATTTCTACAAGACATTTGTTGGAGTAAAAGGCTTCCTTGCCGCCTCTTAATATTACTACATTCCCTGCTTTAAGACATAGAGTAGCAGCATCGACCGTAACATTCGGACGCGATTCATAGATAATTGCGATTACACCCAAAGGAACACGGGTTTTCTGGATTTTAAGACCGTTCGGTCTTATTCCTCCGCCGATTATTGAACCAATTGGATCATCAAGCTTTGTTATTTGAACAACTGCGTCAGAAATTGCCTTTATCCGTGATTCATTCAGAAGAAGTCTGTCCTGCATTGAAACGGACATATCATTGCTGATTGCATTTTCAATATCAATTGCATTTTGTGCAATTATCTGTGCGCTGTTTTTTACAAGTGCCTCGGCAATGGCGTTAAGAGCATCGTTTTTCAGCTTTGCGGAAGCGTTTGCTATTGAACTTTCAGCTTTTTTTGCCCTTACTCCCAGTTCATTTACATAGCTCATAAATACTAATCCTCCTATTTGATTTTATGCTTTAAAAAGAGTACCTGTCTGTTTCCCCTCAAAGAAATTATAGAGATTTTCCGGATTGTTTCCGTTCATTATTACCATATCAATTCCTGCGCTTTTTGCAATATCCGCCGCATTGATTTTGGTTATCATTCCGCCTTTTCCGAAGCTTGTTCCTGCTCCGCCCGCAAGATTGCGAATTTCATCAGTTATTTCTTCAACAACCGGAATAAGCTTTGCATCAGGGTTTGAATGCGGGTCTTTATCATAAAGCCCGTCGATGTCGCTTAAAATAATCAAAAGATCAGCCTGTGAAAGATGTGCGACGATTGCGGCAAGAGAGTCATTTTCACCTACCTCAAGAAGAAGCTCATCAATAGCAACGGTATCATTTTCGTTGACTATCGGAATAACATTATGCTCAAGAAGCTTTTGAAATGTATTTACAACATTCATTCTGCTTTCGCTTTCAATCACTACTTTTGTAAGAAGAATCTGTGCGACGGTAAGATTATATTTTGCGAACTGATTGTCGTACATATACATAAGCTCACACTGCCCCACGGCGGCGCACGCCTGCTTTGACGGCGTATCCTTAGGTCGTTCTTTAAGTCCAAGCTTTGCTGTTCCAAGACCGACAGCACCAGAGGAAACAATAATAATTTCTTTCCCGGAATTCTGAAGATCGGCAATAGTCTTTATAAGCTCTTCAACGCGCCTTATATTGAGTCTTCCTGTTTTGTGCGTAAGGGTTGATGTTCCTATTTTTATTACAATTCTTTTTTTATCAGATAAATTAAGCATAATAAATTCACATTCCTTTGGTAAAGGTTATTTTGTCACAACATTTTTGGGAGCTCCGTTAAGATAGCATTTCAGGTTTTCAAGAACTATTGAAACAAGTCTTTCTCTTGTCTGTCTGGGCGCCCACGCAATATGCGGTGTTATAATACAGTTTTTTGCGTTAAGAAGAGGATTATCCGCTCTCATCGGCTCAACTGCAACAACGTCAAGCCCCGCACCTGCAATCATACCGCCGTTCAGTGCATCAGCAAGGTCTTTTTCCAAAACCGTTCCGCCGCGCGAGGTATTTATAATATATGCAGATTTCTTCATAAGCGAAAGATTTTCTTTGCATATAATTTCTTTTGTGTCATCGGTAAGCGGACAATGTAGAGTTATTATATCAGAACGTCTGAAAAGTTCTTCCTTTGAAACAAATTCATAATGACATTGATTTTCGGCGGGAACGGTTCTTGTTGAAATTATAACTTTCATACCGAAAGCATCGGCTATTTTAGCAACAGCCTTTCCAATACTTCCGAATCCGATAATTCCTAAAGTCATTCCGCTTATTTCATATGTCGGCGAAAGGTAATAGACAAAGCTTTCGGAATTTATCCAGTCTTTGTTTTTAACAGAGGTATCGTACTCATTTATTCTTGAAAGAAAATTAAGAATAAATGCAAAAACGTGCTGTGCAACGGCGTTTGTGGAATATTGCCCCGCATTTGACACAACTATTCCGAGTTCATTCGCCGCCTCAATGTCGATATTATTATAGCCCGTTGCGCATTCACCAATATATTTAAGCTTTGGGCAAGCAAGCATTACTTCTCTTGTGATAAGGGTTTTATTGCACAATACAATTTCGGCATCGCCGATATATTCGGTCACCTTGTCTTTTGGAGTTACGCCATATGCTTTAAACTCGCCGAGCTTTTCAAATTCTTTGAAAGATATATCATTATTGTTTATCGCATTTTGTTCAAGCATTACTATTTTCATCGGTTTCCTCCACGGAAGCTTTATTTTGACTTTTCTGTGCCTTGTTTTCTTTACGTTTTGCAACAATAATAAATACAAAAATCAGTAGTATAAGAACAAGCTGTTCCAAACCGAAAAGGCTGTACAAAAGCTTGCTGCCCTTGCATAAATATATTAAAAGAGTTGATGGAATAGCAAGAGAAAGCAGAAGATGATATACGTATTTTTTTCTGAAATACATAAACATAAAGAATATAAAGCCTGCTATAGCAAAAACAATATGTGCGGGTACGGGAAGCGGAAAAACATAATTATTCATATAAATCCTCTGTTTCAGATTAATGTCAGATACATAATTAAATGTTCTGCGTTTTGTTGTCATAATTGTCGTCACGGATTATGCTCAGTAAGGTTTGGACTGTGCGTTCAAGGTTACTTTGCTTAATTATATAGTATAACATAAGTTGGCATGGTTTTCAAGTCTTATCGCTGTTTTTTCGCAGAAATCAATTTTGAAAAACAAAGGAATGCGGTAAAGTGAAAAGCATGAAAAAAAATAAATTAGCCCAATATTTTAAAAAAGTTAAGATAATAAAAAATACAATAGCTTAGTAACGATAGATACTTCTATCGTTACTTTTAAAAAAAGAACGGACATTTTTTATTTGTTTAAATTAAGATAACGGACATATGAAGAAATATTAAATGTCCTCAAATCATTATCGTTAAATGTATTCCAATATGAGTTTTCATCAAAATAATTCTTTGCGTCATTGCTGATTTTTTTATCGCTGTTTTGTGTCAGCGAAAGTATCTCATAAACTGCATCATCGGACAGTTCATAAAAAATTGAAGTGTCAAATTCATTCAGATAGCCGTTTTTATAAGCATTATAATTATATTTGACAATTAAAGAATCAACGTTTGAAAAGCATAAAACCAAAAACATAGCCGTAAATGCAATTGAGCCGATTTTTGCAATATTTATTTTTTTAAACTGACGTATAATTATCAGCACAAAAATCAACACAATTAAAATCATAAACCATGTGGTATATACTCTCAAATTTGTAAGCCCGTATCTCTGAATATACATAATCATTTTGCTTAATGCGGTGGAAATTAAGATCAACGTAAATACGCTTAAAAGAACTGTAAAAAATTTCAGAGCTTTAGGTCTTGAGTTTTCGTCATTTTCTGAATTTTTGCAGAAAAGATTTATACAGGCTATTACACCAAGATTCAAAAGTGCTACAAAAAACAGCTCAAAAAAGCCACGCCTTGCGTATTCAGAAAAGCTGTATTCCGACGGAAGTGTGCCCATAAATGCAGAAACAAAATAGTTTATCTGTGAAAAGAAAAACATGACGTAAATTATGCACAGCGGAATTACAGAAGAATAAATGATTATCGGGTGAAAAACTTTTAGCGTGTTTCTTTTGAATGCGCAGTATTCAATGTCCAGCTTATTCTCATTTTTATTTCTTATTGAGGAAAAAATCATTCCGAAAATATAAAAGCCAAGTGGAATTCCGAATGCAAACTGAATAATATTTGTAAATACCTTTTCCCCAATATTGCTGAACATTTTATCCATCATATTGCTGAAAAATCCATCAGCGGAAACAAGAAGGCTTACCGCTATAAATGTGACGGGGATTGCAATTATCAGCCCTATAATGATGTATTTAATATTTTTACCTTTTTGATTTTTCTTGAAAGCAGATGTAGATGCCGAATAACATTCGCCATAGCTTTTAAACGGCTCTCCAAATAGGCTTTTTATTATAGCGAACGCAAAACTGTCGTTAGCGCCTTTATATCCGTTATTGTTAAGGGAAAAAGCCCACAGAGCAAGAAGGATTATCACAAACATCAGATTGAAAACTTTCAGCAGCATATTTGCGGAAACCGTAAAATAAAGCGACGATACGACGGATAATATCAGAAGCAGTCTGCTTTTCGATGACTGAATAATGCCGCATTTTTTCACAATAACCGACGCCGATATTATAAAAAGAATGAAGAACAGCGACGCACCTGCACTTAAAAATCCAGCAAGGCCTATTTTAATAAACAGATACCCGAAAGCCAATGAAAAAAATGCAAATATTATTTCAGGAATGCTGTATGTCTTTTCAGGCTTCGGCATATTTACACAGCCATTATTTTGGAAATTTTCTTCAACAAAAATATTGTCGTCATTCATCATCGGTTCCTCCGCTGTTGTCTTTTTTGTATTCGAGAATATCCCCCGGCTGACAGTCAAGAATCTCACATATTTTCTGTAATGTCGAAAAACGTATTGCTTTTGCCTTTCCTGTTTTAAGTATCGAGAGATTTGCAGGAGTAAGTTCAATTTTTTCGGCAAGCTCTCCGGAAGAAATTTTCCGTCTTGCCATCATTATATCAAGATTGACTATTATAGACATATCAAATTTCCTCCTCTTATATTGTAAAATCATTTTCTTCACGAATTTTCACCGCTTCCTCAAATACATTTTTCAGAACGCGGAGTATAAGTCCGAAAAATGAAGCCGCCGCGGTAATTACAAAGAAGTGATAAATCCAGAATTCAAGAATAAAGGTTGCAATTGCAACAGCAAAACAGCACCAGGAAAGAATCCTCATGTATTTCACATTTTCATGCACAAATATTTTTTCTGATTTTATATTTTTTAAAAGTTTATTCAAATTAAAAAGTGCCGTAAATGCAAAAGCAGCGCAGAAATAAAATGCTATGAGAAAAGGTATATACACTTTTCCAGACAATGCAACATTCATGTATTTAGCATAATAAGGCATTCCGAACAGCGCCACCGCAAAGATTGCAAACATAACCTTGATAATTACTGATGTCAGATTAACCGAAAGATGAGCGTTCCATTTTTTATTTGTCATGAAAATCCCTCCAAATGTTTTATTGAAATCAGTATATCATTTGATTTATTATATGTCAATAGTTTTTTATTGAAAAACAATAATTTTTTATTACAATTCAATTACAGCAGTATATTTTATCATAACATTAAATATATGTAAAACGAATATAAAATACTAAATATGTATTTACTTTTGTCAGCTTTTGGGGTATAATTTTATAAAATATATAATTAGGGGTTGACATTTTATGAATCAAAACGAACTTAGCATTGTTGAGCAGCTCCCCCGCGAATTCAGACCGCTTTCTCCCTGGGCATATTTCGGATATTCTATTTTATTTTCAATTCCTTTTATAGGCTTTATCTGTCTTATAGTTTTCGCTTTGTCAGGAGATAATATAAACAGAAGAAATTTCGCACGTTCATTTTTCTGCATTTATGCGGTAGTTATTATACTAATTATTTTTCTTGCATTTTCCGGAGCTTCACTGGGTTTCTTAGCAAATAATTTTTATTGATTCGGGTGTATTATGAAAATATTGGTTACCGGTGTAAACGGACAGCTGGGATATGACGTTGTAAAAGAACTTAAACGAAGAGAAATTTCTTGTATTGGCACGGACATAAATGATTTTGATATTACAGATGAAGAGGAAACTCTTGACTTTATTCAGTCATACAGCCCTGACGCAGTTATTCACTGTGCCGCTTATACAGCAGTCGACAAAGCGGAGGACGAGCGTGAAAAGTGCTTTTCCGTTAATGTTTTGGGGACTGAAAACATCTCAAAAGCCTGTAAAAGAATTTCTGCAAAAATAATTTATATCAGTACGGATTATATTTTTGACGGAAAAGGAACGGAATATTTTGAAACAGATTCTCCAATTTGCCCCATAAATTATTACGGAGAAACAAAGTATAAAGGCGAAGAAAAAGTCGGTGAGTATCTAGAAAAATTTTTCATTGTCAGAATTTCATGGGTTTTCGGAATAAACGGCAACAATTTTGTAAAAACAATGCTAAAACTTGGAAAAGAACGTGACGAAATTAATGTTGTCTGTGACCAGATCGGCTCCCCGACTTACACGGCTGACCTTGCCCCGCTGTTATGTGATATGGTCGTTACAGAAAAATACGGAGTATATCACGCAACGAACGAAGGATTATGTTCGTGGGCTGAATTTGCCGAAAAAATATTTGAAATATCGGGATTATCCGTAAAGGTAAACCATATTTCGTCCTCAGATTACCCCTCAAAAGCAAAACGCCCGTCCAACTCAAGGCTCTCAAAAACAAGCCTCGAATCAAACGGGTTTAGCCGGCTTCCCTACTGGGAGGACGCTGTTAAAAGGTATATTTCTTCTCTTTAATCTTTTTTAATAATGTCATCATATTCGCTGTGTTTTTTAAACCAGCTTATTGCATACGAACAGGAAAGTCTAGCTTTTCTGTTCGTATTTTTTAATTCTTTCGCGACGGATTTCATGTTGACTATCTTTATATAAATTGAATCGACAAACTAGAATAAAAATCTGAAATGGCGTAAGTGAGTCAGTAAGAAGCTTTTCCAATAAACACAGTTTTCACAAAGTAAGGGTTAAAATTATTAGATACATACCTAGCGTAATCCATAAGTAAAACGCGCAGAAAAAAGAAGTGTAGGTCACTCATTCATAATCTCTTTTATAAAATGAGTATAAAAAACTTATATAAGTAAATAACATAAATATGGTATAAAAATATTACAGTTTATTCCGTAATTTTTTCTAACCGTTATTGAATAAAAATGCAGAGTATGGTATTATTGTATAAGGAGTGATTGAGATGAATAGCGGTATATCGGCTGAAGAGGATAAAAAAAATATCGAAAAATTGATTATAGAAACAAACGAATATGAAAATATATTGAGCAATGCGCTTAAACCAAATGAATTATCAATATGGGAGAGCCTTGAGGTAAATGAAAGCTATCCGATTTTTTCTTATGATGCCTCTTTTCCTGACAAATCGGATTATTTAAAAACAGGAGTAATGTCAGGCTTTATGAACAAGCTCATGTCGGGAAAAATTGAAGAAAAATATAATGATGCCTGTCTTGAATACAAAATAGAAAAGCAGAGATTGTTAAAAGAGTATATATATAATAAAGTACAGTTTGAAAAAGATAAAACAGAGAGAAATGTCGAAGCGGATTTTCTTAAATATCATTATAAAAACGGTGAGAAAACTGCTGTGGAAAAGTACGCCGATACGGTGATTTCGTGTTCACAATATCCCGAATCTCTTAAAATAAGATATAAAACATATTACACAAGAACTGAAAAAAAACTTACGGTAAATTTTCTTTTGCCTGAATTAAATGATTTGTTGACAGACAGAGGAATTTTGATAAACAATAAAGACGTTCTGACTGAAACAATATTAAAAAAAATTGAAAAAAATTTCTATGAGAGAACACTTATTTCAATAGGAATAAGAACCATGTATGAGCTTTTTGAGGCGATTTCTTCCGAACTGGTTAGAAAAATTGCTTTTAACGGATATGTCCCGACTAATGAATCAGCATGGGAAAATATCGATTTTTCCGGTCATATGCGTTGTATTTTTTCTATGGAATCCACCAGAGAAAAATTTTCGGATATCAATTTATATACTGAGGAGCCGTTAAAAATTGCCGAATCGCTGAATCTTTTAAGGGTGAAGAATTTCAGCGATCCAATGCAGCTTATTGCTCCGATTAAAGTACAGTGAGGAGGCTGAGAATTTGTCTTTTAAATCATCAACAGGGAAGCTTTATACTCTATTTTCAGTATGTATTACTTCTGATGAATCCGTAAGGAGAAGGCTTCTTATATGCGAAATAATGGAAATGAAAGAGTATCGTGAGCTAAAATATATTATAGGAAATCAGCAGTTTTATTCGGAAAGACTTTCAGAATGCGAGCTGGAACGTCTTTCTTGTGAGGAATTAAATAAACTAAGAGTAACTCTTCCTGATTTTCTTGAAGCTGTATCACAGACTTATTATGCAGTACTTTACGGGAATGGCTGGTCTTTTAAATCAGAAGATTTTCCTGATATTTTTTCTCGGGACAGCGTAAAAAACTTTCTTTCAAAAATAAATCTCTTTGACGTCTATTTAAATAAAACTAATATTACGGAAAAAGATTTTCTGAGTATTTTTGATGATAGGACTTTTAAGTCAAATAATCCTTCGGACGATATAAAAGCAAGAAATGATGTTAAATACTGCATAAAAGGAGAATTATAATGACGGTTGGGAAATGGCATAAAGAACTAGATAGGTTTCTTGATATAAAAACTGCTTTTGTCCTTGAAGGGAATATATACGACCTTAATCCTTATCCTGCGAAAACGGAAACGGGAATCCGCTGGGATATGGTTATGCTGGACAATTATCTTTTCCGTTATCTGACGGATAAGGGCTATCAGACCGTTGTTTTTTATAATCATATAGACGGGTTTTACAATGAATTTTCCAGGGAACATTTGGAAAGCTTTTCTGAGGCTTCGGGTATAAAGCTTTCAAAGGATGCAAAAACAATTAAAGTACAGCCCTCTCAGGCGGCGGATACAATAAGAAACATTATGCAGAATAAAGCGGCTTCATGTGCTTTCGTACTGATGCTTGCTTCAAGATATGTCATTTCCTCCGACAATATAAATGAGGCTGAACGCGATTTTTACACAAAGCTTATGATGTCAAGCCTTAAAAAGGTTCAGGTGAAAAACGGCGAGAAATTTCTGAATAACGCTATGTTTTTTATAAGCGACAAATCAAACGATATCCCGACTTGGTTTTATTTTGACAATCCTCTTGTCAAAACTGTTTTTATTTCAGAGCCTGATAAAAGCGCAAGACGTATGTTTATTGACACTCAGATAAAGTTTTTTACGGGCGACAAGGAATTTTCCGAGGAGGAACTGAAAAAATACAAGGAAATTTTTGTGGAGCTTACCGACGGCTTTAAAAATCTTGAGCTTAATGCACTTAAGATACTCTGCAAAAATGAAGGAATAAATATCTCAAATATTAAAGATGCAATAAATATGTATAAGTACGGGCTTAAGGATAATCCGTGGAACGATATTCCGAGGGAAAAACTTGAAAATGCCGAAGAATATATAAAAAGCCGCATAAAGGGACAGGATCATGCCGTTGTGCAGACACTTGACGTAATTAAGCGTGCCGCCTGCAACATGGCGGGGCTTCAGCATTCGGGCGGCACAAAGCCCAAGGGTATTCTCTTTTTTGCGGGGCCTACCGGAACGGGAAAAACCGAACTTGCGAAAACGGTAGCAAATCTTCTTTTCGGCGATGACAATAATTGTATTAGGTTTGATATGAGCGAATACCAGCAGGGACATTCCGACCAGAAGCTTCTCGGCGCACCTCCGGGATATGTGGGATATGAGGCAGGGGGACAGCTTACAAATTCGGTGAGGGAAAAACCGTTCTCAATTCTTCTTTTTGATGAAATAGAAAAGGCACATCCATCGATTTTTGATAAATTTCTTCAAATTCTTGAAGACGGAAGAATGACTGACGGAAAGGGCGAAACGGTATATTTTTCGGAATGTATAATAATTTTTACGAGTAATCTGGGCATATATGACACAGACAAAACAGGTGAGCGTAAGCTCAATGTATCCGTAAATATGAGTTATGACGAAATGCGTGAAAGACTTGTAACCTCCATAAAAAATTACTTTAAGCTTCAGCTTGGACGTCCCGAAATCCTCAACCGTATAGGAGATAATTTCGTGGTATTTGATTTCATCAGAGAAAATGCTGCGAGAGAAATATTATCTTCTCAGCTTGATAAAATCAGAAAAAATGTCCGCGAAGCAAGCGGAATTAATTTTTCATTGTCTGATGAGGCATTCCAGCATCTTCTCAAAAAAGCTTTCGGAAATCTTGAAAACGGCGGACGCGGCATAGGCAATATTGTTGAGAAAAATCTTATTAATCCGCTGTCGAGATATATTTTTGACAATAAAATTGAAAGCGGATCGGAAATTTTGATAGATAATATTTCTGAAGAAAATTCTGTTGCGACCCTTATTTGCAGGAAAATATAAATTATTTTGGAGGAATAGAATGGCGACTTACAGCAGACCTACTGAAATTATGCCGGTAAATTCCGCCGGAATTACAATAAGAATGGACGGGAATTCCTCAAGACCTACCGAATTTATGCCTTTTCAAAAGCCGCAGATCCCTGCGGCGCTTTCGGTCGGGAGTGAAATTGACGGCTATTTGGTTGAATCGGTTATCGCCGAAAATACGGGAGAAGCAACGCTCCTTTCTGCATCCAAAAGCGTAAATAAGTATGTCATGAAGATTTTTCATTCGGATAAACGCCCTAAGAAAGAACTTTCCGAATCCGTAAGAAGGATTGAGAGCGAGTATGTTATCAAGGCGCTTGCGGACGGCGAATATTCGGGAAGATATTATGAAATACTGCCCTATTTTAAAAACCGTGATCTTGCTTCAAATATTCCGATAGCCGTTGAAGAGCTTGAAACGGTCGTTATTCCCTGTGTCAATGAGGGGCTTTTTGCACTTCATTCCGCTGGAGTTGTTCACCGCGACATTAAGCCCGGAAACATTTTTTTCAGTGACGACCGAAAAAAAGCAGTTATAGGCGATTTCGGAATAAGCTCATTGGTAGGGAGCGGAATGAGCGTCCGTGCGACGGGAATGTCCCGTACACTCGGCTATGCGGCGCCGGAAACCTCAAGTGGCTTTATTTCAAAGGAAAGCGACTATTATTCTTTCGGAATTGCTCTTTTGCACCTTGCAATAGGTCAGGATCCATTTCTCGGAATGACAGAAATGCAGATACTTTATCAGACAATCAACAGAAAAATAGACATACCGCAGTCTGTAAATCCGCGGCTTTCAAAGCTTATAAAAGGGCTTACCTCAAAGGATCGTGAGGACAGATGGGGGTATGACGAGGTTTGCCGCTGGCTGAAAAAAGAGCCTGTGGCACTTGCCGAAAAATCCGGCGCAAGTGCTTATGCTTATGAATTTATGGGCGATGAGTATTCCGATTTAAAGGAGCTTTCTCTTGCCTTTGCGGGCAGCTGGGAAAATGCAAAAAAAGAGCTGTACAGTGGTTTGCTTTCAAAAAAACTTTTTGTATTTGGTGAAAAAATAGCTGATAACTGTTCACGCACAGAGCTTTTTGCCGACAAGAACATCGGAACATTCAGGCTTATATATGCTTTAAATCCTACTGCACCTTTATGCTATAAAGGTATAATGTACGGCAATATTGAAACTCTTGGAAAAAAACTGTATTCAATGCTTCCCGCTCAGGATGAAAATGCGCTTGAGCTTTTGATGAACGGCGGCCTTTCCCATTATCTTGACCTTAACGGATACGAAAGCAATGTTATTACTAGGACAGAAGATATAGCCGAAAGTATAAGAGACGGGAATGAGGATGGCTATTACTCGCTGATTTACCTCCTTAATCCCGATTGCGAATATAGTATTGATGATTTTATATGCAAAAATCTGAATGGACTTATTGAATATCTTGAAAAGCTTTCTTCCGATGAACGCGAAAAGATATGCAGAAGACTTGAAGATGACGGACAGTTTCTTATGTGGGTAGCATCACAAGGCTTTGAACTTCAAGTCAGCGAATGGAAAAAGCTTTATGAAAATGCGGAGTGGTAATCCCGCATATTACTGATTTATGAGGGGAGAGGATTGTTTTGAGCGGACCAAAATACGGCGAAGCATCGATAGATATGTCTAAGCTTAACGAGCTTATAAGCGACATGAAGGGTATGCTTGAGGACGCAAAGCGCATGAAGATGAATGACATTATTGCTGAAATTTGCCGTGAAACTCAGAAGCTGAAAAATGAATGCCAAGAGAAAAATTATGATACTCTTTTAAAGGAAGCGGAAAAAATAATGCCTGAAACCTCTGAACTAAAGGCTTTCCGCGAACAAATTAAGCTTTTTGAGGAGCTTTCGGCGAAGTCATTTTATCCCGGAATGACAAGCTCGGAGCTTATAATAACTAAGCTTCTTTATGAGGAGCATCAGGGTAAAATTAAAAATGTAATAGCAATGCTCGAGGAATCTGCGGAGCATATTAAAGATGAATATGATAAAATACAGGCACTTTCTGAGGAAGAAAGATTTAGTCTCCGTGATTGGGGAACAAAAGAAAATCAGGAAATTGACATATGCTCCCCCAAAGTCAGAGAGGCGTATGACAGCGTAGTTTCAGAGCTTATCGGAGTAAATAATTTTGCTGAGATAAAAAATACTCTGGATTTAATAATTTCAAATGCCGCTCTTGACGACGAATATAAAATCAAACAGCTTAATATCAGACGTGATGCGCTTAAAATCGAGAACAATCCCGAATATCTTGCCGAATGTGAAAAGCTGAAAGTGGATTTTTATGCTCTTTGTGAAAAACTGAACATTGAAGCCGATCCGCCGTTACTTCTCCCTCAGCTTAAAGAGGCTGTAGCTAAGCTTGAAGAGGAATTGAAGCAGAAGACCATGTCCCGATATATAAGCGATTCAATCGGCGAAGTTATGACCGAGCTCGGCTATAATATTATCGGGAGCGAGGTTTTGGACGACCAAAAGCATTCGGCAGAAAAGAATTACTATGATTTCAGCGAAAATTCTGCGATTAATGTTGCTGTATCGGACAGCGGAGCAGTACTTTTTGAAGTAATGGGAAAGCAAGAAACGCTTTCGGATTCCGAAAAATTGAATGTGAAACACGATATGGACAAATTCTGTCCCGATTATCAGAGAGTTAAAGAAAAGCTTAAAGAATACGGAATTACTCTTCAAAAAGAGCATTTATGTGAGGCAGACGTCAGATATGTCCGTGGAATAGATGCCGATAAGCTTAGCGGTCAGACTCAGAGAAGGACACAGAAAAAAACAAAGAGGATGAGTTTCAATGGCTGATATAGAAGTAAGAATATGTGAAAACTGCGGACACGCAAACGAAATGGCGAGCCTTGAATGCGAACAGTGCGGTTATGATTTAAGCTTTGTGATACCTACAATTCAAAGCGTTTTAGGGAATACACAAAGTCAAGCAGTAGGAACAGCGTGGACATTAAAAGCTGCTGACAATTCTTCAGCGGTAATAGCTATAAACGGAACTGCTGAAATCGGGCGAGAGGGAAGCGTTATTCCCGAATACCTTAATAAAAGTAACTTTATAAGCCGCTGCCACGCAAAGCTTTATATTGAGGACGACGCTCTTTATGTCGAGGACGCAAGCACAAACGGAACATTTGTGAATGGTAATCGAATCCCGAAATTAAATAAAACGGCTTTGAATAACGGCGACGAGATTGTTTTTGCCGACCTTAAATTTATCGTCGGAAGGTGATGTTTTGGAAATTGAAAGAATGTATTTCCCTGTTAAATCACTCGGGCCGGGGAAGCGCTTTGTGATATGGACGTCAGGCTGTCCCAGACGGTGTGAAAACTGCTCAAATCCTGAACTTCAGGAAAGAAATCCGCTTAAAGATATTTCTGTCAAGGACATTCTCAAAGCAATTAATACCTGCATAAAAGATAGTGACGGAATTACAATAACTGGGGGTGAACCGTTTTTTCAGCCTGCGGAGCTTATTAAACTACTTGACGGAATAAAAGCTCTTGGAATTAAAGATATTCTGGTTTATACCGGCTATAAATTTGAAGAAATTGAACGAGAGGGCGGACTTTTAAAAAAAGCCGCCGAGATTTGCGGAGTTATTATTGACGGCGAGTATATCGACAGCCTTAACGATAACAAAGGCATTAGAGGCTCTTTAAACCAGCGAATTATCGTAATTGACAAATCGCTTGAAGAAAAATACAGCGGTTTGGATTCCTGTCCACGTACTTCTGAAACGATAGTAGCCAAAAATCGAATTTTTTCGGCAGGAATTCCTCTGAAAATATTGACAAACGAAATTTGCAGTGATATTATATAAGAAATGAAACCGATGAAGTGAAAGAGAGTAACCAAGTATTTTTAAAAGCGAGCTGCGGCGGTGAAAGACAGTATTAATGCGGTTATTCGGTTGGTTCACAGAGGGCGGGAGGAAAGCTGTTATAAAACGGCGAGTAATGTCCGACGTTTGCTCACGTTAAGAGCGGGAAGTGCTTATTGGCATTTCATTGAGGCGGAGAATTTATTCTCAATCAAGGTGGTACCGCAGATGTTTACGTCTGTCCTTGTTTTAAAAAACAAAGGGCAGGCGTTTTTGTATGCCCTAAAATAGGAGAGTAATTTATATGAAGCAGGAACAATTGGAGCAAATTAAAAAAATCATATCAAACGTAACAAATGGAAGCACATTTTATAAAGAAAAGTATAAAAATGCGGGAGTAACGGCAGAGGATATAAAAACACCTGAGGATTTCAAAAAGCTTCCGTTTACGACTAAGGAAGAGCTTCGCGAGGCATATCCCTTAAATATTCAGGCTGTCCCCGACGAACAGATTGTAAGAATTCATTCTTCATCGGGAACAACGGGACTTCCTATTATTATTCCTTATACAAAAAAAGACGTTGAGGACTGGTCGATAATGTTTGAACGCTGTTATAAAATAGCGGGAATGACGACTTTGGACAGACTTCACATTACTCCGGGATACGGTTTGTGGACTGCGGGAATTGGCTTTCAGCTTGGGTGTGAACGCTTAGGCGCAATGGCAATTCCTATGGGTCCTGGAAATACCGAAAAACAGCTTAAAATGATGGTTGACCTAAAGAGCACCGTTCTTGCATCAACCTCGTCGTATGCGCTTTTGCTTGCGGAAGAAATTGAAAAGCGAAATATGAAGGATAAAATTTATCTTAAAAAGGGAATTATCGGTTCGGAGCGCTGGGGCGACAAAATGAGAAACAGAATTAAAACAGAACTCGGAATAGACCTTTATGATATTTACGGACTTACTGAGATTTATGGCCCGGGAATTTCTATTTCATGCGATGAAGAAAACGGACTCCACTATTTTGATGATTATGTATATTTTGAAATAATCAACCCCGATACCGGCGAAAATGTTCCTGACGGAGAGAGCGGCGAGCTTGTCATAACCACCTTACAAAAAGAGGGCGCACCGCTTATACGCTACCGTACTCATGATATTACAAGACTTCTTCCCGGCGAATGCAAATGTGGCTGTAAGTACCCGCGCCACGACATAATTGTCGGAAGAAGCGACGACATGACAAAGGTTAAGGGAGTAAATATCTATCCCGGACAGATTGAAGACGTTCTGAAAAATGTTGACGGCGCTTCAAGCGAATATCAGGTTGTGATTGACCATCACGACGGTAAAGACAGAATGCTTTTAAGGGTTGAACATAATGAAGGCTCTTCATCGTATATGCTTTCCGAGCGCATCCAGCATGAATTCAAGTCGAAAATCGGAATTAAGGTTGACGTCGAAACACTTGAAATAGGTCAGCTCCCCAGAAGCGAAAAGAAAACAAAAAGAATTTATGATAACAGATTCAATTGATTATTAATAAAAAAGTCCTGCCGTATGCGATTTGAAATGCCCCCCTTTTGTTAGACAAAGTGGTATAATAGAGATATACCGAAA
>DAOPYP010000026.1:0-17580 GCA_035352975.1 Oscillospiraceae bacterium
TAGGCTCGGTCAGTTTCAATGCCACAAATGCTCCGACAAGAAGTATCAGGACAACTGCGGAAATAATCAAAAGCCTTACTTTGGATTTCATTTTATCTGTGCTTCCTCCTTACCCAAATTACAATTCCGCAGATTAAAATCACAACAGGAACGATAATAATAGCCATCCACGCAATTGCGGCAGCATGAGAAGCTTTAACTTGAAGAGCCGTTGACGTGAGCGATTTTGAAGTTATGGTTATCCCTGCTTCTTTTCCCGTCATTGCATTTACTGCGCTTATAATATAATCAGAATTGTTGAGGTTTGCCTGTGACATCCATGCAGTGTTGAAAAGATCGGCAGAGCCTAAAACCATAACATTGCTTGTCAGCTTTTTATCGTTGTCATAAGCAAATTTTGTTCCGACAGCAAGAACGCTTTGTGACGACTGGGGAAGGGATGAAATATCAAGATTTTCGTCAGCGCCCTCGGGGATTAGGATACTTGTATCAGCCGTTTTTAAGAGGATTTTTGTTTCCCTTGAATCCTTTGATGCAAAAAGAACATTTATAGGTGCGGGAACTGGAGCATACACGGGGTTATTGGTATTCTGAACGTCCTTTGAATATTCGTCGGGAGTAATAGTCAGGAACATTCCGTATGCACCGTCGCTTGTCTGTACGATGTTATTGTAATCGGAATCAAAAATTCTTCCGCTTCCTGCTTCAAGTCCGTATTCGGCAATAAGCGCGTCGATATTCGGCGTATCCTTCTGAAGATATGACGAAATATAAAGCAGACTTCTGCCGAGCTTTCCGTCGTTATAAAGGAATTTAGCAATTCTGTCAACAGCACTTTCTGGCAGATCGCTCTGAGGGGTATTGAGAACAAGAAGTGTTGTTTCGGGATTTATCTCACCCGTCAGCGCATCTGTTTCATCAACCTCATAGCCATTGTTACCGAGAAGAGTTGTAAACGAGGAAATATCCGAAACGCTGTCCGTTGTGAGAATTGTTGCCCTCATCGGATTATCGTCTGTAACATACATTATTGCTGAAGTAACAGCTTGTTCTGTAGTTGACGAAACGTCATACTGCGTTTCACTAACCTGTGTATAGCTTAAAAGCTCGCTTTCAGACAGCGGCTTAATTTTATCCCCGCACTGAACAACAGCAATTGAGCTTGAAAGATCGCCCTTATAAATACTGTTGAACTGTGTGAGCGCTTCGGGGCTTTTATCGGGGTTAATATATTTAACTGTGATTTTATCTGAACTTTGCTCGTATTTTGAAAGAACCTGAGAAATATTCTGCCCCCGAATTCCCCAAGATTTAACTTTAGATTCGTCACCAAGAACGGTAATTTTTATATCGTCATCAAGAGTTTTAAGGAAATCCTTTGTCTGGTCGGTTATTTCAAAAACCTTGTCCTTTGTGAGGTCAATATCGCCCGAATATCTGTCGGAAACCATTCCGGCAATGATGTTTACGAGAACAACTGCGGCAATAAAAACAATTGTAATTACAGCAGCAAACGTTCCGTACTTAAAGCGCTTTTTGTTTATGTTAAATTTCTTCATAGCTTTAAATCCTTTCAATGCTTTCTGTAATTACGCCCAGCGGCGTCTTTCCAATGTTCTAATTGCGAGGAAGTTGAATATAACCGCAACGCTCACAAAGAACAGCATTCCGGTAATGCTGAATACTCCCGTTGTGAACTTTTCATATCTTGACTGGAATGAAATTGCTGTAATAATCTTCTTAATTAATGTATTATTAATCGAATCAACAAATAAATATGAGAAAAAAATAAGCATAAGCACAACAAAAGTTCCAATTACAGCCAATATCTGATTTTCGGTAAGACCAGAAATAAACAAGCCTATTGAGATAAATGCCGCACCGAGAAGGAATAATCCCACGATATTTCCCGCAATAACCGTCCAGTTAAGCGGAGCATAAGCGGAAATTACGAGTGCATATACCAAAAAAGTAATGAGCGAAATCGCGAAAACACAGAGCGCCGCAAAATATTTGCCTAAAACTATTCCGGTAAGACTAACAGGAGAGGTCAAAAGACACTGATCGGTTTTCTGCTTTCTTTCTTCACTTAAAAGCTTCATGGTAAGAACGGGAATAAGGAACAAAAGGATTGTGAACATATTAATAAAAATACCTGACATATCCGTTGTTCCGGCAGCTATACAATAGCTGAAAAAGAATATTCCTGCGAATACGTTGAATACCGCAAAATAAACATATGCAATCGGTGAAGTGAAAAATGCGTTCATTTCACGTCTGAAAATTGCTCCCATTATTCGTCACCCCCGTCAGTTTTTTCTTCATCGGCTGTTTCAGACTTTTGTTCTTCCATAACGTCTGCTTTTGTTTCATTATCATTAGCAGGAGCTTCAGGCGTTTCCTTCAAGGTCGGGATTTCTATTCCCTCGCCCATAGTGATTTTAAGGAAGATATCCTCAAGCGTAAGCTCAGTTGTGCCGAGAGAAAGAATTGCCCATTTTTTCTCTGAAAGACGGCGGAAAAGCTCACGTCTTATATCTGCCTTATCTTCAGTTTCAATTGTATATTCAAACACCTTAGGCTCTTTTTCAATGCCTGCTTCAACCGAAACTACGCCCTTTATGCCCTTTATACATTTTAAGATATCATCCTTAGGACCTTCAACTGACACAATAAGCTTATGGTCGGAAGAGATTGCCTTTGAAATGTTTTCAGCGGTGTCGTTTGCGGCAACCTTACCCTTGTTTATGATAATTACCTTGTCGCATACTGCCTGAATTTCAGAAAGGATATGTGACGAAAGGATTACCGTACGTTTCTGGCCAAGGTGCTTTATAAGGTTTTTGATTTCGACAATCTGCTTCGGGTCAAGTCCTACGGTCGGTTCGTCAAGAATAATTATCGGCGGATTGTTTATAAGCGCCTGTGCAATTCCGACACGCTGTTTATAGCCTTTGGAAAGGTTTTTGATTATTCTGTCGTAAACGTCTGTGATTTTTACAAGCTCGCATATTTTCCCGATATGCTGTTCTCTGACAAGCTTGCATTTTTTTAAATCAAAAATAAAGTCGAGATATTCCTTAACCGTCATATCCATATATAAAGGCGGCATTTCGGGGAGATAGCCTATCTGTGCTTTTGCCTTCTGAGGCTCTTCAAGAATATTTGCTCCGTTAATAAGAACTTCTCCGTCGGTTGCGGAAATATATCCGGTAAGAATGTTCATCGTTGTTGACTTTCCTGCTCCGTTAGGACCTAAAAAGCCGAGAATAATCCCGTCTTCAATGGTAAAGGAGATGTCGTCAACTGCCTTTTTTTCTCCGTAATGCTTGCTAAGGTTTTTAACCTCAATCATCGTGCAGTCATTCCCTTCTGAATTTATCAATCTTTAATCTATAACATTAAAGTGATAGTTTTGTGATAAAAACATAAAAAATTAATAATTATGCTTTTTTACTTTCAAGAATTTCAATTCCCTTTTTAATTCTCGAGATGCTGTCGGACTTTCCGATTATTTCTGCAATTTCAATTGCACCGCCCGGTGTGAACTGTTTTCCCGAAAGGGCAACTCTAACCGGCCAGAGAATATATCCGTTCTTTACACCGAGCTTTTCAACAAGTGCAAAAAGTGCTTCGTGAACTGTTTCGGTATTCCAGTTTTCAATACCCTCAAGAACGGGGAGAGCTTCTTTTAATGCAACAAGCGAAGTATCCTCGTCGGTCTTCATTTTTTTGTGACAGTAAAGTACAGTATCGTATTCGGGAAGAACGTCAATAAAATCAACCTGTTCGGGAATATCGGTAAAAAGCTCCGTACGCGGCTGTAAAACCTCGGCGATAACGTCAAAATCTACATCCTCACGCTTTACGGTTTGTTTGATATAGGGGAGAGCGTATTCCTTGAATTTTTCTTTTGAAAGACGTCTGATATATTCGGCGTTGATTGCCTTTAATTTTAGCGGATCAAAAATAGCGGGGGATTTCGAAAGACCGCTTATGTCGAACTCCTCAACAAGCTCGTCAAGGCTGAAAATTTCGTTTTCGCCCTTTGGTGCCCAGCCTAAAAGTGCAATATAATTCACAACCGCCTCAGTCATATAGCCTTTCTGGATTAAGTCCTCAAAGGAAGCGTCACCGTTTCGCTTTGAAAGCTTTTCCGTTGAGTTTTTCATTATATGCTCAACGTGAATATACATGGGTGGCTCCCAGCCGAATGCCTGATAAAGGAGATTGTATTTCGGAGTTGAGGAGAGGTATTCGTTCCCTCTAACAACGTGGGTAATGCTCATTGTGTGGTCGTCGACAACGTTTGCGAAGTTATATGTCGGCATGCCGTCGGTTTTAATAAGAATCTGGTCGTCAAGTGTGGTATTTTCAACGGTTATATCACCGTAAATTTCATCGTGGAAAGTGGTTGTTCCTTCTGTGGGAACCTTCTGTCGGATTACATATGGGATACCCGATTTAAGCTTTTCTTCAATTTCTTCTTTTGAAAGCTCACGGCAATGTCTGTCGTACATGGGTGAAATATGTGACGCCTCCTGAACCTTTCTTAGCTCCTCAAGCCTTTCCTTGTCGCAGAAGCAGTAATAAGCGTGTCCGCTGTCGATAAGCTTTTGCGCGTATTCTCTGAACATTCCCATACGCTCGGACTGAATATACGGTCCGCAGGGACCTCCTATATCCGGGCCCTCGTCCCAGTTAAGCCCCGTTTTTTTAAGGGTGCGGTAAATGAGGTCCGTTGCTCCCTCGACATATCTTTCGCGGTCGGTGTCTTCAATTCTCAGTATAAATTTGCCGTCATATTTCTTTGCGATAAGATAGGTATAGAGCGCTGTTCTTAAATTCCCGATATGCATATATCCCGTAGGACTTGGCGCAAATCGTGTTCTTATTGTGTTGTTCATAATATATTCCCCTTCTAGTTTTTAATATATTAACTTCGTCTTTAAGACTAAAGATTTTTTGCATATTCTATATCCGCCATAACGTGAGCTTTAAGCTCGTCAAGCGATGTGAATTTCTGTTCGGGGCGGATAAATCTTGATAATGATATTTCAACCGTCTGTCCGTATAAATCCCCGCTGTAGCCTAAAATGTTTGTTTCGGCAAGAGGCTCGGTTTCTTTCCCTATTGTCGGTTTTATTCCGATATTTGTGACCGAACGCATTGCTTTGCCGTCGATTATTGTTTTTGAGGCATATACACCGAATTTCGGAATAATCTGTCTTTGCGGTATGTACTGGTTAATTGTAGGGAAGTCAAGCGTTCTCCCTATCTGATTCCCGTAAACGACAGGCAGCTTCATTTTAAATTCATATCCTAAAAGTCGGTTTGCTTTTTCTATTTCGCCGAGCTTTATGTGATTTCTTATTCTCGTTGAGGATACTACATCGCCGTCAATTATAGTGGGGGGAACGACGACAATAGTTATTCCGTATTCTTTACAGAGTACCTCGAGTTCCTTTTTCCCGCATACCCCGCCTCGCCCGAAGCGGAAATCCTCGCCGCAAATGACATATTTCGCACGAAGCTTGTCCTTTAGTACCATTTTCACAAACTGAACAGCTGTAAGCTCTTTGAAATTCAGAAAATCCGGGGAATAGATGTACTCCACCCCGAGCCTTTCAAGAAGCTCAAATTTAAGGTCGCGTGAAAGAATTACGTCAACACCGCCCTTGCCTTTTGACGTTACGGTATCCGTTTCAAAGGTGAATACTGCGGGGGCTATTCCTTCTGGAATGAAATCAACGGCGGCGTGGATTACGTCCTGATGACCGCTATGAAGTCCGTCAAACAAGCCTAATGCAACCGCGGTTTTTGTTGAGGGAACGCGGTTTGAACCCGTTAAATCTTCCATCTGAAAACAGCTCTCCTTTCCGCTTTGTCAGACTTATCGCAGATAGAAATTCTTTTCTATTTTAAGCTCTTTCGCCGTTAAATCCACCGTTGCCGTTCCTAAAAATTCATCGGAAGAGAACACGGCATATCTTACGTTCCCGCCGTCAAATTTAATTCTGTCGGTGTCAAGCCTTCTCCCGTTTTTGTACATCTCAGTTTGTTTTTCCGACAGCATTATTTTGGGTAGAACTTCGAAAACCTTTTCAATAGGAAGAACGTACTTTGAAAAATCCTGCGTTCTCTGAAGCTCTTCAAATGTAACACATTCGCTTATATTAAAGCCCGCCGCCATTGTCCGTCTTAAAGATGTCATTATTCCGCCGCAGCCCAAAACCTCGCCGACATCGTTGATTAGGGTTCTGATATATGTTCCCTTTGAACAGGAAATGAGAAATTTACCTTCTCCCGTTTTTTCGTCATAGCCCAAAAGCTCAAATTTATAAACGGTTATCGGTCTTGGCTCTCTCTCAATTTCAATACCCTTGCGCGCAAGCTCATAAAGCCTGTGTCCGTTGACGGATACGGCCGAATACATCGGGGGGATCTGCATTATATCCCCTCTGAACGAATTAAGAACGTCCTCGATTTTTTCCTTGTCTATTCCTAGAAAAGACTTTTCCGAAAGGAATTTACCGGTAATATCCTGTGTATCCGAGGTTTTTCCGAGTAAAAATCCCGCCTCATAAATCTTGTCGCTTTCGGGGAGAATATCGCACGCTTTGGTTGCCGTGCCGACAAAAACGGGGAGAACACCCGTAGCCATAGGGTCTAATGTCCCCGCATGACCGAGCTTTCTCGTTTTTAAAATTCCCCGGAGCTTTGCAATAACATCAAACGATGTAAAATCCTGCGGCTTGTCGATACAGATAATGCCGTTTAAATTCATTTTTTCTCCTCAATCGCCTTTTGTATCGCATCTATCAGCTTTTCTCTGACTTCGTCAAGCGTTCCGTTCATAGAACAGCCCGCCGCCTTTATGTGTCCGCCGCCGCCGAACTGCTGACAAAGTGCCGAAACATCTATGTCATTCGCCGAACGCATTGAAATTTTATAAGTATTCTCGTCCTTTTCCTTTATGGTCATTCCGACCTCGACGCCCTCAGCCTGTAAGGTCATCGACGCAAGCCCCTCAAATTCCGATGATTCTATACCCGATTTGTCGACAATGTCCTGAGTTATCACGACAAATGCGCATTTATCGTCAAGGGCATATTCAATATTCGAGTAAAGATACTGTTCGACTTTTATTCTCGCCTTGCTCTTTACGTCGAACATTTTTCTGTTTATTCCCGCATAGTCAATGCCGTATTTCATGAGTACCGCGGCGGCAATATGCGTGTCAATCGCGGTGTTTTCGTACTTGAAACAGCCTGTATCGGTTGCCATACCGACATAAAGGCATTCCGCCGTTATCTTGTCGAGGGATATGTTCATAAATTTAAAAAGAGCGAAAAGAACCTCGCATGCTGCCGATGCATTGGAATTAAGGAGCGTTCTTTCGGCAAAATCCGTGTTCGAAATGTGATGGTCTATGCAAAGATTTATCCTGCCCTTATACTGCTCAAGGGCGCTCCCCAGAAGCTTTTCGTCGGCAACATCGACCGAAATTATTGTCTGAGGCTCAAAATCCTGTTCATAATAGCCTTCATAAAGAAAGTCATATCTTTTAGGGAAGCCGTCTGAGTTGTAAATGTTCGCCTTTTTCCCCATGGATTTCAGAACGTTCCAAAGCGCAAACGCGCTCCCCAACGTGTCACCGTCGGGGCTTTGATGTGAAAGAATATAAATATTGTCGGAATTTTTTATAAATTCAGCGGTTTCAGGAATACTTATCTGCATTTTAGTCACCTCAAAGCTGATTAATTCTCATCAGCGTCAGTTTTTATGTTAAGGTCGTGGAGCTTTTTGGTTATCTCCGCGCTGTGTTCAATTGAATCATCGGGAATAAATTTTAACTCGGGGCATTTTTTAAGGTGAAGCTTGTTGCCTATTTCGCGTCTTAAAAGACCTGAGGCGCTGGTAAGTCCCGCACACGCTTCCTTAGCTTTTCCGATTCCGTCAAAGCTTGACACAAAAACCTTACAGTGTGACATATCGCCCGAAACCTCTGTTCTGACTATCGTCAGCATTCCTGAAATTCTTGGGTCCTTTAGCTCTCTCAGCATTGCCGAAATTTCTCGCTTTATGTCCTCTGAAATTCTTCCGTTCTTAAAATTAGGCATAATAGCTGCCCCCTTTATTAAAATTTATTCAAGGCATTAAGCCTCTCTGTATTCTTCCATAATGAATGCTTCAAAAATGTCGCCCTCACGGACATCGCTGAATTTATCAAGAGTTATTCCGCATTCATAGCCCTGTGCAACTTCCTTCATGTCGTCCTTAAAGCGCTTTAGGGATGACATTTTATCCTCGGCGATTACAATTCCATCACGAACAACACGGATCTGACAGTTTCTTGTAACCTTTCCGTCAAGGACATATGATCCCGCAACAGCACCGACATTTGTGATCTTATAAACCTGTCTTACCTCGACTCTACCCATTATCACCTCACGGAATTTAGGTGCAAGCATTCCCTTCATAGCTGTCGAAATTTCTTCGATTGCATCATAAATGATACGATAGAAACGCATATCCACGCTGTCACGAGCAGCGTTTTGAGAAGCAATAGGATCGGGGCGGACATTAAATCCGATAATAATAGCGTTTGAAGCATTAGCGAGCATAACGTCGTTTTCAGATACCGCACCTACGCCGCCGTGAATAACCCTAACTCTGACTTCTTCGTTTGAAAGCTTTTCAAGCGACTGCTTTACCGCTTCGACAGAACCCTGAACGTCTGCCTTGACAATAATTGGAAGCTCTTTCATTTCGCCTTCGGCTATCTGGCTGAAAAGATTGTCGAGAGTAATCTTCTGATATGCCTTGAATTCCTCTTCCTTAGCCTGATGTTTTCTCTGTTCAACAAGCTCACGTGCAAGCTTTTCGTCCTCAACGGCGTTAAAAATGTCACCAGCCGCAGGAACCTCGGCAAGACCTGTGATTTCAACAGGAACGGACGGACCGGCTTCGGTTACTGTCTGTCCCTTGTCGTTCGTCATAACGCGTACTCTTCCCACTGCCGTTCCCGCAATAATAACGTCGCCCGTGTGAAGTGTTCCGTTCTGTACGAGAATTGTTGCGATAGGACCGCGTCCCTTATCAAGTCTTGCTTCGATAACCGTACCCTTTGCAAGACGATTAGGATTTGCTTTTAGCTCACGCACGTCGGAAACAAGGAGAATATTTTCAAGTAGATCGTCAATTCCTTCGCCTGTTTTTGCCGAAACGGGAACGCAGATAACGTCGCCGCCCCATTCTTCGATAAGAAGACCGTGTTCTGTAAGCTCCTGCTTTACCTTTTCAGGGTTTGCGTCCGGCTTATCCATTTTATTTATTGCGATAATTATTGAAACCTCTGCTGCCTTTGCGTGGTTGATTGCTTCGACAGTCTGAGGCATTATTCCGTCATCAGCGGCAACCACAAGAATTGCAATGTCGGTTACCTGTGCTCCTCTAGCGCGCATTGATGTGAATGCGGCGTGTCCCGGAGTATCAAGGAATGTGATCTCTCTGCCCTTAGCCTTTACGCGGTAAGCACCGATGTGCTGTGTAATTCCGCCGGCTTCGCCCTCAGTAACGTTAGCATTTCTGATTTTGTCGAGAAGTGAAGTCTTTCCGTGGTCAACGTGTCCCATAACAACAACAACAGGGGAGCGCTCAATAAGGTTTGTATCGTCGTCGTCGCTGTCGTCAATAAGTCTTTCTTCAACAGTAACGATAACTTCCTTTTCAACCTTTGCTCCGAATTCTTCGGCAACAAGTGCAGCCGTGTCAAAGTCAAGAACATCGTTAATACCCTTCATTTCGCCCAGCAGCATAAGCTTTTTGATAACATCGGAAGCCGTAACCTTTAAGCGGATAGCAAATTCGGAAACAATAATTTCATCAGGAATAAGGACTTTAAGCTGCTGTTTTCTAGCTCTTTCGAGCTCAAGACGGCGAAGCTTTTCGGTTTCCGTTTCCTTTTTGTTGGAATACTGCTGTTTGTTTCTCTGTACGGATTTCTGTGTTATCTTCTGCTTTTTGGCGAAATTATCCTTGCCTCTTGAACCTTGTTCGGAAGCCATATTTGTATATTTTTCATTGTATTTGTCAAGTTCAACATAATTTCCTCGTGTGTCAATTGTACGGATATTTGCTCCGTTATTTGACGAATCGGAAATATTGGTTTTAAGCTGTGTTTTTACGCCGTGGTTCTGAGGAGCCTGCGGCTTTTGCTGAACAGGAGCGGGCGGCTTTTGCTGAGGTCTTGCTGCCTGCTGCGTTTTGTTTGCCTGCTGATTGAATTTCTGAACCTGATTCTGCTGCTGAGGTTTATTTTCAGGTCTTGACTGAATTTCCGGCTTTTTCTTGAAATCAGGCTTTTGCTGAACTGTCTGATTTGGTCTCTGAGCATTGTTCTGGGTATGCTGATTTGGCCTCTGAGCATTGTTCTGAACCGACTGATTTGGTCTCTGAGCATTGTTCTGAACAGGTTTTTCAGTAGGTTTATTCTGCTGAAAAGGCTTAATTTCAGACTTTTCTTCTTTTTTAATTTCAGCAGGCTTTTCTGTCTTAACAGGAACTTCTTTTTTGACTTCCTTCTTCTGAGCAGCCGTTGCAAAATAATCGTTAAAGCTATCGACTTGATTTTTCTGCGAGTATGTTTCGATAAGCATGGTCATTTCGTCGGCATCAAGAACAGCCGTGGCTTTTTTGGTTATGTTTTTTTCGGAAAAGAAATCAATAATTTCTTGTCCCGAAATCCCTAAATCCTTTGCAATTTCGTTAAGCTTTGGTTTATTATTCATAGGCGATATTTTCCTCCCAATAATCTGTGTCGGTTTTTTATATAAAAAGCGTAAGCTTATAAATTCAATGAAAGGATTTTACCAAACTGATTTGAAAAACCCTCGTCGGTTATTCCGATTATCCCTGTTCTTCTCCCTATCGCTGTCCACAGTCCGTCCATATCCGTTTCAAGCTCCATAACGGGAACGTCATTCTGTCCGGCTGTAAAAAGAATTTCCTTTTTCGTTTTAGGTGAAATGTCAGCTGCAGTAAGAATGAGAAAAATTTCTCCGTTCATCATTTTGTCCTTAACGGAATCAAATCCCATTACAAGTCTTCCCGCACGGCGGCAGACGGTGAGAAGGTTAATCGCTTTCTCCGAGCTGTTTTTTGAGTTCATTCTCCATCACCTCGTAAATTTCATCTTCAATACGGCATTGAAAATCCTTTTCAAAGCGTCTGGATTTTCTCGCTTTTTTAAGGCAATCAAGAGATTTGCATACATAAACCCCTCTTCCGGATTTTTTTCCCGTAAGGTCTATAGAAATTTCACCCTCAGGGGATTTAACCACCCTTATCAGTTCCCTTTTCGGCTTCATTTCAGAACAGCCCTTGCACATTCTCATAGGGATCTTCTTTTGCGGCATTTTAAATTACCTCCCGATAAAGCCTTTACTGAACTTCGTTTTCCGGCTTTATATCAATCTTAAAGCCCGTCAGCTTAGCGGCAAGCTTTGCGTTCTGTCCCTTGTTTCCTATTGCGAGAGAAAGCTGATTGTTCGGAACAATTACCGTACAGGTTTTCGTTTCGGCTTCTTCATCTATCGTAACGCTTATAACCTCGGCGGGAGCAAGCGCTCTTGCAATAAATTCCTCTTGATTTTCACTGTAAGGAATAATGTCAATCTTTTCTCCGCAAAGCTCGTTCACAATTGTTGTTATTCTCTGACGCTTAGGACCTATGCAGGCACCGACCGCATCAACATTTGAATTCTTTGAATAAACCGCAATTTTTGTTCTTGAACCGGCTTCTCTCGAAATGGATTTAACCTCAACCGTTCCGTCATAAATCTCGGGGATTTCAAATTCAAAAAGTCTTTTTACAAGGTCTTTATGTGTTCTTGAAATTTTTATTGTAGGCTTTTTGTCGGGGTTAATAATTCCTACTACGTATACCTTTATCATGTCGCCCTCTTTTAATACTTCGCCGGGAATCTGCTCGGTTTTAAAGAGAAGAACTTCGTTTTTGTCAATCTGAACAGTGGCAATTCCTGACGCAGGCTCAACCTTTACAACCGTTGCGGATACCGCTTCATGCTCCTTGCTCTGATATTGTGCGATAAGTCTTGCGCGTTCAAAGTCCTTTATGTCATTACGGATTGACTGCTTTGCCGCTCCTGCAGCGCCTCTCCCGAATATTGACGGTGAAAGCTTAACTTCAACCGTTCCGCCTACTCTGGCACGCTTTGAAATCGTGAGAGCCTCGTCTATGTTTATTTCGTTTTCGTCCTCTGGTTCACCCTCAACAACGGTTTTAATTAATGCAAGATTGAATTTACCCTTTTCTACGTCAATATCAACAAGTATATTGTCACAGCCCGGATGTTCCTTTTTAACTGCCTTTAAAATACCCTGCTTGATTTTTTCAATAAGCACGTCGGGTGAAATGCCGTTTTCCTTTTCAAGGCTTTCCATCGCCTCAAACAACGCTTCGTTCATTTTGTTTAATTCCTCCAATTATTATCATAGTTGTCTGTTAGTATAGAATGTGATTATTCGTCAAAAATATTTTCGTCATCATAAAGCTTAACAAAAGCGACGTCAGAAAGTTTTATTTCCTTTTCATCGACAAGAATGCTTTCTTTATTATATTCCTTAAGCACCCCGGTAATTTCTTTAAGTCCGTCTGCCGCGCGGATTAATCTTGCCCTTACGGGAGAACCGATGTATTTGTTAAAGTGCTCAGGTCTTTTAAGTTCACGTCCCATTCCGGGTGAGCCTACTTCAAAAATATAGCTTTGGTCGATAAAATCCTTTTCATCAAGAATTTTGTTGAACGGACGGCTGAAAGCTTCGCAGTCGTCAATATTTATCCCATCGTCCTTGTCGATAAATATTCTTAAGTACCAGGATGCGCCTTCCTTTTCAAATACGACGTCCCAAAGGGAAACACCCAGACTTTCGGCAAGAGGCTTTGCAAGGTCATATGCTTTTTCAACGGTGTTTTTACTGTTCGCCATAAAATACCCCCATACATAAACGAAAGACCGGAGCTTTCCGGTCTTTGAATTAAACTATTGTGATTACAGTTATTATACTCCATAAAGCAAATAAAAGCAATACCTTTTTGAAAATAATTGTTATTGTTTTATCAGTCCTCAACCTGTTTACCCAAAAACTGAGAAGCCGCCTGAATAAGATTTTCCTGAATATCGTTAGCGGTAGACTCGTTTGACGGTGCAAGAAATGCAACAGCGCCCGTAACATCGCCTGATGAAAGAATAGGCGCACACGCAAGCGCAGGTCTGTCTATGCCCTCAACGGGAGCAAGCTTAGCGTCAGGGCCTTTGCGCAGATATGTTTTTCTGTTTTCGAGAAGGTCCTCAAGACCCTGTGAAATTCTTCTTTCGTTGAATTCCTTTTTCTGTGCCCCCGCAACAGCAACGACATGATCACGGTCGAAAACAACGACGGGACAGCCTGAAAGCTTTGTCATAATGTCGGCAACCTGTGTTGCATTTCCAGCCATTTCACCTATTGCGGAATATTTTTTAAAAATAACCTCGCCCTCGCTGCTTGTATAAATTTCAAGCGGGTCGCCCTCTCGTATCCTCATGGTTCGTCTGATTTCTTTAGGAATAACTACACGTCCAAGGTCGTCAATACGTCTTACAATTCCTGTGGCTTTCATATAAATTTCCTCCGATATTAATATTTTCGGGCAATGCCGTGAGATTAGCTCATTGCCTTGTTGTATTTTGTTATAATTGTAATTATAGTGTTTCTTTTTGTGGCAGAATTATTCACGGCTTTTTTCAAATCATTATGAAAAAAAATTTAGTATTCCATATTAATATTATTTAGCTTATCATCTGCATCGCTTTCTAACCGGCGGTATTACGCCAAATTCAATAGTTACCTTTTAGAACTTTAAAATAAGTGAACTAATAAAATAAACCTTTGAAGAACGCAGAAGTTTATATATAAATTTATTTAGAAATTAATTGAAAAAGATAAAATTTATGGTATAATTAATAATATTTGACATTTAAGGAGGAATTTTTATGTTATTCTCACAAGGCAACACCGATTGCAAACCAATTGAGGTTATGTATGACGAATCAAGATTTGAGATTTTGAATAATCATATTGACAGGATAATATCTGACGGAGAAATTTTATGTGCGTCATACTGCATTACACGCAAGGGTAAAGTTATTGCTCATAACGGTATAGGAAAGCAGTCATACCGTGAAGATGATAACAGAACTGTTCCTTTCAATGCGATACATTATATTGCTTCTATCACTAAAGTTTTCACAGCTGTGGCTATAATGAAGCTTGTTGAGGATGGTAAATTACGTCTTGACCAGCCGGTATGTGAATTTTTACAGCAGTTTAAAAATGCACCGTTTAATGCAATAACTGTATTCGACTTGCTTACACATACTTCCGGTATGCATCCCGACACAGCATGTTTTCCTAACGAGCCAACAATTAACGTCTGGGATTTAATCGAAACACAATACAAACAGCATAACAAGGATGATGGCGAGTTTGACTGGATTGCGGCGGCACTTACAAACGGAGTTCGCATGGAACCCGCTAAGGAATGGGCATATTGCAGCTTTGGATTTGTTATTCTTGGCGCTGTTATTGAAAAAATCACAGGAATAAAAGCTGAGAAGTATATTGAAGACTATATCACAAAACCACTAGGCATGAATGATACTACATTTAATCTTGATAAGACCGATAAGTCACGATGGATTGTTCAGCGTGAACACTGGTACGACAGGCTCAATGGTAAAGACGATGACGAAAATGCAGAGCTTTGGAGCAGAATTCCTGAAACAGGCGGCGGACTTTATTCTACTGCTTATGACCTTACTTTGTTTGGAAGATGTATGATGAATAAAGGCACTTTAAATGGCGTTCGCATTCTTGGCAAAAAAGCTGCCGAGAAAATGACTACTCTTGCTATACATAATGTTCCCGACTATTGCTGGGGTGCAAAAACAAAATCAAGGGGTTATGGCATTGGTTTTGATATGAGAAACGGTCCTGCATTTACATTTTCGGAGGGTACTTTCAATCATGAAGGTGCAGGGGCTTGCTCGCTTTATATTGACCCGCATGAAGAACTGGTTGCAGCATGGTTTGTACCATATAGAGATGATGGCTGGCATCCTAATGCTATGTGGAATGTTCAGAATATCATCTGGTCTGGAATTATTGAGTAAAATGAAACATTAACGAAAACTAATGTAGGAACGGAGTATGGTTGGTGTCCTAATGTAGTTTGTAATACGCAAATAATAATTTGGTCAGGATTGATGTAATGAGCATAATAAAAAAACAATTGGCGATTTTAAAATCCGTTGCATTTGTAACTTATAAAGAGTGGGCTGCATACCGCACCCACTCTATGGTTTCTATATTTGTAGGTCCTGTTTATTTTCTAGTACAATATTACATATGGACTGCTGTATATGGCGACGGCGGAACACTTGCAGGAATGGAACTTTCACAGACTATTCGGTATTTTGGCGTAACAGCATTAATCGGTTATCTTACAATGGATTTTGCCGACTGGAATTTGCAGATGCTTATACGAACAGGCAAATATTTGACATTTGCACTTCGTCCTTTAAATCATAGTTTTTTTGCATTATCACAAAAAGTCGGACATCGGTTTCTTGGGTTTTATATTGAATTTATTCCATGCTTTATAATTTTCACTTTACTGTTTCGAATAAATATGATACCTGAATCTATAGGATGGACGATTATTTCTGTCGCACTGGCATTCTTGATGAATTTTTATGTCAACTACACACTTGGTATGACAGCATTTTGGCTTGTTGATTCAAATGGTATTCGTCATATGTTTTCACTTGTATCGGCATTCTTTTCAGGGGGGTTAATTCCGCTTGTTTTCTTCCCTAACTGGCTGCAGAATATACAATTTTTTCTGCCGTTTCAATATGTATTATACGTTCCTGCGATGGTTTGGACGGGTAATTATTCTCTTGGCGGAATAACAATGTCAATACCTCATATCGTAGCTTTGCAGGCACTTGCTGTCATATCAATGATTATTATCAGCAAAGTGGTAAATCATTTTGCTATAAAAAGATTTACGGGGGTGGGTGCGTGAAAAAAGCAATCAGCATATATTTATCCTGTGTTAAGACGGCATTTTCAAAGGCAATTTCATATCGAAGCAGTTTTATATTCGGTACAATAATAACCTTACTTTCAAATATTCTTTTTCCGATTGTAACTATGTTGATATACAGTAACGGCGCAAGCTTTTTCAAATGGTCGATATGGGAAGTACTGCTGCTGCAATCAATATACACCATGTCACTTGGGGTATCATCACTTATTTTCAACGGAGTTGTATGGGAAACTATGAACCATATAAGAGAGGGCAGCTTTGAAATCGTTCTGCTGCGTCCGATGCCGCCGCTTTTCTATATGATTGCGAGCAACTTTAACCCCGAAAGTATCGGTTTATGTATCGGCGGCGTGGTCATGACAAGTGTTTCACTTGCTAATATTGGCGTTATGCCAGCCGCAATTCACTTAGTAAAGTTTTTGGCAATGTTCATATCAGGTATAGCTGTTATGGGTGGACTATATCTTATTATGGCTGCTATAAGTTTTAAGTGGGTAGGGAATTCACGCATACCAGAAATTTTTGACAGCGTAAAAACATTCGGTAAATACCCGCTTGAGATATTCCCAAAACAAATAAGATTTCTTACAAAATTTATAATACCGGTTGCAATGATAGGCTTTTTTCCATGTACAGCCTTGCTTGGCAATTCCAATAACAGCGAGCTTTTGCTTTGCATACCATGTTTGATTTTCTTGATTTTTGGAATATGGATTTATAACAAAATGATTAAGCTTTATGAGGGGGTTGGCGGATGATGCCTGTTATTAGTGTAAAAAACTTAACAAAAACATATTATACATACAAGAGAGGCAGCGGCTTAAAGGAAACTGTAAAAAGCTTTTTTCATCGAACAAAGGTTAAAATTAACGCAGTTGAGGATATAAGTTTTTCTGTTGAAGCTGGTGAAATTTGTGGCATTTTAGGCCCTAACGGTGCTGGAAAATCCACCACCATAAAAATGCTTTGCGGCGCTTTATTTCCTACTTTTGGAGATATTCTGGTAATGGGTTATATGCCTTCAAAAGAACGCAAAAAATATGTGAACTATATAGGTGCTGTTTTTGGGCAGAAATCTCAGCTAATATGGGATATCCCTCCGATTGACAGCTTTCACATGAACAAAGCTATATACGGAATACCCGATGATGACTTTAATGCACGTCTAAATGAGCTTGCCGGTATTTTTGAAGTAACCGAAATTATGCAAAAACCGACACGAGTTTTATCTCTTGGTGAACGTATGAAATGCGAATTTATTATGGCTATGCTTCATAATCCAAAGGTCGTCTTTCTTGATGAGCCTACTATCGGACTTGATGTTATTGCAAAAACAAAGATTCGTGAATTTATCAAAAGGATGAATGAAAGCGGTACTACTTTTATCCTAACTACGCACGATT
>DAOPYP010000027.1:0-17191 GCA_035352975.1 Oscillospiraceae bacterium
CGCCTTTTTAAGGACGTCGGTTGAAATATCGGTCGCAAGGATTTTACAGTCCCACAGTTTTTTCTTATCCCCGAAATATTCGTCGATAACCATTGCTAAGGTGTACGGCTCCTGTCCCGTTGACGAGGCGGCGCACCATATTCTTGCATCGTGGTCCTTGACAGTGGCTTCTATATGGGGGAGAACAACGCTTTTTAAATACTCGAAATGCTCAGGCTCTCTTAAAAAATATGTATGGTTTGTGGTAAGCTTGTTGACAAGAGCTGTAAGCTCAAGCGTGCCGTCCTTACTCAAAGCAAAATCAATATAGCTTTTATAGTCGGAAAATCCCTTTTCCGCAACCATGTTTGAAAGTCTTCCCTCAATAAGAACCCGCTTTTTTATAAGATTTATTCCGTAATTAGCTTTGATGTAATTTACTATCCTGAGGAAATCCTCATCGGTAAGTTTAAGCATCGGCATTACTCCGTTATCAGTGTTTTAATATCAAGCAAAAGCTTAACTTCGTCGTTTGCATTAATTATGTATCTTATAAACCTGTTCTTGTTTACGTTTTTGAAATCAGGGGTGTTTGAAATCTGCTTTGGCCTTGCGTTGAAAACTTCTTTCACCCTGTCGACAATTATTCCGACAGCAACGCCGTTAAAATTCACGACGATTATACAGGTACGCTCGTCAAAATCCCTTTCTTCGATTCCGAAGCGGTTTCTGACGCTCATAACGGGGATAACCTTTCCTCTTATGTTTATAACGCCCTTTATATAAGACGGAACCTTTGGAACGACAGTTATCTGCTGTACCCCGATAATTTCGGTTACATACTCTATTTCTATTCCGTAAATCTTATTGTCAATACTGAAAAGCAGAACCTCTCCGCCCTCGTTAAAAAAATTGTTGCTCTCACTAAAATTTTCAGCGGCCATAAGTACACTCCCTTTCTGTATCGGTTAATAATTTGAAATGATGTTATTGACATCAAGAATAATTGTAATGCTTCCGTCGCCGAGAATTGTACAGCCGGCCATACCGTTCTGTTTAACGTTGAACTCATTGAGAAGCGGCGAGAACGGCTTAACAACAACCTGCTGTTCGCCGATTAATTCGTCGGCAAATATGCACGCCGAACGTCCCTCAGCCTCGACGAGAATGATAATTCCACCGTAGAGATCCTTCTGGTCGGTTTCAAGTCCGTAAATATCATAAAGTCTGATAAGCGGGTAGCATTCGCCCCTTATCATAATCATTTCGTTGTCCTCAGTGTCGCGGATAAGCTGTCCCTGTTTAAGCTTGAAGCTTTCTTTTATCGAGCTTATCGGGATTGTGAAGATGGATCTTCCTACGGAAACCTCCATGCCGTCTACGATAGCAAGTGAAAGCGGGATTTTGATTATAAACGATGTTCCCTCGCCGAGCTTGCTGTCAACAGAAACAGAACCGCCGATTTTTTCGATGTTCTTTCTTACGACGTCCATGCCAACGCCTCGGCCGGAAAATTCAGTTACAACCTCATTGGTTGAAAATCCGGGGAGCATAACCATGTTGTAGATTTCCTTGTCGGTATAGTCCTTTTCGTTTTTGGTGAGAAGTCCGTTTTTCTTAGCCTTTGCAAGAACTTTTTCTGTGTCGATTCCGCGTCCGTCGTCTGAAACGACGATAATAACCTCGCCTGATGAGTTATAAGCCGAAAGCGTAACCGTTCCTACCGGAGGCTTGCACGCATTAATGCGATCCTCGGCAGTATCTTCAATTCCGTGGTCAACGGAGTTTCTTACCATGTGCATAAGCGGGTCATTAAGATTGTCGATAATGCTCTTGTCGACTTCGGTTTCTTCGCCCTCGAATACAAGGTTGATTTCCTTATTGAGTTTAACCTTCATATCACGGACAATTCTCGTCATTTTGTTGAATGCGCCAGAAAGGGGAACCATTCGGATTGACATAACAATGTCCTGCAATTCGTCGGTAAGCTTTCTTAATTGTCTTGCGGCTTTCTGGAAATTGTCGAGGTGAAGTCCCTTTAAATCAGGGTTAGCAGTAACCATTGCCTCGGTAATTACAATTTCGCCCACCATATCCATAAGCTGGTCAAGCTTGTTGAGGTTTACAGAAATAAGACTCTGCTTTGCGCCGCCCTTATTTTGAAGCATATTGTTGATATGATCAACGTTATTTGAAGCGTCGGGAGAAGCTTCCTTAGGAGCTTCCTCAGCCTTAGGAGCGGTAACTTTCGGCTGTTCCATTTTAATTTTGACAGGCGCAGACTCATCCATTTTAACTTCAATGGGGGCAGGTGCTGCTTTTTCGATTATTTCATACGACTTAACGTTCAAAGCCTCTTCAATCCCGCTGATTACGACATCGGGAGTGGTATGCGATTTAAAGTGAACCAAAAATCCGTTTTCAATAATTACCTTTGCGGAATCCGGGTTGTCTTCAATATCGGCAGGCTCAAACGAAATCTTTTCACAGTCGTCTTTTATTTTATTTATAAGTATAAGCGCACGGAGATTTTCCATCTTGCAGTCGTCGTCAAACATAACCTTTACGGATATTTCGTCATCTGGTGACGAAACCGCAGGCGCAGAAGAAGTTTCCGCCTTGGGAGCAGCCTTTTCTTCCTGAACAGGCTCAGCCCCTCCGCTTTTAAGCACGGTGACATATACTTCAATGTTGTCTTTGGGGGCACTGAAGTCGGTTGCGGTATATTCGTCCTCCTGAATAAGGTCTATTTCGGCTTTAAGAAGGTCGGACGCATTGAAAACAAGCTCATAAAGCTTTTTGATGTCTTTTATTACGGGTTTATCCTCACGGATTATGTAAAACATGTCTTCAATGGCGTGGGCGAGCGAAGCTATGTTTTCAAGCCCCATCATTGCCGATGAGCCTTTAATGGTGTGCATTATTCGGAAGATTTCGTTGATGTCCTCACTTTCAAACTCACTGGCAGTTTCCGTTTTCATGAGAATCTGGTCCAGCTGTTCAAGAAGAGTTGTGGTTTCATATATGTACATATCAACCATTGCTTCCATTCCCGATTCAAACTTGCTCATAAAATAACACCTACTTTATAGAATAATTTGTTTTTAGTATGTTTCCTGATATTTTGTTATTTTTTCTTTATTATATATTATAACTTAAAAATCTCTTTACTACAAGAAGAAAATGAGATATTATAGTAATAAAGTTAAAATTTTTTTCGGATTTTTTAGTGATTTTAATAATTTTATACAAAATTGTCTTTTGTAATTGTTGATTTTCCATAACTTTTATTTTTGGAGGTTTAAAATTATGTCTGATATGCTTCAGATAACCTCTCCCGTCGCGCCAAAAAACTATAATCTGACAACAAAACCCATCGTACAGAATGATCAGGTTTTTGACCTTGTCGATTTATCAAAGGTAGTAAAAACCTCTGACCGAACCGAACAGTATAAGCAGGAAAACTCCACGTTTGCCGAAAGCAACGGGCTTATCCCGAAGCTTGCAATGATGGTTTCAAAGGACCCGTCCCTTGCGGCTGCATCAATGAAAGCTATTTTGGGGAACGATATTCTTTCACAGCTTTCTGAAAGCGGGAATACCGAGCTTTTGGAAAAACTCAACGCCTTTGCGTCAGAGGTTATTCTTTCACCGGAAAACATAGTTTCGGATATTATGTCACAAAAGGATAAGCTGACGATGTTCAACGGACAGTTTTTCGACCTTTTAAGACAAATTAATTCACAGACGATTAATAACGATGTGAAGAATGCCGTTCAGGCGCTTTTAAAGTCGATTGTCAATTCGTCGGGCGGCGAGGAAATTCTCGATTCCGTTTCCGCAAATTTAAAATATTTATCCGAACAGCTTTCCGCCTCACAAAAGCTTTCACAGAATCTTGACCTGATGTCAAAGCTTTTTGCACAGCCTGACGCTAAAAACAACTTTGCCGCGCTTAAAGGACAGGCGTTAGGGTTATTAAACGATGTAGGGAACAGTCTTCTTTTAACCGATAAGCTTAAAAGCCTTATTCCGCTTGTCACATATAATCTTTCAAGATACAACCCCAATCCGTCGGCGCTTAAAGAAAGCTTTTCAAACCTTATGTCGCTTCTTTCAAATCAAGAGCTTAAAAGCGCGCTCACAAAGACTTTTGAGGAGTTCGTTTCCTCCTCCATGCCTGATGATATTAAGTCGGCAATTTTGAAGGACGGCGCGGCTGATGCCATGAAGATCCTTTCGGAGGAGATTGCAAAGCAGGCGGCTTTAAGCTCAAAGGGTGTTGACGCTGAGGCACTTAAAACGTCGCTCAGCGCTCTCCCGAAAGACGGGAATACCGAGTCGCTTAAAAATATACTTATGCAGATTCTCCCCGGCTCGTCAGGGAATGACGTTTCAAAGCTTTTAAGCGGTTTTCAGCAGGACAAAAATTTGAATTTGCTTCTTGATAAGCTTTCGCTGATACTTAATTCGGTTGAGAATATGGACGTTAAAATTCCGCTTGCGCAAAGTCTTAACGAGGTTTTATCAAATCTTTCAAAAAGTGAGGGAATAAGCTATAATCCGCCGAATTCGATGGAAAGTCTGGTTTCGTTCCTTTCAAAGAATATTAACGACAATGCACTTAAATCCATTCAGGGCTTCGGTCAGCCGGAAATGCTTGCTGGGCTTTTAACTGCGCCCGGAGTGTTCACGCCGCTTCTTCACTATCTTGTTCCGCTTGAATACGAAAATACAAGGGCATTTGGTGAGCTTTGGGCGGATAATGATTATACCGACGGGGATTCCGACGGTCAGCATTTGTTTTTAAGCTTTAATGTTGAGAATATCGGAGATTTCGAGCTTGAGGTTTTAGCGAAAAACACCGATGTTTCCGTTTCGCTTTTGTGCCCCCCCGACCTTGCGGATTCCTTCTCAAAAATGAAAGGCAATATCTCAAGGCTTGCCGCGGGGTGCGGATATTCGCCGAAAAATATGATAATCGGGCAGCTTGCCGAAAAGCGTATGCTGACGGATGTTTTCCCGAAAATCAAGGAAAAGAGGGTGGGCATAAATGTCAAAGTCTAACGCATATAAGGGGAACAGTGCGGTTGCGCTTAAATATAACCCCGAAAAGGATTATTCGCCTGTCGTTGTCGCCTCCGGTCACGGAATTATTGCCGAGAAAATAATAGACATTGCCGACGAAAACGGCGTCCCCGTATACCGCGACGATTCGGCGGCGGCGTTACTTTCAATGCTTGACGTGGGGAAGTCTATTCCGCCCGAGCTTTATCATCTTGTCGCATCGATTTATGTCGAAATCCTCAAAACCTCTGACGAGCTGAAAAAGAATAAGATGATATTGTAAATATTTAAAAGCTGATTAATAAGTATATTTTTTTATAAAGCTAAGGGGGCATTACACCCCCCCTTTTTTTTATAATGTTTCTGTTTTAATTCCGTCGTCGCCGAGGAAGATTTTACAGTACTGATATTTGTCGTTCACCGCAAAAACGAAGTCGTTTATGATGATTTTTGTTCCGGGGAAAAGCTCCTTTTTACAGGTTATGCTTAAATTCTCCTTATTTTCGAGATATGCCTTGATTTCTTCAATGCGGCTGGTAATCTTCTTTTTGTCCATGTTGAGCATAATTCTCGACTTCACGGAGGATGTCAAAAGCTCTTCTTTTTCAGGCGGAAGTGTCATGGTTTTTTTCTTTTCGTTTAAAAAATCCACAGCTTGTGTGCATCTTAAAATCTGAAAATCAAGTTCATGAAGCTTTTTGTTGCATTCGTCCATTTCCTCAAGCATGATTGCATTGTCGCCGACTGTTACAAGCGTTGCGGCGTAGGATTTTGAGCCTATGCTGTTAGCGGTGAGGTTTTTTAGGCAGGTATATTTCCCGCCCATAAGAATCCCCTTTTTGCCCTGTGCGATAAACTCGCCCCCGCAGTAAATGTCCGAGGTGATAAATGCGTCGCCTTTAAGGTCGCCGTCGCAGGTTATTTTAGAATTCTCACAGAAATCAAGAGAAACATTTCCGTGTGAGGTGACTTTTGTATTTATACAGCCCTTTTTAATTACGACATCGCCGCCTGCTTCAATGACAGCGCCCGTGGTATTTTCATAAATGGTTATGTTTTTTAATGAGGATACCTTAAAGCCCTCCATTACCTCGCCTTTTACCACAATGTCGCCGATAAAATCAAGGTTACCAGTTGAAGCGTCAACGTTCCCCCGCATAGTGTAAACAGTTTCGACGGAGAATTTCCCGCCGCTGAATTTTAAATTTCCGTCGCATTTTGCGATAATATGGGATTTATCGCCGTTAAGGACGACGTTATCGCCCATGGGGACCTTTGCTTCGATGCCTTTTTTCTGTGCTATCGGAACGCCCTTTATGTTTGTTCCCGGCTCGCCCTCTGTGGGGAAAATTATCGTGCCTATCGGCGTTCCCGCCTTGATGTTGCGGATAATTCCGAGGTCCTTGTAGTCAACGAAACCCTTTTCGTCCTCTTTGGGCTTGTTTTCGACATTTTGTTCAACCAGATAGGTTAATGTTCCGTCGACGCCGTCTGTCGGGGGCGTGTACTTTGCGATTTCGTAAGGTTTCCCGGACATTTTGTTTTTAATTATGTCGGATATGAGCTTGCTGTTTATGCCGTAGACAATGCCCTTTGACTGAATTTCGGACAGAACTTCCTGTTCGGTAACATCTTTCCCGCCAAAATGAGAAGAGTAAACTGTCAAAGTTGCTTCAGTAAGATCAATGGCTATGCTGAGTTCAAATCTGCCGTCAATCGGTTCATGCTCAAGCTCAGGGGTAACCTTCTCTTCAATGTTATCACTCATACTTAATCCCCCTTTTCAATATATTTTATTATGACTTATACTAAAACAGTCTGTTTTGTTGCCGATTTAATCTGCATTTCTCCCGTCGCTGCGTCAAAAAAGACGGTGCGTCCGAAATTTTTCCCTGTTTCCTCGGCGACAATCGGTATTTTGAATTTATTAAGAACTTTTTTTACGGCATCGACATTTCTTTCGCCTATGTTAAAAACGGCTGAGGTAGTCGCAAACATTTGTGCTCCCCCCGCAATTTTAGCCGTAACGCATCTGAAATCCGCGCCCCTTGACTGCATCATATTGGCTAGCTCGGCTATTCCGGTGTCGGCAAATCGGCGGGAATTATCGCATGAATTTCTTGAATCGGCACTCCACGGGAGCATTATGTGAGCCATTCCTGCAATTTTGCTTCTGCAGTCGTAAAGACATATTCCCACGCATGAGCCTAACGCATAAGTAGCGAGAATATCGGGAGCAAGAGCGATATTTAAGTCGGATATTCCTACTGTTATGGTTTTACTCATACTTCAACTCCCAGTTTACTGAACAGGAGAGCTAAAGAATCCATTTCAGGAATAAGAATCATGTTGCTTTTGACTTCGCCGTCGATAATTTTGAAGTGGTCGTCGATGAAAATAACCTTGTCGCCGACGTTTGCGAATTCAATGGCGGGTACGGACATTATAGCCCCGACCATGTCCACACAGAACGACGGTACGGTAATGTCGATTGTCAGCCCCGTAAGGCTTGCAATTGCGTTCACATATGAAGCCGCCATGATGTTCCCTATTTCACATAAAGCCGACTGATCCATTTCGTCAAGCTCTGTTATGTCGTCAAGGCATTTTCCGTAAAAGGTTGAGGTGATTTTGTTTGCGAATGCGGCCTGAAGAATGTACATCATCATTCCGCTTATGTCGCCTTTTAGCCTAACGAGAAGCCCGACAACCACGTTCTCAGGGCCGCCCAGAAAATCCACAACCTCGTTGTAATCGAGAGTTTTAACTACGGGAACGCCGATGTCAATAGTGCTTGCAAGCATTCCGGCAAGAGAAGTCGCCGCGTTCCCCGCGCCGATATTTCCCAGCTCTCTTAATACGTCCATTTGAATCGGGTTAAGATCGTCAAGATTATTCATTGCCATATATATTCAGTCCTTATCTAAGATTATTTACAACATTTTCTATTTCGTCCGCTGTCTGAACCATTTTTATATTGAGTGAATATGCTCTTTGATACTGAATTACGTTTACCATTTGTTCGGCAAGGTCTGCTGTTGAGTTTTCAAGATAGCCGCTTAAAATGTCAAGCTTATCATCCGCAACCGCCTCACCCGTGCTTTCGTTTGAAAGATAATAGTTGTCGCCGTCCGAGGTTATGCCGTATGGGTTTGCGAAACGGTATACGCCGATTTTTTCGGATATTGCGGCGGAGTCGGGTGTTCCGTCGCCGTTGTATGTTACGGTAAGTGGATTTCCTTCGGCGTCAAGGACTTTCCCGCCTTTGTCGTCGCATACCTGATAGGTTCCGTCGGGGGTTTTCCCTAAAGAGAATGCGCCGTCCCTTGTATAAGCGATAGTCCCGTCGGAACGCTGTACTGCGAAAAATCCGTCGGACGGAATGGCAAAGTCAAGTGCGTTCCCCGTATTCCTGAGTGAGCTGACTTTGAATATACGGTCGGTTTTGTCGATTTTAACACCGTGTCCCGTATCAACGTTTTCTTTATTTTTGTTCCTTACGGTATATATAAGGTCGCTGAAAGATGCTCTCAGCGGTTTAAAGCCGTCTGTTGATACGTTGGCGATGTTGTTCGCGGTAATGTCCATAGCCGACTGCATTGTCAGAACGCCCTGAGAAGCCGAATAAAATCCGTTAGTCATTTTTCAGTCACCCCCTTATCCTATTTTTCCGATTTCTGATGCGGCACGCTGGTTTATAGAATCAATCTGCTTTAAAGCCTGACTGCACGCGTCAAAAACTCTTTGTGCCTCGATTGCCCTTGTCATTTCGGTTGAAATATCAACGTTTGAACGTTCATAAGCGCCTTGAATTACCTCATAATTCCCCGCCTGTGCGTCAGTGACATTTTCTGCGGTGAACATATTGTCGCCCTTTTTCAAAACGTCCTCGCCGTCAACGGATGAAAGCTTTAAGGTAAAGGTTTTTCCGTCGCTTGTGGTGATAACACCGTCGTTGCTTATCGAAAAATCCGCCGTTCCTATCTGAATAGGGCCGTCTGTTGAGAGGACTCTTCCGGCGCTGCCCAAAGCGAGGTATCCCTCATCGTCTATGTTAAACTGTCCGTTTTTTGTTAAAAGAACATCGTTTTCCTCATAAAGATTAGATGTCGGGGCAATGTTGAAAAATACATCTCCCCTGATTGCGGCATCAAGACGTCTTTCCGTAAATTCAAACGAGCCCTGTGTAAGGTCGGTCTGTGTTTTTTCAAAGTTTCTGTATTCGATTGTCCCCGTGGTATTTTTTCGTCCTCTGATTAAAATAAGCTGTCTTTCAAAGGTGTCGGAAACGTTTCGGTCCGACTTGAAGCCCGCGGTTTTTGAATTGGCGATGTTGTTGCTGGTGACATCAAGAATTCTCTGCTGATTTATCATTCCGTTTGCGGAAATATAATATCCTCTGAACATTTTAAAGCACTCTCCTTATCGGGGTCATTGTTTTATGTATTTTTCGAGGCTGTATCTTAAATTAAGCATTGCCTTTGAGTGAATTTGGCATACTCTTGATTCGCTCACGTCCATTACCTTTGCTATGTCAGAAAATTTAAGTCTTTCGTAATAATAAAGGGATATGACAAGCTTTTGCTGTTCTTTAAGGCAGTCGATTGCATTTTTTAAAATCTCACTTCGCTCTTTAATGTAAATGCGTTTTTCGGTTTCCCATATGCCGCTTGAATCCTCCGACGAGGAAAAATCCGTTTCGCCGTTTAAAATAAGCTCCTCAAAGCTTAAAGCTGAGGCTGAGGCGGAATCCGCCATTTTCTGATGAAGCTTTTCCTTGGGGAGATTTAGATATTCGGCAATCTCATCGGTTGTCGGCTCGCGGTCAAGATTTGAATAAAGCTCGGAAAACGCCGTGTCAAGCTCCTTTGAAAACCGCCTTACGCTTCGGGGAATAACGTCCTGACTTCGTATATAATCAATTATTGCGCCGCGCATTTTAAGGGACGCATAGGTTTCAAACTTAACATTCCTTTCGGGGTCAAAGCTTTCAATCGCCGACATAAGCGAAATCGCCGCTTCGTTAGAAATATCTTCGGCGTCGCAGTATTTCTGATACATATTTCTTGTCGAAATAACGGCATATTTCAAAAGCTCGCCGTAAAGCACGACAATTTCGTTGCGGATTTTTTTATCGCCGCTTTGCTTGTATCTTGTGAAAAGCTCTGTGAATTGTTCTGTTTTTACAGCCAACCTAATCACCGCCGTTCATTGTTTATATTTCTATGTTCCCTATCGCCTGAATCTGAACGGTGTTGTCGATTTCGTTGTATGAAAGCACCGCCACGTTCGGAATAAACTGGTCGACAAGCTTTTTGAAATAAACTCTGACAACAGGCGAGGTAAGGATTATTGCCATTGGTATGATGTCCTTAACCTTGTCAATCTGAGTCTGTAAGGCATTTACGATTTTGTGTATGTTTTCCGGGTCAAGTGCAAGATAAGCACCCTGCTCCGCCCTTTTAACCGAACCGACAATGAGGTTTTCAAGCTCGGTATCAAGTGTAAGCACCCTTATCTGTCCCGCGTCGGCAAACTTTCTCGTGATTGTACGTTTTAATGCCTGACGGACATATTCAAGAGTTATGTCGATGTCTTTGAGCGTTGAGGAATAATCTGAAAGAGTTTCGAGAATGGTCTGTAAATCCCTTATTGGAACGCCCTCTTTTAAAAGGAGCGCAAGCACCTTCTGAAGATATGCGACGGAAACAACATTCGGGACAATATCGTCGACAACCGACGGGTTTGAATCTTTAAGCTTGTCGAGCATTGTCTTCACGTCCTGACGGGAAAGAAGCTCATAAGCGTGTTCCTTGATAATTTCCGAAAGGTGTGTAATCATAACGGAAACGGGGTCGATAAGCGTATATCCCGCAATATCTGCAGCGATTTTCTTGTCCTCTGATACCCAGAGAGCCGGAATTTTAAACGCCGGTTCGATTGTGGGGATTCCCTCAACCTCCTGCGTTACGCTGCCGCTGTCAAGCGCAAGATAATGGTCAATTAGAATTTCCGACTGGGCAATGACTTCGCCCTTTATTTTTATTACATACTGGTTGGGGTTAATGTGCTGATTATCACGCATACGCACAGAGGGGAAAACCATGCCCATATCCAGTGCAAACTGTTTTCTGAAAATAACAACACGTTCGATAAACGTGCCGCCCGCCGATTCGTCGGCAAGTGGGATAAGGCTGTATCCGAATTCGACCTCGACAGGCTCGACATTAAGGAGCTTATAGACGTTGTCGATGTCCTTGTAATATTCCATTTCGGATAAGGCTTCCTGTGATTCCGACATTTCCTGTGCGGTTTCGTCCGTACCGGAGCCGCCGGCATTCAGCCCTCTTAAAAGGAATACTCCCACGCCGATAAGTCCTGCGCCGATTACAAAAAGCTGTATTTTGGGGAAGCCCGGAATTATCATCATCAGCATGATTACCGTGCCCGTTATTATAAGAACCGTCGGCTGTGAGGTGAACTGTTTTTTTATGTCAGCGTTAAGGCTGTCCTCAGATGCCGAGCGGGTAACAATCATACCCATTGCTGTTGAAATGAAAAGTGCGGGTAACTGTGCGCAAAGTCCGTCGCCGACTGTCGCTATGGTATATGTCGAAAGAACGTCGGTAAAGCTTCCGCCTGCCACAAGTCCGATAATTGCGCCGCCGATAAGGTTTATAAAGGCGGTTACGATTGACATTATCGCGTCGCCCTTTACGAACTTCGACGCTCCGTCCATTGCCCCGTAAAAATCCGCTTCACGCTGAATGTCTGAACGTCTTTGCTTTGCGGTTTTTTCGTCGATAAGTCCGGAATTTAAGTCGGCGTCGATAGCCATCTGCTTTCCCGGCATTGCGTCGAGGGTAAATCTTGCCGAAACCTCGGCAACTCTCTCGGCACCCTTGGTGATTACGAGGAACTGAACGATTACGATGATTATAAATACGATGAAGCCTACTGCGGCGTTTCCCCCGATAACGAACTGACCGAAGGTTTTGATAACACTTCCCGCATTACCCGAATTGCCGAGAATAAGTCTTGTCGAAGAGATGTTCAGGGAAAGGCGGAAAAGGGTTGTTATAAGAAGAAGCGAGGGGAAAATTGAAAATTCAAGTGCTCTTTTTATGTACATCGTGGTGAGGAGAACGATAAGTGAAATCGCAATGTTGATAACAATTGCAACGTCCAGAAGCCATGTCGGCAGCGGGATAATTATAAGAATAATTACCAGAAGCACAAAAACCGTTACAGCATTGTTTAAAAACTTCATTGGAACTCCTCTCCTGATTTGGCTGTATATATCAACAGGTATCAGCCTGCTTAAAGCTTAATTATGTGGGGATTGCTTTGTGTTTTAATTCGTATACCCATGCGAGAATTTCGGCGACCTCCTGATAAAAGGCGGCGGGAATCTCTCTTCCGAGGTCAACTTCGTCATAAAGTGCGTGTGCGAGCGGAACATTTTCCGTCATCAGAATGTCGTGTTCTGTCGCTATGTCAATGATTTTCTGTGCGACATAATCCTTTCCCTTTGCGACAACGATAGGTGCGCCCGACTTTTCGGGGCTATAAAGTATTGCTATTGCGTAATGCGTAGGGTTTCTTATGATAACGTCCGCCTTTGGAACCTCCTGCATCATGCGGCGCTGTGCCATTTCACGCTGCTTTTGCTTTATCTGGGACTTTATCTGAGGGTCGCCCTCCATCTGCTTGTATTCTTCCTTGACTTCCTGCTTTGTCATACGCATATTCTTCTCGTGATCCCACCACTGATAGCCGAGGTCTAAAATACCGAGAAAGATAAATACGACACCGATTGACATTGCGACTGAAAATATGCTCCCGCAGACATAAAGAACAGCGGTTTTTAGTTCAACGTCAAAAAGCTTTGACAGATTGATAAGGTTCTTTTTAACTTGGTCATAGATAATGCCCGAAAGCACGGCGATTTTTAAAAGAGATTTTATAATTTCGACAAGGGATCTTAAAGAAAACAGCTTCTTGAAGCCCTCAATCGGATTTAATCTGTTGAATTTGAATTTAAGCGCTTCGCCCGAGAAAATAAAACGTGTCTGTGCGCCCGTAAAAAGAATATTTATGGCAATGCCTATAATAAGCATCGGTCCGGCAACCATAAAGACGGTTTTTGTCACTTCAATGATTATTGTCGAAAGCTGTCCGTCCGTCAGGGCGAATGAGCCGTCGCAGAGGTTTATCCAGTACGTCATGCTGTTAAAAAGCGTCATGTAGAAAAATTTCCCCATAAGCTTTAAGGAAAAGAACATTATCAGTATAAAAAAAGCGGAAACTAAATCCTTACTCGAAAAGACGTTACCTTTTTTTCGTTCGTCCCGCTTCTTTTTCGGGGTCGCCTTTTCGGTTTTTTCTCCTGCGCCGCCTGCCATAAATTCATCCCCCCTTTAAGGATTCAAATAGGATACCAGGATTATTTTGCTATAAGGGGAAGAATTCCCTCCAGACTCTGAAGCATTGTGTCCATATACTTCTCGACAAAATCAGACATAGGAACCGCAAAAAGGAACAGCAGTATCAGCCCGAAAATCAGCTTTAGCTGAATACTTACCGACATAACCTGAATCTGGGGAACGGTTTTCATAAGAATTCCGGTGCAGATTTCAAGAAAAAGCTGTGCCGCAATAAACGGGAGAGCAAGCTTCATCGCGAGAGTAAGGACAACTGCAAAATATTCAACTATAACCATTCCGACGTCCGGGTTTATTCCCGAAAATCCGAGCGGAATAATGTCATAGGATAAAGCGAAAATTTTTATGTATGAAAGGTGTGCGTTTGTCGCAAAGAAATAAAGAAAAAACATATATGTCGTTACCGAGCCGAAAAGCGGCATTTGCACTCCGCTTGAGGGGTCGTAAATCTTTGCCATTCCGAGTCCCGACTGAGTATCCATAACGTCGCCTGCGACAAGAATTGTCGAAAGGAAAAGCTGTGTAACAAATCCTAATACAAAACCGACAAAGCCCTCAAAAAGAATCATCATAGCGAAAATCCCGAAGGACTGAATTTCGACAGGCTGTATTCCTCTTGACCATACGATGAATATTGAAAGTGCTAATGATGCTCCGATTTTAACAAAGGTAGGAGTATTTCTTCTTGCGAAAATCGGGTTGAATATGAATATTCCGACAACCCTCGCAAAAACAAGAATTTCCCCCTGAAAGTTGTTTAAAAGAATGTTCCAGAACTGTGAATCTTCCATCAGCCCCTGCCTTTCAGACTATTTTAGCCATTAAGTCAAAGAGGTCTTTTGTGAAGTCCCCGATAACATTCATCATCCACGGGGCGCTTAAAAGAAGTATAACGGCAATTGCGATAAGCTTAGGAACAAACGTAAGCGTCTGTTCGTGAACCTGAGTTGCCGCCTGTAATATCGCGATAACAAGTCCTATTATTATTGAAATCAAAAGCATAGGACCCGAAAGCTCAAGCACTATCCATAATGCTTCCTTGAAAATGGATAAAACCTGTTCCTGAGTCATAATATATCCGCTTTCCTTTCAGTTATAGGGTTAAAAATATGAGCGTCGTCAGAGGTTGAAGCCTCTCACAAGCGCGCCCGCTAAGAGCTGCCAGCCGTCAACAAGGATAAACAGAAGTATCTTGAACGGAAGACTTATCATCGCCGGGGGGAGCATAATCATACCCATTGACATAAGCACGCTGGATACGACTATATCTATTATCAGAAACGGGATAAACAAAAGGAAACCGATTGTGAATGCCGTTTTGATTTCGCTGATTATATATGCCGGGGCAACAACCTGAAGAGGGATTTTTGCGGATATTTCATCGTCCGTACCCGTCGGCATTTCCATGTCGGCAAGCTCTAAGAAAAATGACATGCTTTCATTTGAGGTCTGCTTTAGCATGAATTTTTTTAGTGGTACGCTTGCTTTCTGACACGCTTCGCCGGTGGTATATTCGCCCGCCTTATAGGGCTTGTATGCAACTTCGTTCATTTCCTTAAAAACAGGTGCCATGATAAAAAGTGTCAGGAAAAGAGCAAGTCCGACAAGAACCTGATTAGGGGGAGTCTGCTGTACGCCCATCGCATTCCTTAAAAGCGAAAATACGATTATTATTCTCGTAAAGCTTGTCATAAGCACGAGAATTGACGGCGCAAGCGAAAGTATTGTTATTAAAAGAACAAGGTCGAGTGTTCCGTTATTGTCATTTACGTCTAAAAGTCCCAAAAGTCCGTCACCGTTATTATTGTCGGTCAAAGGCTCATCATATGGAACGGAGGTGACAATCGGTGCTGTTGTTGTGGGCGGCTGTGTAGTTTGAACCGCCTGAGTTGTTTCGGCTTGAGTTGTGGTTTCGGTCGGAAGAGCGCTGACCGGTCGGTCGATAATTGTCACAAGACAAAGAGCTGTCGTCAGAAGGGATATTATAAAAACAACAAGCGGCTTTATCAATGATTTTTTATTTATCATCTTTTTGCTCCTTGTCTTTTACAAACGGTTTTACATAAGGGTTTTGTTTCGCGGCGATTTTTAAATTTTCGAGGAAGCTTTTTCCCCCTGCCGGTGCAGGCGGAGCTTTAAGCTGTTCGGAAATATCATTTTCGTCAAGGTCGCAAAGCTTGTCAATATGATGCTGGGTAACTCCCAAAAGCATATATTTTGAGCCTGCCTTGACTATCACGACGCATTTGTCCTGTCCGAGATTTTCTCTTTCGAGAACTCTGACAGTCTTCCCCGTTACGGAATACATTCTTTTGTTAAGCCATTTCCCTGCGAAATATGTAAGAAATATAAGTCCGATAACCCCTAAAAGCGAGGTTATTACAAGAATTATTTCTTCCATGGCTTATCCTATAATTTTCGCAACTGTCTGAAGAACTCTGTCCGGCTTAAAGGGCTTAACGATAAAGTCAAGTGCACCGAGCTTAATTGCTTCGACAACCATAGCTTCCTGTCCCATAGCGGAACACATTACGATTTTTGCGGCAGGATATTTTGCCTTTATGTCACGGAGAGCTTCAATTCCTGTTTTGTTCGGCATGGTGATGTCCATGATAACGAGGTCGGGCTTTTCGGCATCATAAACTGTGCAAGCCTGTTCGCCGTCGGGCGCCTCAAGAATATTGGTGTATCCGTTTTTTGTAAGAGCGTCCTTGATCATCATTCTCATAAAAGCGGCGTCATCAACTAAAAGTATCTTCTTGTCCATAATTCTACTCCTTATTTCCTAAAGAATCTAAAAATTTTGATTTTACGATTTCTGTAATTCGTACTGCGAAATTATCTTCAATAACTACTACGTCACCATGAGCAATCAAATGTCCGTTAACTATTATGTCAACAGGTGCTCCCGCCTGTCTTTCGAGTTCAATTATTGTTCCTTGCTGAAAATCCAAAATCTCCTTTACTTTTTTCCTTGCCGAGCCTATCTCGACGGTTACGTCAAGCGGTACACCCATCAAAAGCCTTAGATTGTCGGTTTGGTCTGTCGTGAGATCAACGGGGGTATCAAATTTTTCAAAGCTGTGAAGCTGAACATTCTGAACATTCACCGGATTTGGCTTTTGTGCCTGAGGCGGATAGCCGTACTGAGGGGGCATTCCGTACTGAGGCGGCATTTGATATGCCGGATTTTGCGCATACATCTGATTTGGGTCATACTGCGGCGGCATACCGTATTGAGGCGGCATTTGCTGCGGATACGGCTGCTGAGGATAAGGCTGCTGCACGGGTTGCTGCACAGGCTGCGCCTGCGGTACAGGCTGAGGTGCGGGGGCAGGCTGAGAAGCAGGATTTAACAGTCTTTCAATTTCCTCCTGCGATAAGCTCTTTCCCGGCGTAGAAACAGGCTCTGGCTCGGGAGCAGCTTGAGGAGGAGTTTTTAAAGCCTCTTCAACGGCATCACCGAAACCGCCCATCATTTTTTCCGCCATCATCTTTGCAAGATGAAGATCAAGAATAGATATAAACTCACTGTTTATAACTCCGTCAACCGTAAGATTGAAAGAAATCTGAACGACTTTGTCGTGAGGATTATCCGTCGGGAAATATTCAACCTTATTGTCCTTGCTCGATATTTCCGCTTCGGGGGTTGAAATATCTACGGGAATATTTATAAGCTCAGAAAGAGCGGTCGCCGAAGC
>DAOPYP010000028.1:0-17172 GCA_035352975.1 Oscillospiraceae bacterium
TCTGATCTTCGCATATATGAAGTCCGTTCTTTGCCTCACACATTGCGGCACATGCTCCGTAAATATCCGAAAGTCCGTAAAAGTCGTAAAGCTCTGCACCCCATAGGTCTTCAATAGCTTTTCTTGTCGCCTCAATAGAGCCGCCAAGCTCGCCTGCCACAATAATTTTGCGGATGGACAAATCCTTTTTCGGGTCAATACCGCTCTTCTTTGCTGTTTCGCCGAGATACCACGCATAAGACGGGCTGGTCCATATAATTGTCGGCTGATAGGTTTTAAGAATAAACAAAAGACGTTCGCTCGGAAGTGTTCCGCCCCAGATACATAAAGCGCCGAGATTCTGCGCACCGATAACGTCAGGACCGCCGACATAAAGCGAAAAGTTCAGGGCATGGACGTATCTGTCCTTTGGCCTCATTCCAACCTGCCAGAACCAGCGGCTTTCCGTATCCTGAAATTCGTCAAAGTCCTCTTTTGTAAATGGGCTCATTGTAGGAACGCCCGTTGAGCCTGTTGATGTGGAAATGAAAATGACATCCTCTTCGGGAACAGCGCAAAGCTCACCAAGAAAAGAGCCGACGCCCTGAGTTTCGCGCTGTGTCTTTTTGTCGATAAACGGGAATTTTGCCAGGTCTGAAAGCTCGTGAATATCCTCGGGCTTTAAGCCTGCCTCATCAAAAGAACGCTTATAGTACGGCGCGTTTTCATATGCAAATTTTACAATTTCCTTCAAACGATTTAATTGTAACACCTCTAAATCTTTTCTGTCAATGGTTTCAATTTCTTCATTCCAATATTTTTTTTCGCTCATAATAAATACCACCTTTTGTTATATTATTCGGCTGTCCAATCCCTGCGGATTTTCTGCCACTTTTTATCGCGCTGTGATGTGATTTCTGAAATGTCTTCTTCATTAAGGTGCTTAAAACGCCCTTGCTTTTTAAGATAATCTTCAACCGGCGAAAATTCTTTCGGATTTTTGTTCAGCCTGAATTCTCCGTTTTCGTATTCGGCAAGATACCATAAGCCGCAGTCGACGATTTCCTTTGCTATTTCAACGGTATCGTCGGTCTGAATTCCCCAGCCAGTCGGACATGGTGCAACTACATGGATGTATGCCGTTCCTTTTATTTCGGCGGCTTTTTGTACCTTGTCGATAAAATCGTTTATGTAGCCTATACTTGCCGTCGCCGCATAGGGTATATCATGCGCCGCCGCGATTTCAAACATATTTTTCTTAGGGCGGATGTTTCCGCGGATATTCTGTCCCGCAGGAGTTGTCGTCGTCCTTGCACCGTATGGAGTAAGCCCACTTTTCTGTATGCCTGTATTCATATATGCTTCATTGTCGTAGCAGATATAAATCACATCGTCGTTTCTGTCAATAGCTCCCGAAAGAGCTTGAATTCCTATATCCGCTGTTCCGCCGTCACCTGCAATGCCGACAACCTTGTAATTTTTATAGCCCAATGCCCTTGCCCCTGCTTCAATACCTGTCATCATTGAGGCTGTTCAGGCAAATGTCGAAATTATCGCATTGTTTGAAAAGCAAAGGTGCGGAAAATTAAAGCCGACCGCCGACATGCATCCGGCAGGGATTACGGTCAATGCACGCTCACCGAGAACTTTAAGTGCCATCCTGACGGCAAGACTTCCGCCGCAGCCGGCACAAGCCTTATGCCCGTAAAAAAACTCGTTGTCCGTTATTGTTTTTGCGGTTATTCTTTCACTCATCGGCATTAACCCCCAATCCGATGAAATTAACGTATTCTCCGCCTTTTTCAATATGCTCAAACATATGAATAATGTCCTTTTTAGAAATATCCCGTCCGCCAAGCCCTGCAATAAAATTATACGACGGAATGGCTATGCCATTTTTTATAAGTGCTGAATTTACGTTTGTATAGACAGTACCCTCATAGCCAAAAGAAATATCCTTTTCAAGCGTTCCTACCGCCTTTGCATTTTTAACAGCTTCCGCAAGTTCTTTATCAGGAAACGGACGAAGATAACGAAGCTTTACTAAACCGACTTTTCTGCCCTCAGCCCTTAATTCATCGACAACTTCACGGACAAGACCTGTTATGCTTCCAAGCGTTATGAGAATATACTCAGCATCATCCGTTTTATATGTATCAATCAGACCCCCATAGCTTCTGCCGAATATTTCTGCAAAGCTTTTGTCGGCAAGCTCAATCACTGACTTTGAATCAAGCATAGCCTTATGCTGCTGAAGTTTGAATTCCATATTGCTGTCAGGTCCCGCTGAAAAAGCCATATTCTTCGGATTGTCAAAATCCATTCTGTTCCCCGTTTTAAACGGCGGAAGAAATTTATCAGCCTGTTCCTGTGACGGTATTTCAACCGCCTCATAGGTATGTGTCAGGACAAATCCGTCAAGATTGACCATAACGGGAGTTGATACCTTTTCATGCTCTGCTATAAAAAAGCTTTGAATAGCCATATCAAGGCTTTCCTGTGCATCCTCAACGTAAACCTGAATCCAGCCGCAGTCAAGCTGTGAAATTGAATCCCTCTGGTCGCCGTAAATATTCCAAGGAAGTGCGGTTGAACGGTTTGCATTCATCATAACAATAGGGAATCTTCCCCCGCTTGCATACTGAAGACATTCCGCCATATAGAGAAGTCCCTGTGAAGAAGTTGCTGTAAATGCTCTTGCGCCAATTGCACTTGCTCCCATTGCACAGGAAAGAGCGGAATGTTCGCTTTCAACATGAATGAATTCACTTTTAAGGCTTTTGTCCTCAACCATTTCAGACAGCCGTTCAACAACAATAGTCTGCGGAGTTATAGGATAAGCTGAAATTACATGTGGTTTAGCAAGGCGAACGCCCTCCGCAAATGCCTCATTTCCGGATAAAAACGCTTTGCTCATCTCTTTTCTGCCTCCATTGATATAACGTTTAGCTTACATATTTTTGCACATATGCCACAGCCCTTGCAGAAGTCATAGTCAACAGAAACGCTTTTTCCCTCTTTAAAAATGACACCATCAGGGCAGTACATGTAGCATTGAAAACAGCCTGAGCATTTATCCATATCCATAACGGGTCTTACTGTACGCCAGCCTGCGTTTTTCGTCACAAGATGACCGGCTTCATATACCGTTCCTATAGGGTATTCCGAAAGCTTCTGAGGCTTAATATAGCTTTTGAGTGACGGTTTTATCATTAAAAAGCCTCCTTAACTGTCAAAAATGATTTTCTGATTATCTCAATGTTTTTCTGCAGAATCTTCTTATTTAGATACTGTTCAGCGGCCGAATAAACCGAATCAAGCTCAATTATGCCACTCAAACCAATCAATGCGCCGAGTACGGCGGTATTAGTTATCGGCATATGAAGAATTTCTTCGGCAATCGTCAGCGCGTCAATCGTGATAACCTGACTGTACTGTGAATATGCCGAAACGTTTGACGAGCTCACAATAATTTTTCCGTTTTCCTTTAGATCTCCGATATAATCATCAGAAAAGAGTGTTTCATCAAGAAATACGATGTAGTTGCATTTCTTAACTTCACTTCTGTTCCGTATCGGCTTATCATCTATTTTTGTGAAGGCAAGAACAGGTGCGCCTCTTCGTTCAGGGCCGAATGACGGAAATGAAAGCGCATATTTATCTTCTTTGAGAGCTGCCGCACCAAGTATTTTTGCCGCTGTAAATGCGCCCTGTCCGCCTCTTCCGTGCCATCTTATCTCAGTCATTTTTCAATATGTCCTCCAAAATTATTTCCTGTTCAGCTTCTTTGCGGCAAAATCGCCTAAAAACTGCAGAATCTGAACCAGTACAATCAAAAATGCAACGCATATAAGCATTACATCGGTCTGATAACGCTGATAGCCGTAGCGGATTGCAAGGTCGCCGACTCCTCCGCCTCCGACTGTTCCCGCCATAGCTGAATACCCTATCAGCGACACCGCTGTTACGGTTATGTTTTTGATAAGCTGAGGGAGAGCCTCAGGAATAAGTATATGGACAATGATGTAAAGCTTTTTTGCGCCCGATGCGACAGCCGCTTCAAGAACGCCCTTGTTCACTTCCGAAAAGGATATTTCGGCAAGCCTTGCAAAAAAAGCAATTGAAGCAACCGAAAGAGGAACAACAACGGCAGCAGGTCCTATAGTCGTCTGAACAACCAGCTTTGAAAGAGGAATAAGAAGTACCAGAAGTATCAGAAACGGGATTGAACGTGTAACATTTATTATAATTCCGACTGCTTCATTTACCGCCCTGTTTCGTATAAAAAGCGGGTTTGACGTCGCAAAAAGCACAAGACCAAGGATTCCTCCAAGCACTATTGCAAAACCAAGTGAAATCGCGACCATTACTGCTGTTTCGCCGAATGCCCTGGTTAATGCATCAAAAAGATTTATTTTCATCGTAAATTACCTCCGTGCTTTCAGTATGTGAAGCCAGATATTGCAGTGCCGATTTAATTGACTCAGCTTCACCGAAAATATTGACATAGAGAATCCCAAGCGGTACTTTATTGATATATTCAATCTTCCCGAGCAGTATATTGAAGCCCACTCCGCAGGTATTTGCCGCATATGACAGTATCGGATTGTTCGCATTGTCTCCGTGATACGTTATCTTGACAACTGTTCCTTTTATATTTGCAAGAACTTCGTCAGGTAGGTCAAATTTAAGCGTATGGCTTATCAGCTGCTTTGTAAATTCGTTTTCGGATTTTGTGAAGATGTCATATACTCCGCCTGTTTCGACAATTTCACCGCTGTTCATAACCGCAACGCGTGAGCAGATGCTTTTTACAACGTCAAGCTCGTGAGTGATGATGACGATTGTTATTCCCAAACGCTGATTAAGCTCTTTTAAAAGCGTAAGAATAGATGCCGTCGTTTCAAGGTCAAGAGCGGATGTTGCCTCGTCACAAAGGAGTATTTCCGCATTGTTCGCAAGCGCCCTTGCTATTGCAACCCTTTGTTTTTGTCCGCCCGAAAGCCTTGACGGATAGGAATCCGACTTTTCGGTAAGATTGACAAGCTCCAGAAGCTCTTTTACGCGTTTATCGGTATCGGCTTTGCTTTTTCCCGCTGCTTTGAGTACAAAAGCTATATTCTGATATACTGTTTTATTATCGGCAAGATTAAAGTGCTGAAAAATCATTCCGGTGTTTCTTCTGAGATTTCTCAGTTTTTCACTTTTATAGCCGACAATGCTCTCTCCGTTTACAAGAACGTCCCCTGACGTTACAGGCTGGAGGAGATTGATTGTACGGAGAAGCGTACTTTTTCCCGCTCCGCTTGAGCCTACTATTCCGAAGATTTCACCTTTTTCAATTTTTAGGGAAGCATCTTTTACGGCGCTGAATTCTTTATCGCCGTTTTTAAAGCTGACATTAACATTTTTGAATTCAATCACGATGTATATCAGCTCCTTTCTTTAAGTATGAAATATCGGGCGGACGAAAGCTGTCCGCCCGATTAATTTGATTGTCGCAGATATTAATAGCCTGACGGCTTTTTGAATGCGGAATATTGTTTATTCGGGTCGTCAATAACTTTTTTAAATTCATCAGAAGTAGTAATTTCGACGATGTCTTTGGCAAGCTGTGAGTCTTTATCCTCGGTTCTTACAGCAATTACATTGAAATAGCCTTCGCCAAGCTCTTCACTGTATATTGCATCTTTAAGCTGAAGACCTGCGCTTATAGCATAGTTTCCGTTAATTACGGCAATATCCACGCTGTCGAGGCTTCTCGGAAGCTGCGGAGCTTCAATTTCAGTAAATTTAAAATTCTTTTTATTTTCGGATAAATCGTTCTGTGTTGCCTTTGCCGGATCAACGCCGTCCTTTATCTTCACAAGACCTGCCTGCTGAAGAACGCGTATTGCTCTTGAAAGGTTTGTTTCATCGTTTGGAATTGCAACCGTCGCTCCGTCAGGAAGCTCATCAAACGACTTGTATTTGCTTGAGAATATTCCCATTCCTGCCGTTGGAATTTCCTTTATGTATGAAAGGTCAAGACCGTTATCGGCGGAGAATTTTTTAAGGTAGGTTGAATGCTGGAATATGTTCACGTCAATTTCCTTTGCGGCAAGCGCCTTGTTCGGCTGAACATAATCGGAAAATTCAACGATTTCTATCTTATAGCCTTTCTTTTCAAGCGACGGCTGAATAGCCTCCTTGAACATATCGCTGTAAGGTCCCGGACAGAAGCCGACCTTTATTGATTTAGCCTCGCTGCTTTTTCCGCAGGCTGTAAGTGAAAGCCCGATTACACCCGCAAGAGCAAGTGCCGTAATTTTTCCTAATATATTTTTCATATTTATTGACTCCTTTTATTATGTAATATTTTTATTGATAACCCGGTGTATTTTATCTGAAACATCGTGTACTGCACATTCGCTCGTGCATAGAATACACAGTCCTTACAACATTCTGAATTTCTTTATTCATCATAATACCCCTTTTTCATATTGCATATATTTCATATATACTTAGTATATTTGATGGCTTTATTATATATTGCGATACCCCGTATGTCAATGCTTTTTGAACGAAAAAATCAAGTTCGGATAGATATACAAATATAGCAAACAATTAATCATATAAATTATATGTATTTACTATGATATTGATTTATAAAAAAGCTGTCAATCTGTTCAGTCCTTCATTTAGAGCAGACCACGGGCAGGCTATATTGATTCGCTGAAAGCCGCTTCCCTCTTCGCCGAACATTTTCCCTCCGTCAAGCCAAAGCTTGGCTTTGTTTATGATCAGGTCATCCAGCTTTTTATCGGTTAAGCCCAGCCCTTTAAAGTCAATCCATAACAGATATGTTCCCTCAGGCTCAATTACTTTAAGCTTAGGAGCTTTTTCCGAAAGCAGGCTTTGGGTCTTTGAAATATTATCCGAAAGATACAAAAGCAGTTCGTCAAGCCATTCTCCTCCATGCTCATATGCTGCCTGAGCCGAAATAATTCCCATTGTATTCGGATTGCCGTATCCGGTTTTTCTTATTTCTTTGTATAAGGCTTTCCTGATGCTCTCGTTTTCAATAAAAATATTGGCAAGCTGTAATCCTGCAAGGTTAAAGGTCTTGCTCGGCGATGTGCAGGTTATGGTTATGTCTGATAAATGCCTTGACAGGCTTGCAAAGGGCGTATGCTTGTTACCGCCGTAAACAAAATCCGAATGGATTTCGTCGGATATAACTATTACTTTATGTTTGAGGCATATTATTCCTATTCTAGTAAGTTCTTCTTTTGTCCACACTCTTCCGACAGGATTGTGCGGATTGCAGAGGATAAACAGCTTCACATTGTTTTCGGTAATTTTCTTTTCAAAGTCGTCAAAATCAATTTCATATCTACCGTTTTTATACACAAGCGAATTGTTCACAAGCTTACGGTTATTATCCTTAATCACTGATGAAAACGGATAATATACAGGTCTTTGGATAAGCACGCCGTCCCCCTCATGTGTCAGAGCCCTTATTGCCGCACAGATTGCAAAAACCACTCCCGGGGTTATTATCAGCCATTCCTTATTCACCGTAAAGCCAAACCTATTTTTATACCAGTCGTAAACCGCTTTGAAATAGTCTTCTTTTATATCGGTATAACCGAAAATCCCATGTTTGCTTCGTTCAGTCAGCGCGTCAATTACGGCTGGCGGCGTGCGAAAATCCATGTCCGCAACCCAGAAAGGCATAACATCAGCAGGCATATTATGCTCTTTTCCAAAATCATATTTAAGCGAATTTGTATTGTTTCTGTCGATAATTTCATCAAAATTATACTTGCTCATGTTATACACTCCTTATCATTTTATAAAAAATCCGCTTCATCATAAAATGAAGCGGATTAAAATTATTGCTCCTTATTATTCGGCAAATAATGCAGTTGAAAGGTATCTTTCACCTGTATCAGGGAGAAGTGCAACAATAACTTTGCCTGCATTTTCAGGACGCTTTGCAAGCTCAGTTGCAGCGGCAATAGCAGCACCTGATGAAATTCCTACAAGCACGCCGTCTGTTCTTGAAACTTCTCTGCCTGCTTCAAAGGCAGCCTCATTTGAAATGGGGAGAACTTCGTCATAAATTGAGGTATTCAAGGTCTTAGGAACAAATCCTGCGCCTATGCCCTGAATTTTATGCGGGCCTGCCTTACCCTCTGAAAGAACAGGTGAATCCTTAGGTTCAACGGCAACTATTTTAATATTAGGGTTCTTTGACTTGAGAAATTCACCGGTACCGGAAACTGTTCCGCCTGTGCCGACACCTGCAACAAAAATATCAACCTTTCCGTCAGTATCATCCCAGATTTCCGGGCCTGTGGTTGCCTTATGAACAGCAGGGTTAGCAGGATTATCAAACTGACCGAGGACTACTCCGCCGTCAATTTCTTCCTTTAATTCATCAGCTCTTGCAATAGCGCCTTTCATACCCTTTGCGCCCTCTGTGAGAACAAGTTCTGCGCCATAAGCTTTAAGAAGATTTCTGCGTTCAACGCTCATTGTTTCAGGCATTGTGAGAATTATTCTGTATCCTCTTGCGGCGGCAACAGATGCAAGACCTATTCCTGTATTTCCGCTTGTCGGTTCAATAATAACCGAACCTTCCTTGAGAACGCCCTTAGCCTCTGCATCCTCAATCATAGCCTTTGCTATTCTGTCCTTAACGCTTCCAGCGGGATTGAAATATTCAAGCTTTGCAACAACAGTTGCTTTCAGCTCATGTTTTTTCTCATAATTCACAAGCTCAAGCAAAGGGGTCTTTCCTATTAAATCTGTTAAGCTCTTATTAATCTTTGACATAAAAATTACCTCCGTTTAAATTTTCATATTTAACATATGTGTTTGGTATGATTAAAGTATATGCTATGAATTCAAATTTGTCAATAGGTTTTTAAAAAAATTTTATCCGTGTGAAAAAGTCTGGGGAATGCCGCTCGTTTCATATAAAAGAGAGGACAAATCACCTTTCCCCGGAATGCCGCAGGCATCCGCGCGGCAATGCTGACAGTGCCTGAAAACGGGGAGATATTTTTCAGCCGCTGTTCTCGCTTCATTAAGCTGAAAACAGCTTGGCGCTTCAACGTCAGAAAGTTCATGCTGAGGTATCAGCGGAATTATATTGATAAGGTTTGCCCCGCATTCCTTAACGGTTTTTGCTATTTCCTCAATATGAAAATCATTTATTCCTGGTATCAGAACGATATTTATTTTTATCAGCATATCAAGTGCCGCAAGCTTTCTTATTCCTCTTTTCTGGGCTTCAATAAGGATTTCAGCGGCTTCTCTTCCTGTATATTTTACCCCGTCATATACTATCCATGAGCATATTTCCTTTTGCACATCAGGGTCAACCGCATTAACAGTGACCGTAACTGTTCTTACGCCTGCGCTGTATAGTTCATCAGTATACCTTTCAAGCAAAAGTCCGTTTGTACTAAGACAGTTTATCATGTCGGGGTATTTTTCGTTAATAAGTTTGAATGTTTCAATTGCATAAGGCGTTGCAAGAGTATCGCCCGGTCCCGCTATCCCAGCAACGGTTATTTCAGGGCAAAGCTCAAGGGCTTTGCTAACAAGATTACAGGCAGCATCGGGAGTTAATACAGTCTGTGAAACTCCCGGACGGTTTTCAAGCTTGTTTATGCTCCGCTTACAGAACTTACATTGTATATTGCAGGTCGGGCTGACCGGAAGATGAAGCCGTCCGTGCTTCATATTTGCCTCTCCGCTAAAGCACGGATGACGGTTTGCAATATGTTCGAGCCTTGAATCGACTTTAACTGAACCGCAGCATGACATAAATAATGCCTTCTTTCTATGTGAAACTATAAATATTATTCTTATATGCAATAAAGGTATTGACAAAGTGCCCTCCGTACTGTATTATTAAAGCATACATCACAAGTATGAAATGGAGGGTAATATATGCGAATTTCTTCAAAGGGGCGTTATGCCCTTGTATCAATGATTTATATGGCAGCTAGCTTTGACAGCGGGAAATTCATAACAGTAATAAGCATTTCCGAAAAATTCGGGATTTCAAAAATATATCTGGAGCAGGTTTTTGCTCTTCTTAAAAAGGGCGGTCTTGTGACCTCCGTAAAAGGCTCACAGGGCGGTTACCAGATTTCGCGTTCACCCAAACAGATTACTGCTTATGATATTCTTTCCGCAATAGAAAGCACACTTTTTGAAGGCGCCGAGGAAACCGTTGCGGAATCCGCTCCCGCTTTTGAAAAAGCACTGCGTTCGTTGGTTTTTGATACGCTTGACAAGTCTGTTATGAACTCGCTTAACGGAATTACTCTTGACGGGCTTTTAAAGGAAACTGCCAAAAACACGGACGATCAGTCAATTATGTACTATATTTAAGGAGATTATTTAAATGGGTAATATTTTGACAAGAGAACAGGCGTGGGAGCTTCTTACGCAATACAATAAAGATGCATTTCACCTTAAGCATGCTCAGATTGTCGAGGGAGTAATGCGATTCTTTGCAAATCAGCTTGGTTATGCCGAAGAGGTCGATTTTTGGGGAATTGTCGGACTTCTTCACGACCTTGATTTTGAAATTTACCCTGAACAGCACTGCATTAAGCAGCAGGAGATAATGCGTGAAAACGGCATAGACGAAAGAATAATCCGTGCAGCCGCAAGCCACGGCTATAAGCTTACCGTTGATATCGAACCCGTTCATCAGATGGAGAAGGTTCTTTATGCGGCTGACGAGCTTACCGGATTAATAGGTGCAGTTGCCATAATGCGTCCGTCAAAAAGCGTTTTGGATCTTGAAGTCAAATCCGTAAAGAAAAAATATAAAAGTACAAATTTTGCGGCAGGCTGTTCCCGCGAAGTAATTGAACGCGGCGCCCAAATGCTCGGCTGGGAGCTTGATTATCTTATTGAACAGACGATACTCGCAATGAGAAGCTGTTTGGAAATTTCCGATTCGTAGGGAGCATATTATATGATACGCTTTGTCAATACCGACGATATATCCGACGCACGGGCAATTCTGAATATCTATGCGCCGCATATCCTTTACAGCGACGTAACCTTTGAATGTACAGTTCCGACAGAAGAAGAATTTCTTATTAGGATAAAGCATTATACCGAACAGTTCCCCTATCTCATATATGAGCTTGACGGTGAAATCGCCGGATATGCCTATGCCGGAAAGCAGCGTGAGCGTGAAGCTTTTCAATGGAATGCCGAAATCTCGGTTTATGTCGCTGAAAAATATCAGCGCAGAGGGATTGCAGGGGAGCTTTATACTGTTCTTCTGAAAATTCTTGCCGTACAGGGCTATAAAACCGCGTATGCCTGCATTACCTATCCGAATGACAAGAGCATTGCGTTTCATAACAAATTCGGCTTTACAGAAACGGCAATGTTCCGTCACACAGGCTATAAGCTTGGGAAATGGCATGATACCATCTGGCTTGAAAAACAGCTCGGCGAATATGAATCCGAGCCTGTTCTCCCTGTGCCTTTCCCGCTGCTTGATAAAGGTATTTTGTTTTCAATAATTAATAATTCTGATTGACAGCACTGTATGATTTATATCTGCGGCGCTGTATTTTTATCGAAAAATTTATCCGCTATAACCTTTTTCATTACATCTTCTATAATGCCGGGTGCTTCAAAAACCCTTAGTCCATGTGAAATGAGATAAGCCGAAGCGACTGTACCTATTCGGCTTACAAACACCCCATCGCAGTCCGAAAGCAGTTCTATTACTTTGTCAAAGTCGCTCTCGTTGTGGTCGTAATTCTGACAGCAGGGAGTGACTTCTCTCGTTTCCACAAAAAAGTAATCATCGTCTTTTAAATTGACTATATGAAAGGCTTTCGCTCTCCCGAAATGCTCGTTTATAAACTTTCCGTCTGTGGTTGCCAGCGCTATTCTCGGCATATATCTCACCTCTTATTTGTATGAATAAAGCACGGTATCGTAAATATCCTCAATAACTCTTAACCCGCCTGTAAAGCCGACATAGTTTGTTGTAAGGACAAGTCTGTACGGTGTCGGAACGGAAATTGACAGAAAATCAAAATCCTTTTCTTTTGCAAGCTCCTTATCCCAGCCGCTTCCCAGAATAATTCCCCTGCCCTTATTAGTAAGCTTTCTTATAATATCCTGTGCAGCACCTGCATCAGGATTAAAGAATACGGGGATTTCTCTTTTTTCAGATGTTGATTTCAAATCGGCAGTAACCTGCTCAATATATTCATCGGGGGTATTATCGACAATAAACTGCTCTTTAGGAACAATTCCGACTTCATGCAGTAAAAACTTTGAAAGCCCGACTACATAGCCCGCATCATGAAGAATATGAACATGGTTCGGAAGTCCGTAACGGAACTCTGTCAGAAAAGTCGCAAGGTTATCAATCTCTTCGTAATATGCGTTATTTTCTTCACCTATAAAACGCTGAGCTTTTTCAACGTCAAGCTCTGCGCCGTTTTCATTTGCAAACTCAGTTACTCCGTTAAGGAACTTCAGCGTTTCATTTGCGCCAATCGGCAGGTATCTGAAACGATAATACGGCTGACCGTATTTCTCTTCAAGATTTTTAATGATAGGTTCGCCGTACCAAGGGGAAACAAGTATATTGAAATTCGCTTTCGGTATAGTCTGCCATTCCTTTACTCCGCCCGAATGAGGGCCGAAAAGAATGTTTACCTCAAGTCCCAGTCCCTCAAGAAGCCTCTTGTACTCTTGAAGATTGCCCTTCCAGAACTGATCCTGATAAGGTATTGAAGCAAGAAGATTAACCAGCTTTTTTTCTGAACGAACTGGATTTTCATCAATGAATTTATCAACATACTGATCTATTATTGCATTGACAATATTGCTGTGTGCAACAAGATTGTTTGACTTGAAGCCCGCCGTTTCAACATGAACAATAGGCTTTCCCTCATCAGCAAATTCATTTACAACAGAAGCAACATCATCGCCGACAATATCAGCCGTACAGCCTGTGACAACTACCTGTAAATCCGTATCAAGAACCTTGTAGGTATTTTCAATAATTTTGCGGAGCCTGTCTGTTCCACCGAAAACAACCTCTGTTTCGCTGAAATTTGTACAAGGGGAAGTGTTCCCTCCCGCATAGCCTCTTGCTCGTTCAAAAAATCCGTTTACCATTGTTCCGCAGCCGGGTCCTGAATGAAGAATCGGTACTGCACGGGGGATTGCAACCACCGACTGCAATGCGCCGATAGCGCAGGTATAGCGCTCCTGTTCAATAATTCCTGACATCAGTTGTCACCTCCGAGGAAAGTATTAGGCTTTTGTTCAAGCCACCATTTTGAATATGGGTTTACCGTGTTTTTTGCAAGGTTAGTTACAAACTCATTGTTTTCGAGGGTTTCAAGAATACGCTCGCCGTAATTCACAAGTCCCTCATAGCCCATTCCGTAATGCTCGTCGCCGATTAAAAGCGACGGTATCCCGAATTTTGCTCCCCACAAGGTCATTCCGCCGTGCCTTGCAAGGAGAATGTCTGGGCGAATTCGGTTAAGCTGATTGACAAGCTCAAATTCCTGCTTGTTGCAGACGTTAAAGTTAGGAACGTCGCCGTAGTCACTGACGGTATGCCCTAAAGTGTCAGATTCGGGGGCGCCGTTGTCATATACGGGATCGTGATGGAAAATAGCCGCACCTTGTGCTTTCATTCCAAGTTCGCCGAGTATTGCAAGGAGTGAATGCCCGTGAGATGCTCCTGCTGTAACGAAAGCAGTTTTCCCTTTAAGCTTTTCTCGAAGTTCCTCTATTTTCGGGAGATACTGCTCTTTCTTTTTTTGTATAAACTCCTCAGCTTCTTTTTCTTTACCGAGAATCTGTCCAAGCTCCCTGAACCATCTGTCAGTCTGGGCAATTCCGTATGGAGGTGAGGTCCTTATTTCTTTTACGCCGAATTCCTTTTCAAGCGCCGCCCCAAGATATGAACCTAAGGTTGCACAAGCCTGAATTGTTGCCTCTGCCTCGGATGAATGAGCGATAGCGTCAACAGTTGAATATGGTGTAAGGTAATTCGGCTTATACCCGAATTCCCCAAGCCATTCAGTGAAAATATCAGTTCCCCAGAAATTTATAACATTTATGATATTTCTTTTTTCAACAGGCGGTTTTATAAGCTTTCTTGCTATTCCGTGATAGCCTGCGTCAAAGCCTGACGTCCATATTCTTGAACGGAAGCCCTCGCAAAAAATTGCGGCAACAGGTATTCCAAGCTCTTCTTCGGCTTCGTTTGTAATTCCCTCGACATCGTCGCCGATAATTCCTGCCGCACAGGTTGTTATAACGAAAATCGCATTAGGGTGTGTTCTGTCATAAACTTCTCTGATTGCGTCGGCAAGCTTTTCGTTTCCGCCGTAGATAGTGTCACGTTCCTCAAGATTAGTTGAAAAAATTTTGCGTTGTGTGGGATTTTTAATCTCTCGGAGTTCAGAATTTACTCTATATGTAAAAGCAAATTCATGCAGACAAGAGGAACATCCGACTGGACCGTGACTTATTACTGCCGCATCCTGAATAAGTACGGTTGTACAGGCTGCAAAGGAAGTTGAACAGCCAAGGCACTGACTGAAAGAACGCACCTTATCTTTTAACCCGCAGTTAGAACAGCCGCTGACAAGCTCCTTTGCCGTACCTTGAAAGCCTGTTATTGATTTCAGTCTTATTTCACGAACCTGTACCTCGGGGGCCCTCAAATTAATATCGCTCATTGCTTTTCCTCCGTTTCATCAGATTTGTGCGCCGTGATCTCTTATTTCGCCAGTTTCAATAGCAATAAGCTGATCAGCCCAATATGCCGCCCATTCCTTTAACTGCTGTGAATCAAGGGGAGCAGGAACTGTTGACTGAGTATGTTCGTCAATCCGCTTTGCAAGGCTTCTGTATACCTTTGCCTGTTCGGAATTTGGCTGAGCTTCAATGGTTGTTCTTCCCGAAAGCTCACTCTGGGTTACCGTAATTGAACGCGGAACATATTCCATAACCTGTGTATGGGTTTTTGCGACAAAGTCGTCAATGATTTCTTTCTGAAACGGATTTGTAACAGAATTAGCAATTACGCCGCCAAGAAGTGCTCCGCCTGCATTTGAATATTTCTGAATACCCTTGAAGAGGTTGTTTGCCGCATAGATTGCCATGAAGTCAGCAGATGAAACTGTGAAAACATGTTCGGCAATTCCCTCTCTTATCGGCACGGCAAAGCCTCCGCAGACAACATCTCCGAGCACATCATAGATAACATAGTCAAGGTCAAGCTCTTCAAATACCTTCTGCTGTTTCAGAAGCTGGACAGCTGTAGTAATTCCTCGCCCTGCACAGCCTACACCGGGGGCTGGTCCCCCGGCTTCGACACAGTAAATTCCATTATAGCCTGTAAAAATGGTTTCATGTGCGTCGACTGTTTTCTTCTCTCTCAAAAGGTCAAGAACAGTCGGTATGTAGGTTCCGTCACGAAGTGTATTTGTTGAATCCGCTTTTGGGTCGCATCCGAACTGCATTACCTTATAGCCCATATCCGAAAGAGCTGCGCTTATGTTTGATGTGGTGGTGGACTTGCCGATACCGCCTTTTCCGTAGATTGCAATCTGCTTTAGCTTTTTTGCCATGATTATTTCTCCTCTTGTTTATTAGTCAATTTTTGCCAGAATAACTGCTCCGTTATATTTATCCTCGATGAACTTTCTTGTTTCATCGGACTGGAGTGCTTTTACAAGTGCCTGTATTGCCGGATCGTTTGCTTTTTCAGCCTTTACAGCGATAATGTTTGCATATGGTGAATCCTCGCCCTCTTTGAAAAGGAATTTTGATGTGTCAACGCCTGCTTCAATTGCCTTGTTTGTGTTAACGATGTATACATCAAAGTCCTTAGCAAGACCGATAATCTGTGCTGAATCTATTTCAGTGATCTTAATGGGCTTGATATATTCGGCTATATCGGCAACAGAGGCTTGCCTATGCCCTCAATGTCGTAATCGGAATGCTCTCCGCCGCCGATTGTCGAGCCGACAGGGTCTGCAAGAATCCCTTTAATCTGCGGGTTATGTTCTTTCAGAAATTTTACAATACCTGTGAAAGTTCCGCCGCTCCCTGCCCCTGCAACAAAATAATCAATATTGCCGTCAAGCTGACTGTATATTTCAGGTCCTGTTGTTTCGTAATGTGCAAGAGGATTGCTCATATTTTCAAACTGTTTAAGCGTAACAGAATCGGGAATTGTTTTCAGGAGCTCCTCTGCTTTCTTTGCCGCTCCGAGCATTCCGCCCTCTCTGGGAGTGTTTATGATTTCCGCCCCAAGTGCTTTCATAAGTGTCTGCTTTTCAACCGAAAACTTAGTCGGAACAACGAATATAACTCTATATCCTTTGTTAAGTGCGGCAACGGCAATTCCAAGCCCTGTATTTCCTGCTGTTGCTTCAATTATTGTTCCGCCTGGCTTTAACAGACCCTTTTCTTCTGCGTCCTTTATCATGTAAGTACCGATTCTGTCCTTAACGCTTCCCCCGGGATTCCAAAGTTCAAGCTTTGCATAAACTTCAACATCTTTTTTTACGCCGAGATTATTAAGCTTTATTATAGGTGTATTCCCGATAAGTTCGTGAATACTGTTGTAATACATACCCATAAGCCTAGCCCTCTCTGCTGAAACGCAAAGCGTTTTCAAGGTCGTCTATGATATCCTTTTCGCTTTCAATTCCTATTGAAATACGGATAAGATTTTCGGTTATTCCGACTTTTTCTCTGATTTCCTGAGGAATTGAAGCATGTGTCATTGTTGACGGGTGGCAAGCTAATGACTCAACTCCGCCAAGACTTTCAGCAAGTGCGATAAGCTTTAATCCGTCAAAGAACTTGGCGGAACTGTATCCGTCGGCAAGCTCAAAGGAAATCATTCCTCCCGCACCGTCCGCCTGTTTTTTCTGTATTTCATAACCCGGATTATCTTTAAGTCCCGGATAGTATACTTCCTTTACGGCAGGGTTGGTTTTAAGATATTTTGCAGCAGCCTCTGCATTGCTGATATGTCTATCCATTCGCACTGAAAGAGTTTTAATTCCCCTTATAAGCAGGAACGAATCAAACGGAGGGAGAACGCCTCCTGTAGCATTTTGTATAAAATAAAGTTTTTCTGCGAGATTTTTATCTTTTACA
>DAOPYP010000029.1:0-16248 GCA_035352975.1 Oscillospiraceae bacterium
CAGAATAGACATCACGCCCGGAAAAAAGATTTCCAGTCTGAAACCGTTCGCAAAAGATGTCGTTTTCTGCATTGACAGTTCAGGGAGCATATCAAAAGAAAAGCTTGACGAATTCCGGGAGGGCGTGTTGAAATCAATTAAAAAGATGAAAAGCTTTGCAAGGGACATTGAAATTAACAAAGGAATAACGCCGCGTCTTGTTTCAAAAGCAGGCTGTATGCAGGACTGGCTTATAACTGCTTTATTAACCCATAAAGACGCCGATGCTTTAAGAAATCTTTCAGAAGCAGGAATTTTTTTAGATACGGACAGCTTCCCTATAAAATTTATTGAAACAGAAGAACTTATAAGCTCGGGGCTTTTAAAGGAAAATATGAAAACGGAAGCGATACAGCCTGATAAAACTCTTGAAAATGAGGTTATAAAGAATATTGCCTTTGATTATGATATGAAAAATGCAAATATTCTTTCAAAGCTTACCGTTTCGGAAATATCAAAAAAGGGTAATGATATTCTTTTGAAACGTCCTGAATTTATTACAGAAAATAATTCGTTGAGCGGAGCGGAAAAGGGAACTGCACTTCATACATTTATGCAGTTTTCGGATTATGCAAAAGCCGAAGCTGATATTCTCGTTGAGATTAACCGGCTTGTTTCAATCGGGGCATTGACAAAAAAACAGGGGGACTCTGTTTCTGTCGATAAGTTAAAAGCTTTTTTTGGCTCAAAGCTTTATCAGAGAATAAAAAAATCAGAAAATGTTATGAGAGAAAGAAAATTACTAATGAGAATTTCAGATCTTGATTGTGATGACGAATTTCTTGAAGCATATAAAAATACAGACGGAATGCTCCAGGGGATAGCTGACTGTATTTTTGAAGAAGACGACGGATATGTTCTGGTGGATTATAAGTCCGATTATGTAAAAAATGAATCTGAATTAATTGAAAAATATTCTAAACAGCTTGAAATGTATAAGTATGCATTGGATAAAATTAACGATAAAAAAATAAAACAGATAGTATTGTACGCATTCCATCTAAATAAAGAAATTATTAATTTGTATAAAGATTCTTAATATTTGACAGGATAATAATGAAATATACCATAAGATTTAAACATTATGCACAAAAACAATAAAGATTTTTATATTATTAAATAGTAGACAAAATTAAAATACGATGTTATAATTTTACTATAAACATATACTATTATTCTATACAGTATTGGAGATGATTCTATGGGATTATTTGACAAGAAAAAAGCCGGACCAAACACATCAATTAAATATAATAATAATATCACTGAACGATTAATGTCTGTACTTACTCCGAGATTTGCTAACGCAAGAGTTTATCTTGCTGAATCGGGAGATCCTAAATTTGTTAATATTATGGTTGAAGGTATTCCCGAAGTATTGGGAGTAATTACCCGTGATCAGAAGAATGTTGCAACAAATATAGGACTATACAGAAAAGGAGTTCCTGCCGCATTTACGCCGGCAGCTGAAGCTGCTATTGCTGTTTATGTCAACAGAGAAATTGATAGGGTTACTAATCCTTATTAATAATGTTGGATATTAATTTGCATTTTTAATGATATAACAATAATTTAAGCGGGCATATACTACCCGCTTAATTTTCTGTCTGAAATTCAGAAAGTATTTATTCTATTCCGTACAAGCATTGGCGATTTTAACAAGCTTATCGCCTTCCGCACGAAAATAATATCTGTTTTCAAGGTGAGAGGCACCCATGTGTTTATAAAACTCAATCGCATTTTTATTCCAGTCAAGACAAGTCCAGTCAAGTCTTTCGCAATTTTTTTCAACCGCGATTTTTGCGGCGAGAGAAAGGATTTTTTTACCTATTCCGAATTTTCTGTATTCAGGTTTGATATAAATATCCTCGATATAAACTGACTGTTTCCCAAGATAAGACGAGTATGTATAAAAATAAATAATATAACATACAGCTGTACCGTCGCAGTATCCTAAAAAGGCCTCCGCGCAGGACTGATTGCAGATTGTATTTTTGATTTTTTCTTCGTTTGTGCTGACTTCGTCAAGGTCTTTTTCATAAGCAGCCATTTCAATAATAAGTGAATACAGAGTTCCTGCATCTTTTTCGGCAACTTTTTCAAATCTAATTTCTTTATTATTCATTTCATAAATCCTTTCCGGTTAATATTATACTTATATTATCATATTTTAAATAAAGATACAAATAGGATTTTTTAATCTATTGTTATCATTTTGAATTTTAAAACAATAAAAATTGCAAATTTACATTGTATTTTATTACTTTATATTTCTTTTCGACAAAAATATAAAAATGTTATTGCAGAATCGTAATATCTATGATATATTATATGTTAATATAAATATTTTTGGGGGCAATTAAAATGAAGAAATTACTTAGCTTGATTTCCTGTGCGGCAATAATAGCTGCATCTGTTACATCTTTTTCCGGATGCGCAAATAAAAATGATTCTAATCAGCTCAAGGTAGGACTTGAATGCGCATATCCTCCTTTTAACTGGACACAGATTGATGATTCAAACGGTGCTGTTAAGATTTCGGGAACACAGGAATTTGCAGGCGGATATGACGTTGAAATTGCAAAAAAAATTGCCGAGGGAATGGGTAAAGAACTTGTAATTGTAAAGACCGAGTGGGACGGACTTCCTCAGGGAGTACAGTCAGGAGTTCTTGATGTAATTATTGCAGGTATGTCACCGACAGAGGAAAGAAAGAAAACAATTGATTTCTCTGATAACTACTATAAATCAGATCTGATTCTTGTAGTTAAAAAGGGAAGCAAATACGAAAACGCTAAATCTATTCAGGATTTTTCCGGAGCAAAGATTACTGCACAGCTTAATACATTCCATTATACTGTAATCGACCAGATAAACGGAGTTAAAAAAGAAGCTGCTATGGATAACTTCCCTGCAATGAGAGTTGCTCTTGAGTCGGGAATGATTGACGCTTATGTTGCTGAAAAACCTGAGGGAATAAGTATTGAATCGGCAAATCCTACACTCACATATGTTTCGTTTGATGAAGGAAACGGTTTTGAGGCTTCTGAGGAAGATACAGCTATTGCAGTAGGATATAAAAAGGGAAATAAAGAACTAGGCGACCAGATTAACAAGATTTTAGCCGGAATATCAGAAGAAGAACGTATTGAAATGATGAATAACGCAATTAAAAATCAGCCTGTTGCCCAGGAATAACAATTTAAACACAAACATTGGGGGCATTTATTTAATGCCCCCATATTAATGCCGGGGGATAAAAAATGAGTTTTTTTAAAGAAGTTGCCGATATTGTACAAACATACTGGCCGATGATTTTAAGAGGTACAGGAATTACGATTGTATTATCCATTACGGGAACGCTGATAGGTGCCGTAATCGGATTGTTAGCGGGGGTTATTAAAACAATTCCTCTCCCGCCTAAAAAGAACCATTTTAAAAGGTTTTTTCTTCAGCTTGTAAATGTTTTAATTCAGATTTATGTTGAGGTTTTTCGCGGTACACCTATGATAGTACAGGCAATGGTTATTTATTACGGAACAGCTTTGCTTTTTGACGTACATCTGAATAAGTTTTTTGCAGGATTGCTGATTGTTTCAATTAACACCGGTGCATATATGTCGGAAATTGTCCGCGGAGGCATTGTTTCAATAGATAAAGGGCAATTTGAAGGAGCTCATGCGATAGGCATGACTCACTGGCAGACAATGCGTTGCGTAGTTATCCCTCAGGTAATAAGAAATATTCTTCCCGCAACAGGAAATGAATTTATAATCAATATCAAGGATACATCTGTTTTAAGCGTTATTTCTGTTACGGAGCTGTTCTTCCAGTCGAAATCAATCGCGGGAAATAACTTTATGTATTTCCAGACATTTTTCGTAACCTGTGCAATTTATCTTGTCCTGACTTTCTCTATTACAAGACTGCTCCGCTGGTTTGAGAAAAAACTTGACGGTCCAAAGAACTATACAATTCATATAGAGGAAAAAAAGGAGGCTTAAGAAAATGTCCAGAATTATTGATGTTAAGCATTTAAGCAAATCTTTCGGAAATCATGATGTTCTTACGGACATTGATTTTTCGGTTGACAAAGGCGAAGTGGTATGTATAATCGGTTCTTCCGGCTCGGGGAAATCGACGCTTCTTCGTTGTATAAATCTTCTTGAAACTCCTGACGGCGGAGAAATTATTTATAAAGACGAAAATATTCTCGACCACAAAATGAATATTGCCGCTTATCGTGCAAAAATGGGAATGGTTTTTCAGCAGTTCAATCTTTTCAACAATATGAATGTGCTTAATAACTGTGAGGTAGGACAGATTGAGGTTTTAAAGCGTTCAAAGTCGGAAGCAAAAGAAATCGCTATGAAATATCTTGAAACGGTTGGAATGAGCCAGTTTATAAATGCAAAGCCCGCACAGCTTTCCGGCGGACAAAAACAGCGTGTGGCGATTGCAAGGGCTTTATCTATGGAGCCTGACGCGCTTTTATTTGACGAGCCTACCTCTGCGCTTGACCCTGAAATGGTAGGAGAAGTTTTAAAGGTAATGAAAAGCCTTGCAAAAACCGGCCTGACTATGCTTGTCGTAACTCATGAAATGAGCTTTGCTCAGGAGGTTGCCAACAGGGTTGTATTTATGGACAGCGGGGTAATTGTTGAACAGGGAACGCCCCAAGAAATATTCGGCAACCCTCAGCATCAGCGTACAAAGGAATTTTTAAAGAGGATATAAATAAAATATCAGGTAATCCGTCACGAATATGACGGATTATTTTTTGCTGTGCTAAAATATGTTGAAAATTTATTAAATCCGTTGTATAATTTTAAGGGAAGTGATATTTTGGCTGAAATTAAAACAAATGCAATGAGAATTCTTGACAGCAGCAGTATTAAGTATGAAATGCATACCTATGACTGCTCTGACGGCATAGACGGCTTAGCTGTTGCAAAGAAAATGAATATGAGCCCTGATAGAGTTTATAAAACTCTCGTTACAAAGGGGAAGTCAGAGTATTTTGTCTTTGTTATCCCTGTCAGTGATGAGCTTGATTTGAAAAAAGCGGCAAAATCTGTCGGGGAAAAATCGGTTGAAATGATTCATGTCAAGGATATAAACAATGTTACGGGATATATCCGCGGCGGGTGCAGCCCTGTTGGCATGAAAAAACAATTCAAAACCGTTATTCATGAGAATGCCGTTCTATTGGATACTTTTTTTGTAAGCGGAGGGAAAATCGGATTTCAGATTGAAATTAATCCCGAAGCCTTGGCGGAATTTATTAATGCCGAATTTTCTGATATAATAAAATAAAGGGGATTTATAAATTGAAAGAAAGATTTATTGAGATTTATAAAAAGAATATACACAGAGAGGGCTCGGAAAAGCTTCTTGACTATCTTATTTCGGGGGGGAGCGATTTTTTTTCTGCTCCGGCAAGTACAAAATATCACGGCTCATATGAGGGCGGTCTTTTGGAACACAGTCTTAACGTATATGACTGTCTTGTAAACTATCTTGAAAGAACAAGAACCAAAGAAGTTTATAATATGAATTATACCGATGAAAATATTGCAATTGCAGCACTTTTACATGATTTATGCAAGATGAATTTTTATAAGACGGATTTTAGAAATTCAAAAAACGAACAGGGCGTATGGGAAAAGGTACCTTATTATACGATAGACGACCAGCTCCCTTACGGTCACGGCGAAAAATCGGTTTACATAATCACAGGCTTTATGCGGCTGACAAGGGAAGAGGCTTTTGCAATCCGCTATCATATGGGCTTTTCAGGGATTGAGGATAAAAATACAATCGGCAGAGTTTTTGAACAGTTTCCGCTTGCTTTTGCGCTAAATGTTGCGGATATGGAAGCATCTTATTATCTTGAAAAAAATAAATAATCGGAGGATATTGCTTTGAATTGGACTGAAGTGAGTATATTTACAACTACCGAGGGGATTGAATCCGTATGCGGATGCCTTTTGAATATAGGAATCGGCGGCTTTGTCGTTAAGGATGCACAGGATTTTGAGAACTTTTTAAATGATAAATCGGCGAACTGGGATTATATCGATGACGACCTTATGGGACTTAAAAATTGCGAAACGTCTGTAACGGTTTATCTCCCTGAAAATGCACAGGGTGCGGAGAATTTGATTTCCATTAAGAGCGAGCTTCAAAGACTTAAAGCTTTTGATGAACAAAAGTCATTCGGGAGGCTTGAAATTTTGCTTAACAACGTTAAAGAAGAGGATTGGGCAAATAACTGGAAACAGTACTTCAAGCCGCTAACTGTCGGCGAAAAGCTTTTAATAAAGCCGTCGTGGGAAACTTATTATAAAAATGACGGAAGAACAATTTTAGAGATTGATCCTGCTTCAAGCTTTGGCACAGGTCAGCATAATACAACTCAACTTTGCCTTGAATTTCTTGAAAAAACAATCAGTGAAAATGACAGAGTACTTGATTTAGGCTGCGGAAGCGGAATTCTGTCTATTGCGGCAGTTCTTTTGGGAGCAGGAGAGGTTACAGCAATTGACATTGAAGAAAATGCAGTAAATATTGCAAAGGAAAATGCTCTGAAAAACGGGATTTCTTCCGATAAATATAATGCTTACTGCGGAAATATTATTTCCGATATTGATTTGCTGAATAAAATAGGCGGAGAATATGACATAATACTTGCAAATATTGTTGCAGATGTTTTAATAGCAATGAGTCCTTTGTTCAAAAAGCTCCTTAAACCTGACGGAAAGCTTATAATGTCCGGAATTATTTCCGAGCGTCAGAATGAGGTCGTGGACGCTGTAAATCTACATGGCTTTACACTTGAAAATGCTGTTGAAAAAGAACTTTGGGCGGCTGTTTTGATGAAGCCAAACAGTTGACGTGAATAAAAAATGATAAACTTTTGAAAGGCTTGATTTAATCAATGACAAAGAAATCTTCATACGGAAACGACAGCATTACCTCTTTAAAGGGTGCGGACAGAGTAAGAAAACGCCCCGGAGTTATTTTTGGATCTGACGGAATAGAGGGCTGTAAGCATTCTGTTTTTGAAATTCTTTCTAATTCCATTGATGAAGCAAGAGATGGACACGGCGACAAAATTGTCGTTACTCGCTACAATAACAATACTTATGAAGTTGAGGATTTCGGACGCGGAATACCTGTTGACTTTAATAAATCGGAAAACCGCTTTAACTGGGAGCTTGTATTCTGTGAGCTTTATGCGGGCGGAAAGTTTAAAAACGACGGTGACAATTACGATTTCTCACTCGGTCTTAACGGCTTAGGACTTTGTGCAACTCAGTATGCATCGGCGTTTATGGATGCTGAAATATACAACGACGGGTATCATTATAAGGTCCATTTTGAAAAGGGCGAAAATGTCGGGGGACTTTTTAAGGAGGAAACCCGCCGCAAACAGACAGGTACGAAAATCACATGGAAGCCCGACCTTGACGTTTTTACGGATATTGATATAGAAAAAGAATATTTTGAAGATATTCTGAAAAAACAGGCTGTCGTAAACCCGAATATCTTATTTTTGTTCAGAAATCAGAACGAAGACGGTACTTTTGAACAGCTTCAGTATATTTACAATAATGGTATTGCTGATTATGTTACGGAAATTTCTGACGGACAGGCACTGACTTCTATTCAGTTCTGGCAGTGTGAGAGAAAAGGACGCGACCGTGAGGACAAGCCCGAATATAAGGTTAAGCTTTCTACTGCGTTGACTTTTTCAAATCGTGTGAAGCTTTTGGAATACTATCACAATTCCAGCTTTCTGGAGCATGGCGGTTCCCCTGAAAAGGCGGTAAAACAGGCTTTTGTATCCCAGATAGACAGCTATTTAAAACAAAACAATAAATATTTAAAGGCTGAAAGCAAGATAACATTTCCTGACATAGAGGATTGCCTTATTCTTGTTTCAAGCTCATTTTCAACGCAGACCTCATACGAAAATCAGACTAAAAAAGCAATTACCAACAAATATATTTATGAGGCAATGACTGAATTTTTAAAGCATCAGATTGAGATATATTTCATTGAAAATCCTGATGAAGCAGCAAAAATATGCGAACAGATTTTGATTAACAAGAGAAGCCGTGAAAATGCTGAAAAAACAAGGCTTAATCTTAAAAAGAAGCTTGCGGGAACAATTGACCTTGCTAATATGGTTCAGAAGTTTGTTGACTGCCGCACAAAAGACCTTTCACGCCGTGAAATTTATATCGTTGAGGGTGATTCGGCTCTGGGTGCCTGTAAGCTTGCGAGAGAGGCTGAATTTCAGGCGATTATACCTGTTCGCGGTAAAATTCTCAATTGTCTTAAAGCGGATTACGATAAAATATTCAAAAATGATATTATTACGGACATCATCAAGGTTTTAGGCTGTGGGGTTGAGGTGAAATCAAAAGCAAATAAAGAGCTTTCGTCATTCAATCTTGACGGACTTCGCTGGAATAAAATAATAATTTGTACCGATGCCGACGTTGACGGCTTTCAGATAAGAACGCTCATATTGACAATGCTTTACAGGCTTACGCCTACTCTTATAGAAAACGGGTATGTTTATATTGCGGAATCTCCTCTTTATGAAATAACGACAAAGGATAAAACTTATTTTGCATATACAGAAAAAGAACGTGCGGATGTCCTTAAAAAAATAGGCGAAAAAAAGTACACATTACAGCGTTCTAAAGGACTTGGCGAAAATGAGCCTGAAATGATGTCGCTGACTACAATGAATCCCGATACAAGACGTCTTATCAAGGTTTCGCCTGACGATATGAATGCGACTGTGGAAATGTTTGATATGCTTTTGGGAGATAATCTTCAGGGACGAAAGGATTATATTTCACAGTACGGAAGTCAGTATCTTGATGTCGCAGATATTTCATAATAAATAAATATACAATTTTACGGAGGCAGAAATGTCACAGAAAAAGAAACCGGAAAAGAAAAAAACGAATATGCCGAATGCGGAAATTGAGGGCGGCGGGATTGTTGTTGAACAGAAAATAACCTCAACCCTCGAACAGAATTATATGCCCTATGCGATGAGCGTAATTGTATCTCGTGCGCTACCAGAAATTGACGGATTTAAGCCGTCTCACAGAAAGCTCCTTTATACAATGTATAAAATGGGGCTTTTAAGCGGTACAAAAACTAAATCCGCAAATATCGTTGGGCAGACTATGCGCCTTAATCCTCACGGTGATGCTGCAATTTATGAAACCATGGTAAGACTTTCGAGAGGGAACGAAGCACTTCTCCATCCGTATATTGATTCAAAAGGGAATTTCGGTAAGGCATATTCAAGGGATATGGCATATGCCGCATCACGTTATACGGAAGCAAAGCTTGACCCTATATGCAATGAGCTTTTCCGCGATATTGACAGGGATACGGTGGATTTTGTCCCTAATTACGATAATACAATGCAAGAACCGGTACTTTTCCCGGTTACTTATCCGTCTGTTCTCGTAAATTCAAATGTCGGAATAGCTGTTTCAATGGCAAGCAATGTATGCTCATTTAATCTTTCAGAGGTATGTGAAACTGCCGCCGCACTGATAAAAAATCCTTCGCATGACGCTTTGTCAACCCTTAAAGGCCCGGATTTTTCGGGCGGCGGGTATATGCTTTATGACGAAGAGGAACTTAAAAAGATTTACGAAACGGGAAGAGGCTCGATAAAAATACGTTCCCGTTATAATTATGATAAAGAGTCAAATTGCTTGGAAATAACTGAAATCCCGTCGACAACTACTATTGAAGCAATTATGGATAAAATTGTTGAGCATATAAAGTCAGGGAAAATAAAGGAGATTTCTTATATCCGTGATGAAACAGACCTACAAGGCCTAAAGCTTGCCATTGATTTGAAGCGCGGAATTGACCCTGATAAGCTTATGCAAAAGCTGTATAGGATAACGCCTTTACAGGACAATTACTCCTGCAATTTCAATATTCTTATATGCGGAACACCGAGAGTTATGGGCGTTTATGAAATTCTAAGCGAATGGACGGCTTTCAGGCGTGACTGTATAAAAAGGCGTGTGTTTTTTGACCTCTCAAAGAAAAAAGACAAGCTCCATTTATTAAAGGGACTTGAGAAAATTCTTCTTGATATTGACAAGGCAATCAAGGTCGTGAGGGAAACCGAGGAGGAAAGCGATGTTGTTCCTAACCTTATGATAGAATTCGGCATTGACGATATTCAGGCTGAATATGTCGCCGAAATAAAGCTTCGTCATCTCAATAAAGAATACATTTTAGGACGTTTAAAGGAAATTGAACAGCTTGAAGCTGATATTATTGAAATGGAGCATATTCTTTCAGATGAAAAAAGGGTAGATAAAATTATTATTGAGGAGCTTAAAGAAACCGCAAGAAAATACCAGCAGCCAAGAAAAACAAAATTCTATTATCAGAATGAGGAAGACGAATCCGACACCGAAGAGGAAATTCCTGATTATCCTGTCAATCTGTTTTTGTCTTCAAGTGGATATTTCAAAAAAATTACTCCGCAGTCGCTTAGAATGAGCGGTGAGCATAAGCTTAAGGACGGAGATATAATTACCCAGTCATTTGAAGCTACAAACAAGCACGATATTCTTTTCTTTACCGATAAAGCTCAGGTCTATAAGACAAAGGCTTCTGCTTTTGAGGATACAAAGGCAAGCGTTTTGGGAGATTTTATTCCCGCAAAGCTTGGATTTGATGAGGGCGAAAATGTCATTTCAATGATCGTGACACTGGATTACAGCGAACAGCTTTTATTTGTTTTCGATAACGGAAAGGCCGCTAAGGTTCCTATTTTATCTTATGAAACAAAGACCAACAGAAAAAAGCTTGCGAATGCATATTCATCAAAAAGTCAGCTTGTAAAAATTCTTGCGCTTAAAGATAATTCAGATGTTGTTATAAAATCAACGAACGGAAGAGTGATTCTTTTCAATACGGCTATGATTTTGCCTAAGACAACCAGAGATACTATCGGCGTTCAGGCTATGACGCTGAAATCAAATTCGATTGTTGAAACAGCATTTATTCCGGGTGAAGATATTCTTGAATCGGTTTCAAAATACAGAGTGAAAACAATTCCTGCGGCGGGGAGCTTTGGAAAGGATCTTGAAGACCCAGATCAGCTGACGTTATAAAATCAACAGTCGGAAAGGAAATATTGACATGAGAGAAAGTATTCTTACGATCCCTATAAGCGAGGTTTTTGATCCAAAATGCGGCTGTCCTATATGCAGAATGAGAGATATGCTTGAACAGAGAACAGTTGAATATATTATGGGCGCGGCAATGATGGAACCGGATATAAGGATAGAAACAAACCGTCTGGGATTCTGTAAAGAGCATTATAGTATGATGTTAAAGCAGAAAAACCGTCTTTCTCTTGCACTCATGCTCCAGACACATATCGACGAGGTTAATAAAACTGCATTCTCTAAGAAAAAGCTTTTTGAGCCTAAAAATTCTAAACAGAAAAAGTTAACTGAGATAAATTCCACCTGTTTTGTATGCAGTAAGGTTGAATGGGCTATGGAAAGGCTTCTAAAGACATTCTTTGAGGTTTATAAAGACAATGATTTCAGAAATTTGTTTAATGAGCAGGAATATATTTGTCTTCCTCACTGCGACATGCTGAGGTCTGTTGCACCAAATCATCTTCAAAAGGCAGATCTTGAAAGATTTAACGATGAATGTTCGGCGCTTTCTAAAAAGTACCTTGAATTGCTCTACAATGATGTTTCTCATTTCTGCTCAATGTATGACTACAGGAATACGGGAAAAGATGCTGACTGGGGTAACTCAAAAGATAGTATAGAACGTGCAATTTTGTTTCTTACTTCAAGATAACAGACAATTCGACATAATATGATTTTCTATTTTAATGAGTATTACTTTAAGTAATACTCATTTTCAACACTTTTATATATGAAAGTGTTGTCCGAATTTCTTGAAGTTTCAACCTTTTCAACATAGTTTTCAACATTTTATAGCCATGATTAATCCTTTTATGCATAGTTTTCAACATGCTTTTTGTAAAGGTGTGATTACCTTTTGTATAACATAAATAATCAAAGGGTATAATATCCATAAATATTTTTTTGATTTATGGAGGAAAATTTATGCTTAAAGGTGTAAATAAACAAATTGTTGAGATTAACAACCCGAATAACGAATATTTTGAAAAAGCTATTCTTTTCGTCAAGGCGGAAAAGCTTTATCTCCCTCAGGAAATGCTGTCAAATCAGGCATATAAATACCTTAATACTTTAGGAAAACCTAAGAAATATAATACAGGGAAGATTGTGTTTGTTTCAATATTGCTTCTTCTTCTGACGGCAGCTGTTATTGCAATGCTGATATTACTGTAAGCTTTGAATATTTTAAATAAAAATATAAAATTTTATGTTGTTTTATGCTGTAAAAAATGTTATAATTAATAATATTAGCAAAAATGAAGTGCTATCTATTATTTATACAGAATTGAGAATTTAATATGGAAAATCAAAAAAATATAAACGAGATTGATGAATACCAGTCAACTATTATAATCGGGCGAAATCCAGTGCTTGAAGCATTGAAAGCACACAAGAATATTGATACTATTTTCGTAAACAAGGATGCGGGCGGGAGCATTGCCCATATCTGTGCTATTGCAAAACAGCAGAATATCGTAGTTAAGAGTGTAAACGACATAAAGCTTTCGCAGATGAGCAATGGAGCCTCACATCAGGGAATAATTGCAGTAGGCGCTTGTGCCGAATATGTCAGCATAGAGGATATTCTTGAAATATCAAGAAAAAAGGGGACTCCTCCGTTTATTATTATATGCGATGAAATTGAAGATCCTCATAACCTTGGTGCAATTATAAGAACCGCTGAGGCATCTGGTGCTGACGGAATAATTATACCGAAAAGAAGAAGTGCGTCGCTGAATTATACCGTAAACAAAACCTCGGCGGGTGCGGCAAGCTGGCTCCCCGTTGCGAGAGTAGCTAACCTTGGCGCTGCAATTGATCAGCTGAAAAAAGAGGGGATCTGGATATACGGGACAGACGCTTCCGGTGAAGGCTATACCAGCACGGATTTTAAAGGCGCGGTAGGAATTGTAATCGGCTCTGAAGGGGAGGGCATTGGAAGGCTTATCCGCGATAAATGTGATTTTCTTTTAAAGCTTCCTATGCTGGGGAAAATAACCTCGCTTAATGCGTCCGTTGCGGCGGGGATTTTTATGTATGAAGTTGTTAGACAAAGGAATATCAGGGCTTAAATATAAAAGTAAAGGAGTGGCATAATTGTCAGATAACCGCTTTTCTATTGATGATATTTTAAATGAATATCCCAAACATGATAATAGTCATAAAAGCAATGAGCCGTTTGATTTGGATTCTTTTCTTTCAAGCTCATATTCTTCTAAAAAAGAAGAAGTTGTAACAGCTGAAAAAGATAATATAAAAAAGGACAGTAATTTAAGCTCTATTGCTTCTGAAATTAAAAATATTGAAGAAAAAAATGCACCTGAATCCGAAAAGCCTGTTTTTATAAAAAAGAAAAATAACGATGATATAAATATTGTTATCGGACAGAGAAAAAGCAATAACCCTCCTGAGAAAAAAATACATAATAAAAAAATAATTGCTGAAAAAGAACCAGAGGAATTAGATGCTTTTGATACGATAGAAAGCATTAACAATAAAAGCAAGAATGCTGTTAAAAGCGAAAAGCGTAAAGCTAAAAAGAAAGAACGACAGGAAAAACGTAAAAGGGAACTACTAACTGAAAGCCATACTGAACAGCTTGAAGCTTTAAAAGAAAACGAAAAGCAGGAACAAATTCAGAAAGAGCAGCCTGTTAAAAAGTCTTTCATAAAAGAAGCAACCGGTTTTTTTGAACGTCCTAAAAAGAATCAGGATAATTCTGACGGGAAGCTTTCTTTTGAGGGGAAAGATATAAAACCCGTACAGCATGGGAGAGTTACAGGAAATACAGAAATTATTGACAGTCTTATGCGCATTAAAAAAGAACGCGGTTCAAGAACGTCACTTATAAATGCCATACCGCGAAAGAGTATTTCTGATATTGACCTTAATCTTGATGACATTATTCTTCCGAATACGGAACAAATCCCTATAAGCAACGACAATATTGAGATACAAAAGCTTAAGGAGCTAAAGGAAAGACGCAAGAAAAAAATTAACGATTTTGTTCTTGTCGGTGATGAGGAAGATGACGACGATGAAACTGAAAAGGATAATGAAGAAATTAGGGATATAAGCGATTTTGAAAAATTTGAGGATGCGCCCTCAATTTTAAATGACATTATCCAACTCAAAGGTTCACTTATCGTTAGGCTTTGTTTTCTTATTGTAACGGCGCTTGCAAGTATCTACATATCTTTTGCCAATGATTTCAATATTTCCATTATAGAAATTTTAAGCAAACAGGCTCAGCCTACAACTTATCTTTTTATAAATATTATTCTCGGTTTATTATCCTCATTTGTTTCTTATACCGTTATTTCCTGCGGAATAACTAAGCTTTTCAAATTTCAGGCTGACTGCGACAGCATAAGCGCACTTTCAATTATTTCAAGCCTTTTGTCGGCAATGATTTCGCTTGCAAGTCCGGGAGTTGTTTCAAATGGAATAATACATATTTATATTTCGGTTTCTGTAACCTCGCTTTTGTTTAATACGATAGGGAAGCTTCTTATAGTCGGGAGAACGGCAAAAAATTTCAAATACATTTCGGGTGATTATGACCGTTATGCAGTTTTTAATGTCACTGATGAAGAAAAGGCTTCACTTTTCACGAGGGGAACAATAAACGACTTTCCTTATCTTGCGTCAATGAGAAAAACTGAATTTATATCTGATTTTTTAAAGAATTCATATTCAACCGACATTACCGATAAATTCTGCAAAATTTTAGTCCCTGTCATATTTTTGGCTTCTCTTTTGATTGCTGTGATTTCTGTTGTGTTAAACGGAATAACCGATGCGGCAAGCGGACTTTTTATCGGTCTTGCTTCATTTACCGGATGTATTTCGTTATGTTCGTGCTTTGCAATTATGCTTGTAATCAATCTTCCTATGTATAGGGCGACAAAAAAATATCTTGAGGAATCCGCCGCCATTCTTTCTTATCAGAGCGTTGAAGAATTTTCTGATACAAACTCAATTTTGGTTGACGTGGCACAGCTTTTCCCTCAGGGAATGATAAATCTTTCAGCAATAAAAATATTTTCTGATACAAGAATAGACGAAGCTATTGTCGAAGCCGCAAGTCTTACCAATCAGGCGGGAAGCATATTAAAGCATATGTTCTATGATATTATTGCAGGAAAAACGGAAATGCTGAATCCTGTTGAAAGCTATATTTATGAGGATTCAATGGGTATATGCGGCTGGATAAACAATAAAAGAGTTCTTTTGGGAAACAGAGAGCTTATGATAAATCATAGTATTGAGGGTATGCCCACAAAAATAAGAGAAAAGGAATACACCGAAAATGGAAAATCGGCTGTATATCTTTCAATTTCAGGTGAGCTATCCGCTATGTTTATTGTTGAACTAAAGGCAAGCCTTGAGGTTCAGAAATGGCTTAAACAGCTTGAAAAAAACCGCATTTATGTAATGCTCAGAAGTGTTGACTCGATTATATCAATAAACAGACTTGCTGATTTATTCGATATTTCTCCGGATATGCTTAAAATTCTTCCTTTCAGATTACATCAGAGCTTTGAAGAAGTTACGAGTTATACACCGCGTCAGAGTGCATCACTTGCCTGCATAGGCAGGTTTCCGTCTTTTGCATCGCTTATTGTGGGCACAAAGAGAATTCGGAAAATTGCGAATATGGGTATGGCGATACAGGTGGCAACAGTTATTCTGGGACTTCTGCTTTGTCTGACTTTTACGCTGTTGTCGAGCTTTAATACTTTTACACCAACGCTGATTTTACTTTATAATCTTGCGTGGGCATTAATTACGGTAACTGTTCAGGGATTGAAACGGACATAATTTTATTTTCAAAGGGGACTTTAATATGCGTGAAAGCGGAATTTTGCTTCCTCTCTTCTCTCTTCCGTCAGAATACGGAATAGGTACTTTAGGAAAAGAAGCATATAAATTTATTGATTTTCTTAAATCTTCAGGGCAAGCTTAT
>DAOPYP010000030.1:0-9375 GCA_035352975.1 Oscillospiraceae bacterium
CTTTGCATAATTTCCTTTGATTATCTTTGTCTAATTTTTGGGGTTCAGATTAATTTAGGAACGGTATTTTTTTATTTTATTTATTTAATTAAATTGTTTAAATTAAATATTTATTATTAATTAATTGTTTTTTTATATTAAAATAATTAATTAAAAAATATAATAATATTATTTTTATTTAAAATTTAATACGCTTATTGCATCGGTTATTGTTTTTTCCTTTGCCTCGCGTCCGTATGCGTCAACCTGGGTTTTATCCTTCGGCCCGTGGGACAGACAGGCGGCGCCGCCGATACAGCCATTTTCGCAAGCCATTCCTTCAATAAAATTTTCCGCCAAAGCTTTTTTTGAGGCTTTTAGGAGAGCTGTTTTACATTCTGAAATTCCATTGCAGGAAACGGGCTTAAATTCAAACATTTCGGAGGTTATGCCGCTTTCTTTGAGTGCTTGCTCTACGGCAACGGCAAGCCCTCCCGTTCTTGCAAAAACACGTCCGTAATATGAAGCATTGTCAAGATATGTGTCGTCTAGTGCTTTAAGGTCAATTTCTTTTGCGTCAAAAAGTGCCTGCATTTCCTCAAAAGTGATGACAATATCGACATATTCTTTTACGCCGTCAAGCTTTTGTTCTTCCTTTTTAGCTATACACGGGCCGATAAAAACTATTTTTGCTGTCGGATCATTCTTCTTAATATATTTTGAAATTTCCGCCATAGGCGACAAATTATGAGAAATATGCTGAACCATTTCGGGAAAATTTTTATGAATATAGCTCACAAATGCGGGGCAGCAGGACGATGTCAGAAACTTTTTGTCTGCAAGCTCCTGCGCCTCGAGAAATGCCGTCATATCAGCGCCGAGAGCCGCCTCGACAACGCTGTGAAAGCCCAAAGACTTTATTCCTGAAACTATTTTTTCAATTTTTATATCGCCGTACTGGCTTGCCATTGACGGTGCGGTAATAGCATATACCTTGAATTTTGTGTTGTTCTCGGATTTTTTTAAAAGATTAATTGCCTCGATAATATAGGATTTATCCTGAATTGCGCCGAAAGGGCACTGGTAAACGCACGCACCGCAGGAAATACATTTTTCGTTGTCGATACAAGCCTTTTTGTCTTCGCCCATGCTTATTGCTCCGGCTTTACACGCCTTTTCACAAGGTCTAATGTTCTTGACGATTGCGCCGTAAGGACAGGCGTTAAGGCACCGCCCGCATTCAATACATTTCGATTTGTCAATAACGGCATGCTGATTTTTTATTTCAATTGCGCCCTTGGGGCAGGTATTCATACAGCGGTGGGCAATACATCCGCGGCACGCCTCTGACACTTTTATTCCGTCAACAGGACATTCGTCGCAGGCAATCCTTAAAACCTCGATGACATTCGGATTTGCTTCGTCCCCGCCCATGACAAGCTTAATGCGTTCGTTAATTATTGCACGTTCTTTATATATACAGCAGCGCATTGTAGGCTCGGGACCCGGCATAATTTTTTCGGCTATTCCCATAATGGATTTATTGTCAAGCTTATCCTCAAAGCTAAGCTTTGCAACTTCTCTCAATACCCTGTATTTCAGCTCCTGAACGCTGGTATCAAATAGCGGCATTTCAATTACTCCTTTTTGCATTACTGTACGGCGTTTTTATCCTTAATGGAATTTAATACTTTTTCATCAAATATTTTTTCGGCATTGTCTTTGTTAAGTCCCGTTACAATTTCGTCATCAATTTTAATCGTAACCCCGTCTTTACAATGCCCCAGACAGAAAGCAACCTCTAATGTCACCTTGTCTTCAAGTGAGTATTTTGCTATTAACTCCTGAAAAATAAGCTTTATGTCATAAGACCCTCTCAAATGACACGCACTCCCGATACAAACTGAAACAGTCATAGATTTTTACTTCCTTTCGGCAATAAGATTGTTAATTATTTATCAAAGTAATTATACTCCCAAAAATAATAATTGTCAACAGTATTAATTATGGAAAAATTGATAATTTATTTTTAATAATTAAATTCAAAATTCCTTATAAAAAAATGTATCTTAGGTCTTTTAAAAGAGGAAAAAATAGTTTATAATATGTTTATATATGTTTGATTTTGAGGAGAAAGCTTATGACAAAAAAGCTCTTGTCGATTTTTCTGGCAGTTTTTGTGGCACTATCATTTTCGGCGTGTGAAAATGAAAAGAGCAGTAATTCAAGCACGGCAGAGATGACGACTACCTCAAACGAAACAACATTAGAGGAAACAACAGTAAGTGAAGCACCGGTTGAAAAATTCGAATGGAATACTATTGATGATTTAAGTGATGAGCTTTATCTTGACGGAGTACAGGTTAAGGTTCCGGGGACTCTTGAAGACTTAGGAGAGGATTTTTCGATTTCCTATGACACCCGTTTGTGGGGGGAATATATGCTAGGTGATAATAAAGTATTACATACATCTTTATTTTATAAAGGAAAAGAGATTGGCTCAATTGGATATTATAATTATAATGATGATTATACCAAAATTAATGAGCAAACGCCTTATAATATGATTCATATAAATGTCAATTTATATGAAGGTGATATTAGTTTTTGCAATGTTTCAAAACCTTTTACAATGACAAAAATTAAGCAAACCCTCGGTGACCCGGATAAAAATGGCGGTTTTATTTGTGAGTATTATGATAAAATCGATCAACATTCCGAAAGCTCCGATGATGTTGTGAAGATTTGGTATGATATGGAAGACAAAAATACTATATATTTTATTTATATATTGAAAATTTAGAAAAATAAGGAGAATAAAAATATGCAGAATAAAGTCAGGGTAACGATATGCGGGAAAGAGTATGCCCTTCAGACAGACGAAACGCCAAGCTATGTTTTAGGGCTTGCAAAGCGTCTTGATAAACAGATTGAGGAAATGGTGAACAGTGCGGATAACATTTCGGTTACCGCGGCGGCTGTTCTGATTGCGCTTTCCGCTCTTGACGAGGCGAACAAGTCAACCCAGAGCATTGACAATATCCGCACACAGATAAAGGATTATGTTGACGATGCGGGGCGCGCTAGACTTGAAAGAGATGAAGCTGTCAAGGAGCTTGAGCTGACAAAAACAAAGCTTGCCTGTCTTGAAAATGACTTAAAGCTTAAAAAACTTAAGGACAGTATCTGATGAATAACAAAGAAAATGCTATGTCAGAACGAAAAATAGAAATTCTCGCCCCTGCGGGAAGCATGGAATCCGTTTATGCTGCCGTAAGGTGCGGGGCGGACGCCGTATATCTTGGCGGAGCGGATTTTTCCGCAAGACAGAACGCGACTAATTTTTCGGACGAAGATCTTATTCAGGCTGTGGAATACTGTCATTTGCGCAATGTTAAGGTTCATCGTGCAATAAATACGCTTGTTTTTGACGACCAGCTTGAAGTTGCCTTAAAAGCGGCGGAGTTTTCTGCAAAAATCGGGATTGATGCCCTTATAATTCAGGATCTGGGGCTTTTTTCACTGATAAAATCAGCTATACCAAATATGCCGCTTCACGCCTCAACTCAGATGACTATTCATACAAAAGAGGGGGCGCTTTTTGCAAAAAGTGTCGGATTTTCAAGGGCGGTTGCTGCCAGAGAGCTTTCGTACGAACAGATTTCTGAAATATGCAAGTCAGGAATAGAAATTGAAGCCTTTGTCCACGGGGCGTTATGTATGTGCGTTTCGGGACAATGCTATATGTCGGCAATGATAGGCTCAAGGAGCGCAAACAGAGGGCTTTGTGCTCAGGCATGCAGACTTCCCTTTTCGGTTATAAAAGGTGCGGACAGAAACGATCTTTCGCTTAAGGATATGTCGCTGGTTTCTTATATCAGCGAGCTTTCGGAGGCGGGAGTTACCTCATTTAAAATCGAAGGCCGAATGAAACGACCCGAATATGTTGCGGCAGCTGTTACGGCGTGCAGGAATGCTGCCGATGGCAAGAACTTTAATACAAACGATTTACAGTCAGTATTTTCACGCGGTGGATTTACTGAAGGTTATTATAAAAACGTTATTGATAAAAGTATGTTCGGGGTAAGAGGAAAAGAAGATGTTCTTTCTTCAAATGACGTTATTCCACGATTAAAAGAATTATACCAAAAGGATAATAAAATAGGTAATATACAATTTGAAATATCTATAAAAAAAGGTATGCCCACTGTACTTAGCGCAGAATACGACGAAATCTCGGTAAGTGTCGAGGGGGAAATTCCTCAGACCGCATTAAACCGACCGACCGACCGTGAAGCCGTTGAAAAACAGCTTTCAAAGCTCGGAGATACGGTATATGAATTCGGGGGGCTGAAATGCGATATTGACGACGGAGTTATGCTCCCCGCTTCTGCTTTGAACAATTTAAGACGACGGGCGATTCAGGAACTTGATAGCGAACAATTGGTATTATTCAAGCCTAATTATACTATTTGTAAACAAGATATTTCTTTCCCCAAAAATCAAAAAGGCAAATTCCATGAAATAAGGATAGAACTTGACAACGTAGCTTACCTTGACAAAATCGACACCGATAAAGTGGGAAAAATAATTCTTCCGCTGAACGAGGTTTTTGAAAATCACAAGCTTATCGAGAAATACAAAGAAAAAATCATTATATCCTCTCCGCGCTTTATGACTGATGAGAAAAAAACAGCTGAGCGGCTTGAACAGCTTAAAAATCTCGGCTTTAACAAGCTTTTATGTCAGAATGTTTCTCACATTTCAATCGGGAAAAAGTTATCGTATGAGCTTTACGGCGGATACGGACTTAACATGCTGAATTCATATTCGCTGAAAGCGCTTTCAGAGCAAGGACTTAAAGATACCTGCGTTTCATTTGAAATGAAGCTTTCTCAAATTTCCGAGCTTTCAGGCTTTTTAAGCTTTGGAATAATCGCTTACGGACGGTTACCGCTTATGTTAGTAAGAAACTGCCCGATAAAAAGCCAAATAGGCTGTAAGGACTGCAAGAAATCGCTTTTTGACAGAACAGGACGTGAATTCAAGCTGAACTGTGATAAAATTTCATCCGAAATATTGAATTCCGAAATACTTTATATGGCGGACAGGCTTGACGAAATTAAGGGCGCGGATTTTATAATTCTGAAATTTTATGATGAAACTTACGGACAGATAAACAAAATCATTGACGAGTATTCTCACGGCGGAGCTCCCGCCGGAAAATTTACTAGAGGTCTATATTACAGAGGGATAAAATAGAAAGGACGGATTTAAGTGAACATCTGCATTAAAATTCTGAACGAAAATGCACAGCTTCCCACAAGGGCAACCTTAGGCAGTGCGGGATACGACATATTTGCCTGCACAGATAAACCTATCCTGATAAAAAAAGGGGAGATTGTAAAAATTCCGACAGGGATAGCCGTTTCACTTAATACAAATTCCGCCTGCGTTCTGATTTATGCGAGAAGCGGTCTTGCCTCAAAGCATGGTATTACTCTTGCAAATTCCGTCGGTGTTATCGACAGCGACTATCGGGGCGAAATTATAATTCCTCTTATAAATCTTGGGACGGAGGATTATACCGTACAGCCGGAGCAGAGAATTGCGCAGATGGTGGTTACGCCGGTATTTTTGCCGAACTTTATTGTAAGCGATACTCTTTCGGAGACGGAAAGAGGAGAAAACGGCTTCGGCTCGACAGGCGAATAAAATATAACGGAGGGGACAGCGTTGTCAAAAGAATTGAAAAAAACCATAGCATTTTTATTCTTTCTTCTTGCGGGAATAACCGTCGGTTCGGTAATTGCGCATTTCACGCAGGGCATACCCTATCTTTCATGGCTTTCATATGGGAAAACCGTGGGGCTTTCGACTTCATCGCCCGCAATACTTGACCTTATTGTTTTTCAGATTGCGTTCGGATTTACTTTAAGCGTAAATATTGCGCAGATTATCTGCGTAATTATTGCAATTGTGATTTTTACAAAAACCTGCAAGTCGTTATAAATATTTTTAATAAAATATAAAAACTACAGTTATTTTAAGCAAATTGACAGCATTGCGGGTATATGGTATTATAAGTATGTTTACTTACATGGCCGCGTAAATTGTAGCCATAAGGATAAGGGGGACGATATGAAAAAAAGATATTTTGCAGTAGTACTAATCTGTGCGATAGTGTTGTTCTCCGGCTGTGCAAAAGCCGACAATATTCAAACGTCGGAGCAGAGCACTCCAAATACAGCGGCGGAACAGGAAAAGAGCAGCTCTGCAACAGAAGAAACAAATGTGACAGTTGAGAAGAGTAATACCAAAACAACAATTGAGAGGGTTGATGATGACAGGTGGGTTGAGGTGAAGATGACATGTCTTTATCCCGACGGGAATGTGAATTTCATTTCCATATATGAATATGACGGCTGGAATAGGATAAAACAAACGACATCAATGCCCGACGGCAAAGTCAATTACTACGAAGAATACGAGTATGACAAGAACGGCAATATGCTTGTTGAGTCGCAGTATTCCGAGGATGGTGAACTATACGAGAGTATAGAATATAAATACGATGAAAGCAATAGGGCAACCGAACAGGCGATTTACAAGGGAAACGGCGATTTGAAAAAGAGAACGCTGTATGAATACGATGGAAACGGGAATATCACTAGAGAAAAATATTATGCTGCCAGTCTGGATGAATGGGAAGAGGTTTCCTATACTTACGATAAGGACGGAAATGTTCTAACATCTGAACGCAACGGTGAAACGGGTCGGTATGTGTACAAATTTGACGACAAGAGAAATATCATCGAAGAAACGTATTTTACCGCCAATAACAATCAGTTCTCCATAATATATTATGAATATGACGAAAGCGGTAATATTATAAAGAAAACAAGAGAATACTGCAATGACCTTACAAGCAGTGTTTCCAAGTACGAATATGACGAGTTCGGCAATGAAACAAAGGAAACGCAGTATAGCACCGATGGAAATATCCAGAGAATTTATACGCACGAGTACGAAAAAGTCGAGCCTTAATAATGTGAAATGCTATTGCGGTGTTTATAAGCAATTCATTTGTATAAGTTATTCTTTCTTTACGCCGCTGGCTATAATTAATTTTTAATAAAATATAAAAAAATGTTGTGTAACCGTTTTAATCGTGATATACTATAAATGTATGATGAATTTTGAATTAAAGGAGAAAAATGTAAATGTTTACTAAAGATATAGGAATAGATTTGGGTACCGCAAATACTCTTGTATATATGCGCGGGAAGGGAATTATTATCCGTGAGCCGTCTGTTGTTGCCGTTGATACGAAAACTGATAAAGTCCGCTGTGTAGGGCAGGAGGCAAAGGACGTTATCGGAAGAACTCCCGGTTCTATCGTTGCCGTTCGTCCGTTAAAGGACGGAGTTATCGCTGATTTTGACATAACGACAAGCATGCTTCAGGAATTTATCAGAAAGGCTCTTGCAGGAACATTTCTTACAAAAACAAGAGTAATTATCTGTATCCCGTCGGGCGTTACAGCCGTTGAAAGACGTGCCGTAAAGGAAGCCGCTGAAAATGCGGGCGCAAAGCGTGTTTCTATTATTGAAGAGCCTATGGCTGCCGCTATCGGTGCGGGTCTTCCTGTTGCTGAACCGACGGGTTCAATGATTGTCGATATAGGCGGAGGAACCTCTGAGGTTGCCGTTATTTCTCTCGGCGGAATTGTAACATCACGTTCTGTTCGTGTTGCGGGCGACGAATTCGACCTTGCAATAATCAACTTTATAAAGAAAAAATACAATCTTCTTATCGGTGAAAGAACCGCCGAAAACATCAAAATAGGAATAGGCTCGGCGTTCCCGCTTGATTCTGATACAACTATGGAAATCAAGGGAAGAAACCTTCTTAACGGACTCCCTGAAAATATTACAATAACCTCTGCCGAAATTCGTGAGGCTTTGGCTGAGCCGCTTTCTCACGTTATTGAAGCAATAAAGGTTACTCTTGAAAAAACTCCGCCTGAGCTTGCCGCAGATATCATCGACCAGGGCATTACTCTCGCAGGCGGCGGCGCACTTTTAAAGGGACTTGACAAGCTTATAAACAAGGAAACAGGAATGCCGGTATTTATTGCCGAAAATCCTCTTGACTGTGTTGCTGAAGGAACAGGACGCGTTCTTGAAAATATCGAAAAGCTTCACGACGTTCTTAACGACGACAGCAAGTATTATTAATTATTTTATTTTCTAAAAATCGGGCGGACAAATAAATCCGCTCTTTTTTAGATTTAAAGCTGTACTTTAACGGAAAGGCAGAAATTAAAATGCATGAATTTTTCAGCAGTAAAAAATTCAAGATAATTGTTTTTATACTGGCGCTTTTAATAGGCGTCATGCTTTATTCTGCCAAAAATTCGGGGAGCGAATCGGGCGCGTCTTTTTTTGGTACGATTTTTGAGCCTGTACAGAAATTTTCTACAAATATCACTAACGATGTTCAGTCGGGACTGGATATGCTTGTGAATGCAAAGGATTATTACGAGGACAATCAAAAGCTAAAAAAACAGCTTAACGAATATTATAAAAAAGTAGTTGACTACGAAAAGCTAAAGGAAGAAAATCAACAGCTTAGAGAAGTTATGGGGCTTAAAGAGGATTTCCCAGACTTTGAATTTTCTCCGCCCTGTTCCGTTATTTCAAGAACCACAAACGACCCGTTTGGCTCATTTGTTATTGACAAAGGAACGTCCGACGGTATTTCTCAGTATGACCCTGTCATAACCGAAGACGGGCTTGTTGGAATAGTCACAAAGGTTTCAAAAACTTATTCAAGGGTACAGACCATTCTTTCACCTGATGTTCCGGTGGGGGGATATTGTATCCGTACAAAGGATACCGGCGTTGTCGAGGGAGATGTCGATCTTGCTGAAAAAGGCTTGTGCAAGCTTAAATACATCGACCGTGACAGTAAAATCGAAAAAGGCGACATTATCGTATCATCAGGAAACAGCGGACTTTTCCCAGTTGACAGAATCATCGGCACCGTCGAGGATATTACCGCCGAGGAAAGCGGTCTTTCGCTTACTGCCACGATAAAGCCTGCGGTTGATGTCATGTCGGTCAATAACGTATTCGTAATAACAAACTTTAACGGACAGGGTGAGGGATATGAAGAATAACAGACTCACCGTAAAAGCTGTCCGCAGAAATTTAATTATAAAATGGTTTTTGTTTGTTCTTCTTGCGTCATTTGCGTATGTCATATCGACTATAAAAATCACATCATTCCCTAAACCGCTTATGCTTATTCCTATTGCGGTATGTATCTGTTCAAAGCAAAGTGAAATGGTATCGTCGCTAGTGGGGCTTGTGATAGGATTTATGCTTGATT
>DAOPYP010000030.1:9385-15471 GCA_035352975.1 Oscillospiraceae bacterium
ATCGGGAAGACTTTTCGGATTCAACGCATTTATTCTCATGATATGCTGTATGTTTGTTTCACTTTTGTTTTTATACCTTTTAAGGCAGAACATCTTTAATGTTTTTGTCCTTATCGTTATAACAACGCTGATACAGATGGGGCTGGATTTCCTTTTTGCATATGGGATCTGGGGAATAGAACACGTCGGAGAAGTATTTATAAAATGGTATCTCCCGTCGATGTTGTTTACAATACTGACCGCTGTTCCGATTATTGCGGTTATAAGACTTATTGAGCGCAAATTCGGCATTATTGACGATCATTATATTGAAGAAAAAGATGAAAACCATGTAAGGGAATAATTTGAAAGAAAGAGAGCAATTTCAGATGAATAAGATTTCAGACAAGATAAGAGCAATATTCATGGTTGCTCTTGTTTTAATTTCTATGGTTTTTTCAGGGATGAAGCTGATGTCACTTCAGATAGTTGAAGGGGAGGAAAACCTTGAAAAGTCTAAGCAGAATACCTACGGCACTCAGCTTATCAACGCCGCAAGAGGAGAAATTGTAGATATAAACGGAAAGCCGATCGTAAAAAACAAGGTCGGATTCAATATAATAATTGAAAAAGCCTTCTTCCCGAACGACAAGCAAAAAGGCAATGAAATTATACTCAGGGTTGCTAAAATCCTTAAAAATGACGGTATCGACTGGATTGAAAACATTCCGATCACAAAATCCAAGCCGTATCAGTATATCGAAAACCGCGATAAAGAAATAGCCACGATGCAGGACGATAATCATTTAAGGCTTCAGGGCTATTCTACCGCAGAGGACTGTATTGATGCGCTTATTGAAAAATATGAAATTTCCGATGAATACACCGATGAAGAGAAAAGAATTATCGCGGGAATACGCTATGAAATGATTCTCAGGAGCTTTTCCGTCAGCAACCGCTATACCTTTGCCGAAGACATCCCTATGAAAACTGTTTCAAAAATAAAAGAGCTTTCATATAATCTGCCCGGAGTGGAAATTGTCGAGGAGGCAATAAGGCAGTACGTTCAGGGAGATATTCTTCCCCATGCAATAGGAACCATCGGGGCAATTGACGCCGAGGAATATGCCGAGCTTAAAAGCGAGGGCTACGGGTATAATGATACTCTCGGCAAAAGCGGCATAGAAAAAGCAATGGAGGAATATTTAAGAGGGCAGAACGGAACGCGAAAAACGACTATAACAAACGGTACCGTAACCTCAATTGATACCATTAAAGCGGCTGTCCCCGGGAATACCGTAAAGCTTACTATTGACAGCGAATTTCAGAAAGAGGTTCAGGATATTCTTGCCGAGCATATTGACTGGCTCCACGAAAAGAACGAAAAAGGGAAAGACGCAAAGTCAGGAGCTGTTTGTGTAATTGATGTGAAAACAGGCGCAGTTCTGGCACTTGCGAATTATCCGAATTACGATATAAACGACTACATCAAGAACTGGTCGGAGGTTGCGGAAAGAGAAAATTCTCCCCTTATCAACCGTTCGATAAACGGACTTTACCGTCCCGGCTCAACATTTAAAACCGTTACCGCAACCGCCGCTCTCAACGAAGGAATTATCACGGGGACAGACACGGTAAACTGCAATCACGTTTATACCTATTATCCCGATATTGCCCCGAAATGTACGGGCTGGCACGGGGATATTGCCGTTTCGAGAGCCTTACAGGTTTCCTGTAACATTTTCTTTTACGATGTCGGAAGACGTACGGGGATAGACCTTATTGACAAATATGCCGCATATTACGGATTAGGTGAAAATCTCGGTCTTGAAATAGGCGGACAAAAAGGATATGTCGCAAGCCCCGAGGTATTTCAGAATTTCGGGCAGGACTGGACACCCGGTCAGGTTTTACAGGCATCAATAGGACAGTCGGAAACTGCGGTTACTCCTCTGCAAATGGCTGTTCAGGCTGCGACAATTGCTAACCGCGGAAAAAGAATGAAGCCTTATATCGTTGACAGCATAAATTCCTATAATCTCGATGAAGTCATAAAAAAGACGGAGCCTCAGGTTGTTTCGGAAATTCCGATTAAACACGATGACGTCTATGACCTTATAGAGCAGGGAATGGTTCTTGCTTCACAGGCAACCTTCGGGGAATATTCGTTGACCGACCTTCCTTATCCGGTTGCAATAAAAACAGGTACTCCTCAGAAAACAGTAGAAATCACTCATTCCGCATTTATCGGCTATTATCCTGTCGGAGACCCTCAAATTGCATTCGCTGGAATGGTTGAAGAGGGCGAATATTCAAAATATATGATAAGAAAGATAATTGATGCATATTATGGATATGAAAGCAAGTCGGCAGAAACAACAGTTACAATTTCTCCGTTAAATACGGCGGAAACAACGGTTACTTCTGTCTTGCCTCAGACTTCTGAAATACCGCTTCAAAATAAGTCGTCTAACGTGGCACAAACAAGTGTGCCTATGGGAGAAGCAATTGTGCAATCTGTACAAGAAGTTGACAACGATTAATATAATCTGAACAATCTTAATATTAATCACTCTTTATGCTTTGACAAATGCGTATTTTATGGTAAAATAAATAGTAATGTATATTAGTTTGCGTGCGCTTTATTATGGCTGCAACGGAAGGAGCTTTTATGTCAAAAATTATAGCGGTGACATCCGGTAAAGGCGGTACCGGGAAATCTTCAATATGCTCTGGGCTTGGTTATGCTTTGGCAAAACAGGGACACAGAACAATTATTATCGAGCTTGACTTCGGATTAAGATGTTTGGATATAATGCTGGGAGTTAAAAATGACATCACATACGATTTAGGATCGGTGCTTGATGGGAAATGTGATATTTATAAGGCAACAACCCAAGTAAGAATGGCGAGCAATCTTTCTATCGTATGTGCGCCTGAAGACCCTTTTGCACAGCTTGAAGCTGAACAGATTAAAAACATTTGTCAGGAAATGAGAAAATATTATGAGTACATAATCGTAGATACTTCTGCGGGTATCAGCTCAAGTGTATTTGATATTGTTGAACAATCTGATCTTATTTTGATTGTTACTACTCCCGACCCGATTTGCGTCCGTGACGGACGAACAATGTCAGACGAATTTTATAAGCGCGGCAACAAAAAACAGCGTCTTATCATAAATAAAATGAACAGGGTCATTTTCGGTGAAGAGCTTGTTTCAGACCTTGACGAAATTATTGATACTGTCGGCGTACAGCTTATCGGAGTAATTCCCGACGACGATGCCGTTACTATTGCAACGGGAAAAGGTGAGCCGATTCCTTCAAAGTCAGAGGCATTTATCGCATTTGACGCTATTTCAAAGAGAATTAAAGGGGAGGACATTCCGCTGACGGTCAAGATCGGCTGAACTCCACAGTCTGTTCAGGGACAGTTGGTGCAGGACATGGCAGACCAGATTTCACAGTTACCTAAAAAGGTCGCATCCACTGCCGCTAATGTCGCCGAGAACGCAAAAAATTCCGGGTTTAAGGATAAATTCATTGAACAAAAGGATAAATTTTTCAATAAAATAACTGATTTAACATCTAAATTTAAAAAATAGCCGACGGAATTTTAAAAGACAATTATAAATGAAAGGAATGAAAGAATAATGAATATTGCATTAATAGCCCACGATTCAAAAAAAGAACTGTTAATACAATTTTGTATTGCATACTGCGGTGTATTGAGCAGACATAATCTATGTGCAACGGGCACAACAGGAAAACAGGTTGCGCAGGCAACAGGGCTTTCGATTCAGCGATATTTGAGCGGGGCTCAGGGCGGGGATCAGCAGATAAGTGCAAGGATTTCCTGCAATGAGATTGACCTTTTGTTATTCTTTCGCGATCCTTTGTCACCTAAGCCGCATGAACCTAACGAGCTTAATCTTCTCCGTCTTTGCGACGTGCATAATATTCCGGTTGCAACAAATATTGCAACTGCCGAAGCTCTTATTCATTCACTTGAACGCGGCGACCTTGACTGGCGTGAAATCGTCAAGTCACCAAGATAAAAAATTAACTGCATTACATAATGTAATGCAGTTTTTTCATAATACTGTCCCTTATCAACAAGATGTTTTAACTAATCATCATACATCGTGCTTTGATGATGAACTATTTTACCGTTATAAGCATTGACATAAACAATCTGATGTGCATCGTTTTTTTATTTATTCTTCTCTCCCCAGCCGTCAATTCCGGAACGACGCAGCGCTCCGAAAATGCGGTCAGTAAAGCCTTTGTCCATTTTTTCTCGCTCATAAAGAAACTGCTTTGTTTTTTCCCTTGAGGTATGCCCGTCGGCAGGACATTTTGACTTCACAATTTTTAGATTATTTTTAACCGCTGCCTTTCTTATATCTTTTTCGGGGGCAAATACCATTGGTCGTATAAGCGTCAGGTCTTTCCGCGAAAGAAAACTTTTAGGAGAAAAACAGCCGACTCTCCCCTCAATAAAAAGATTCATTATAAAGGTTTCGACCGCGTCGTCATTGTGATGCCCCAAAGCAATTTTATTGCAGCCTGTTTCAATTGCCGCATCGTGAAGCGCTCCCCTTCTCATTCTTGCACAAAGACTGCACGGATGAGATTCTTTCCTTACGTCAAAAACAATTTCACCGATTTGCGTACGTTTAAGAATATATTGTACGCCCAATTCATCACACATTTCCTGTACCGAAGAATAATCGCCCCATACTCCGTTAAAACCAGGGTCGAGAGTAATTGCGACTACGTCATAATCAATGCCTATAAAGCGTTTAAGCATGACGAGCCCTTTTAAAAGAACAAGGCTGTCCTTCCCTCCCGAAACACCTACCGCAATTTTATCACCGTTCTCAATAAGGTCAAACTCCTGAATTGCCTTGCGCATATATCCAAGCATTCTCTGCATAGCTTAAAACTCCCTAATTTATAATATCTTTTAAATTATATAGCATGGGTTTTAAGATTGCAAGCATATCTTTAATTAAGCTTCTAAAAATGAAATGAAACGCGAGAATTAAAGAGAAACGAAGTAAAACAAAGAGATTTCAAGAGATTGAGGGATATAGATTAAAAATTCAGCATTTTTACTATTGACACAGATAAAATAAATATGTATAATAAATCTTGCGTGTCGAGGAGTTGTTGTGTACAACTGACGTTTTTCCCCCGAATTTGCGGGGCTTGCAAAGAATGTTAAAAGAAAAAATTTAACCCATTTTTTCTGCTTCGATAAAATTTTAATCTGGAGGAATTTGAAAATGTCGACATTTATGGCTAATTCAGGAAATATAACACGCAAGTGGTATATTCTTGATGCTGAAGGCAAATCACTTGGCCGTGTAGCTGCACAGGCTGCTGTTATTCTTCGCGGCAAACATAAGCCAACTTTCACCCCTAACGCTGACTGCGGCGATCATGTAATAATCATCAACGCTGCTAAAGTTGTATTGACAGGAAAGAAGCTTGAAAACAAGTTTTTAAGATGGCACACAGGTTGGATCGGTGGTCTTAAAGAAATCAAGTACAAAACCTTGATGGAAGTAAACCCCGAAAAAGCAATGACTGTTGCTGTTGAAGGAATGTTACCAAACAATACTTTAGGCAGAGCTGCTGCTAAGCGTTTAAGAGTGTACAAGGGCGCTGAGCATGAAAATGCTGCACAGAAGCCTGAAATCTACAATATATAAAGGAGGCAACATAAATGTACGAATCTAAACTTAAATACTACTATGGAACCGGAAGAAGAAAACATTCTGTTGCCAGAGTAAGAATATATCCCGGAAGCGGAAACGTAACTGTTAACGGCCGTGGAATTGACGATTATTTCGGTCTTGAAACATTAAAGCTTATCGTAAGACAGCCTTTAGCATTAACAGAAACAAGCGAAAAGTTTGATATTATCTGTACAGTTGCAGGCGGCGGCGTTACAGGCCAGGCAGGAGCAATCCGTCACGGTCTTTCAAGAGCTCTTCTTGTTTATAACCCAGAGCTTCGTCCTACGCTCAAAAAAGCAGGCTTCTTAACTCGTGACCCAAGAATGAAGGAAAGAAAGAAGTACGGCTTAAAGGCTGC
>DAOPYP010000031.1:0-15252 GCA_035352975.1 Oscillospiraceae bacterium
GACGACATTGACGGAAACGTCAGACAGGCAAAGGAACTTGAAAAAGCGGGCTGTGAAATATTAAGGGTATCAATTCCAGATAAACAATCGGTAAGGCTTATTGAAGCAATAAAAAATGAAATAAGTATTCCTCTTGTTGCCGATATTCACTTTGATTATCGGCTTGCAATTGAATCGGCTGAAGCGGGAATAGACAAAATTCGTATTAATCCCGGGAATATCGGGGATATGGATAAGGTCCGACAGCTTTCAAGCATATGCAAGAGTCGGAATATACCCATACGAATAGGCGTTAATTCAGGCTCTCTTGAAAAGGAAATACTTGAAAAATATAATTCTCCCACACCGGAAGCACTTGTTGAAAGTGCGCTTAATCATGTGAAAATGCTTACACAGTTTGACTTTGACCAGATTGTTGTTTCAATAAAATCCTCAGACGTAAATACAATGATAAAGTCATATAGGCTTATGGCGGAAAAATGTGATTTTCCGCTTCATTTGGGCGTAACCGAAGCGGGGACGGAGCGTATGGGGCTTATAAAATCATCTATCGGCATAGGTTCTCTTCTTACTGACGGAATAGGTGAAACGATAAGGGTTTCGCTCACAGCAGACCCAGTTAAAGAAATATATGCCGCTCAGGATATCCTTAAATCAATTGGTAAATCTGAGGGCGTTCAAATTGTATCCTGTCCTACCTGCGGAAGAACAAGAATTGATATTGTCAGCCTTGCAAACATAATAGAAGATACTTTAAAGGACTGCAAAAAAAATATAAAGGTTGCGGTAATGGGCTGTGCGGTAAATGGGCCGGGAGAGGCGAGAGAAGCCGACGTCGGGATTGCGGGAGGCGACGGCTGTGCATTATTATTTAAAAAAGGTGAAATAATTAAAAAAGTACCTGAAAATGATATTATTATTGAACTGATGAAAGAAATCGAAAAATTATAGACTATGAAAGGCGAGCTTTAAATGACAATTAAAGAATTACTTTCAAATTATAAAATCACTTTACCCGAAGCTGTTTCTGACGGTGAGGTTTTAAAAATAACGCATTCCGATGATATGTCGTCAATGTGTATTTATGTATCTTTTAAGGAACTTCAGAAGAATAGTAATATTACTTTGGCTGAAAATCAAATCAAGAGTATCCTTAATATAAGTGACTTGAATATAAAATGCAAATATACACCCGATATGTTTAATACATCTTATTTCCCTGAAATAGTATCAAAGCTAAAACTCAGACTTTCAGTTGTCAACGGATTTCTTGACAATGCCGAAGCTAAATTTCAAGATGATATACTTACAATAAGGCTTAAAAACGGCGGATATGACCTTTTAGTTAAAGCAGGGATTGAAACTGTACTTCCTAGACTTATTTTTGAAGAGTTTTCAAAAGCCGTTAAAATTAAGCTGACAGGCGATTTATCGGTAAATGAAGAAATGCACAGTAAGATAGTCAGTGAAGAAAAAGTTGTTAAGGAAAATGCAGCTGTAACGGTATCAGAACAGCTTCAGAGTCCTGTTCAGCCTGAAAAAGCTCCTAAAAAGACGGTGACAATTGATTTTAAGGATCTCCCGATACTGACGGACGGGGCGGAAATAATAAAAGGCTCAGAAATAAAAACTCCGCCTGTTCCACTTGAAACTATAACTGAAAATTCTGGACGAGTTGTTGTCTGGGGCGATGTTTTTGAAGCGGAAAGCAAGGAAACACGAAACGGTGACAAGCTGATTATAACAATTTCTTTTACAGATTATACAAGCTCAATGACACTTAAAATAATTGATTTAAAAGAAAAAGCTGTGGAATTCCTGAATATTAAAAAAGGCTCGACAATTATTGTTAGAGGCGATGTCAGCTTTGATAAATTTGACAATGATACAAATATCCGTCCTTATGATATAATGCTTGTCAAAAAGAAAAAGATTACCGACACTGCCGAAGTTAAGCGTGTTGAGCTTCATTTACATACAAATATGTCGGCAATGGATGGGCTTACTCCCGCTGATGTATTAGTCAACAGAGCATTTGAATGGGGGCACAAGGCTGTTGCAATAACCGACCACGGTGTTGTTCAGGCTTTTCCAGATGCAATAGGTGCTGTTGATAAAATAAGAAAAAACGGCGGGGAATTTAAAGCTATTTTCGGCTGTGAGGCATATTCGGTAAACGATATGTCAAAGTGCGTTAAAAATTCGGATAACCGCAGCATAAACGACGAAATAATAATATTCGACATTGAAACAACGGGACTTAACGCAAACGAAGAGCGTATTACTGAAATAGGTGCCGTAAAATTAAAAAAGCTTGAAATTGTTGATACCTTTAACATTTTTGTGAATCCTCAAAAGAAAATTTCCGAAAGAATTATTGAACTTACTGGTATAACAGACGAAATGGTAAAGGACGCCCCTTTAGAAGAAGAAGCGGTGATCCGCTTTATTGAATTCTGTGGGGATAATCCTGTTCTTGTCGCACATAATGCCGCATTTGATACGTCGTTTATAGATGCCTGCTGTAAACGCCATTCTGTTAATTTTAATTATGTAACCATTGATACCGTTGCTATGTGCAGAAGTATGCTCCCCGAGCTTTCAAAATATAAGCTTGATACTGTGGCAGAGCATCTTAAATGCGGCGATTTTAATCATCACAGAGCATGTGACGATGCCGCAGTCCTTGCAAAAATCTTTGAAAAGCTGATGCTTAGGCTTGTTGAAGAGCATAGTATTTCAAAAATCTCCGAAATTAATACATCGCTAAGTAAAACCGACCCTAAAAAGCTAAAAAGCTATCATCAGATTATTCTTGTCAGAAACAATACGGGCTTAAAGAACTTATACAGACTTATTTCATACGGATTTATTAATTATTATTATAAACGTCCGAGAATTCCTATGTCAGAGCTTATAAAAAATCGTGAAGGCTTAATAGTCGGAAGTGCCTGTGAAGCGGGAGAGCTTTTTTCTGCAATTAAAGACGGAAGACCATGGAATACTCTAAAAGAAATAGCATCATTTTATGATTATCTGGAAATTCAGCCGCTATGCAACAATGAGTTTCTTATAAGAAATGGAGCAGTCAGTTCCGAAGAAGAACTGAAAGAATTCAACAGAACGGTTGTTAAGCTTGGTGAAGAACTTAATATTCCCGTCGTCGCAACCTGTGACGTACATTTTATGGACAAGGGTGACGCAGTTTTCAGAAAGGTTCTTTTAACTGGAATGAAATTCAAGGACGCCGACTATCAGGCACCTTTATATTTAAGAACGACCGAAGAAATGCTTAATGAATTTGAATATCTCGGAGAAGAAAAAGCTTATGAGGTTGTTGTTACGAATACAAATAAAATAGCCGATATGGTTGAGCCGGACATCCGTCCTATTCCGAAGGGAACATTTACCCCGACGATTGAGGGAGCTGACGAAGACCTTACCCGTATAACATGGGAGCGCGCAAAAGCGATTTACGGTGACAATCTTCCCGAAATTGTGTCAAAGCGCCTTGACAGAGAGCTTTCTTCAATTATCAAGCACGGCTTTGCGGTTTTGTATATGATTGCACAGAAGCTTGTTGCAAATTCCGAGGAGCACGGCTATCTTGTAGGTTCAAGAGGTTCTGTCGGCTCATCATTCGTTGCGTCAATGTCGGGAATTTCAGAGGTTAATCCGCTTGTTCCGCACTATGTCTGCCCTAAATGCCGATTCAGTGAATTTATCGAAGACGGAAGCGTTGGTTCAGGCTTTGACCTCCCTCCAAAAAATTGTCCCGAATGTGGAACAAAGCTTAACCGTGACGGACATGATATTCCGTTTGAAACCTTTCTGGGCTTTGACGGTGATAAAGCTCCTGATATTGACCTTAATTTTTCAGGCGAATATCAGACCTATGCGCACAAATATACCGAAGAATTATTCGGGCCCGATAACGTTTTTAAAGCCGGAACAATAGCTTCGGTTGCCGATAAAACTGCATTTGGATATATGAAGCATTATCTTGAAGAAAAAAATCTTGTTCTTCATCAGGCTGAACAGAAGCGCCTGACAATCGGCTGTACGGGCGTTAAGCGTACCACGGGACAGCACCCGGGAGGGATGGTTGTCGTTCCCTCAAATCATGATGTCTATGATTTTACTCCCGTTCAGCACCCCGCCGACGATGCATCTTCCGATGTTGTTACAACGCACTTTGATTTCCACTCGCTTCATGATACTATTTTGAAGCTTGACGAGCTTGGACACGACGTTCCGACTCTTTATAAGCACCTTGAAGATTTAACGGGAGTTAAAATAAAGGATGTTAATACGAGTGACGAAAAGGTAATCAGATTATTTACTTCTCCCGAACCGCTCGGTGTAACACCTGAAGAAATTGACAGCGAAACGGGCACTCTTGCTCTTCCGGAAATGGGTACAAGCTTTGTAAGACAAATGCTTATAGAATCTCAACCGAAGAAGTTTAGTGACCTTTTACAGATTTCAGGACTTTCACACGGAACCGACGTATGGATTGGGAATGCTCAGGAGCTTATTAAAAACGGAACCTGCACCATTTCAGAGGTTATCGGAACGCGTGACAGTATTATGACATACCTCATTTATCACGGCGTTGACCCAAAGCTTTCGTTTAAAATTATGGAAATAACACGAAAGGGAAATGCACCGAAGCTTCTGACAGATGAAATGAAGCAGATAATGCTGGACAATAATGTTCCTCAGTGGTATATTGACAGCTGTCTTAAAATCAAATATATGTTCCCTAAGGCTCACGCCGCCGCCTATGTTATCGCCGCAATCAAGCTCGGTTGGTATAAGGTTTATTATCCGCTTGAATTCTATTCAACAATATTTACGGTAAGAGGCGAGGATTTTGACGCCGAAACCGCTATTTTAGGCAAACAAGCGGTAAAATTCAAAATGAATGAGCTTAAAGCAAAGGGAAATGACAGGAGCACAAAGGAAAACTCAATTTATGAAATGCTAATGGTTACAAATGAAATGATGTCAAGAGGATTTTCGGTTCTTCCCGTTGACCTCTATAAATCAGACGCAGTGAAATATAAGCTTGAAGACGGTAAAATACGTCTTCCGTTTTGTTCGATTAAGGGTGTGGGAGAAAATGCGGCTAAAAATCTTGCCGATGCGGTAAAACGAGGCGCATTTATTTCAATTGATGAGGTGCAGGAGAGAAGCGGTGTGTCAAAAACGGTAATTGAAACGCTCGAAAATATAGGCGCTTTGTCAGATTTGCCGAAAAGCAATCAGGTTACATTTTTTTAGTTGACTTTTTAGAAGCATTATGATATTATGATACCATAGTAGTACGTTAAAGTGATTTTGTGAGGTGTGCTGATGAAACGATTTGATTTAATTACTCCTGAGGGAACCAGGGATTTATTATTTGACGATTGTCTGATAAGGAAAAGCGTTGAAACAAAGATACATAAAATTTTTGAAAGCAGAGGCTATTCTGAGGTTGTAACACCGGGTCTTGAGTTTTATGATGTTTTTAATCTCAATTCACGTTATTTCCCTCAGGAAAATTTATATAAGTTGACAGATAACAAAGGACGTCTTTTAGTTGTACGGCCTGATTCGACAATGCCTATTGCAAGGCTTGTTTCAACAAGACTTAAGGATGCTGAGCTTCCGCTGAGATTGTTTTATAATCAGAGCGTTTATTCACCAAATAAAAGCCTTGCAGGAAAAAGCAATGAGGTTGTTCAGACAGGAATAGAATTAATCGGAACATATTCGAGAAAAGCTGACCTTGATGTATTATCAACGGCAATAGAGGTTTTGTCCTCTTGCGATAATGATAAATTCCGTATTGAAATAGGTGACATAGGTTTTTTCAGAGAGCTTGTAAATCAGCTTCCTTCTGATGATGAAGTTAAGGAGAAAATCCGTAAGCTTATAGAGGCCAAAAATTACCCTGCGCTTAACGATTTGCTTGACAGTATAGGTGAGAATAAGGTCACTAATGCTTTAAAACAGCTTCCCAGATTATTTGGCGGGGAAGAAGTTTTCGATAAAGCCTCAAGCCTTTTTTGTGATGAAAAAATTGAAGAAATCCTGTCTAACCTTAAATTTATATATACTTCGCTTGAAAAATTAGGGTATAACGGCAAAATAACCGTTGATCTCGGAATTGTCAACAGAACAGACTATTATACAGGAGTTATAATGAAAGGCTATATTCAGGGATATGGTGAAGAAGTCCTGTCAGGCGGGCGATATGATAAGCTTATTTCTGAATTCGGATATGATGTCCCCGCAACTGGCTTTGCTGTAAATGTTGATGCAATTTCCGAAATGCTTAAAAACAGCGGAGTAAAACCTGAGAGAAATAAAACGGATATTATTGTTTTCAGCGATGAAAAAAATGCTATGGATGCGCTCATTTATGCTCAAAAGCTGAGAAATGAAGGCTATACTGTTGAATATTCACCGTTTGACACAATTGAAGAAACAAAATATTATGCCCAAACAAACGGTAACATAAAAATAATCGTGTACAGAGGTGAAGACAATGAATAAGCCTATCAGAATTGCACTAACAAAGGGACGTCTTGAAAAAGACACCGTTGCTTTATTTGAAAAAATAGGATACGACTGTACCGCTGTACATGAAAAGGGGAGAAAGCTTATTCTTCCTGTTCCCGACGGAAATATTGAGGTCGTTCTTGCAAAAGCGGCTGACGTTATTACATATGTGGAACATGGCGTATGCGATATGGGCATTGTTGGTAAAGATACTATTATGGAAATGAGCGGAAAGTTCTTTGAGCTTGTGGATTTAGGCTTCGGGAAATGCCGATTTGCTCTTGCTGGAAAAAAAGGCGACAGCTTTTATTCGGGGTATGACGTAAAAACGATTGCCTCAAAATATCCTAATGTTACGAGAAGCTTTTTTGAAAGCAAGGGTATGGACGTTGAAATTGTTAAAATTGAGGGGAGCGTTGAGCTTGCTCCGCTTTTAGGATTATCAGATGCAATTGTAGATATTGTTGAAACCGGCTCTACATTAAAGGAAAACGGACTTGAGGTTTTTGAAGATATTGCTCCTGTTTCGGCTCGCCTTATTGTAAATATGGTCAGCATGAAGCTTTTTCAGAAAGATATTGAAGCACTGATAAGTCTTATTGAGAAGAATATATAAGGAGAATGAAATGATAAGAAAAATTATTGCAGACGGAAAGAGCGAAGCTGCTTTTTTTAGCGAGGTTGAAAAAAGAAATACCGAAACTAACAAAAAAGTCGGAGAAATTGTTCAGGAGATAATTGAAAATGTAAGAACAAACGGCGATAAGGCAGTTAACGAGTATACGCTTAAATTTGACGGAAAGCTTCCCGAATATTATGAGGTTCCGAGAGAGGTAATAAGCGATGCTCTGACAGAGGCTGATGAAACCTTTGTAGATGCACTTCTGGACGCTATGGAAAATATTGCTGATTTTCACCACAGACAAAAAGAACAGGGATTTATCAATCCAAAGGCTGATGGTGTAATTCTGGGACAGCGTGTCAGAGGTCTTGAAAGAGTGGGGCTTTATGTTCCGGGCGGAACCGCAGCTTATCCCTCATCGGTTCTTATGAATGCAATTCCCGCTAAAATTGCAGGAGTTAAAGAAATAATTATGGTTACTCCTCCTCAAAAGGACGGAACGCCTAATCCTGATATTCTTGTTGCAGCCGCCGTATGCGGTGTTGACAGGGTATTTTTAACAGGCGGCGCACAGGCAATAGCCGCTCTTGCATACGGAACTGAAAGCATTCCTAAGGTTGATAAAATAGTCGGCCCCGGCAATATTTATGTTGCAACGGCTAAAAAGCTTCTTTACGGAACAGTAGATATTGATATGATAGCGGGACCCAGCGAAATTCTTGTTATCGCAGATGAAACCGCTGACCCAAAATATATTGCGGCTGACCTTATGTCACAGGCTGAGCATGACGTTATCGCCTCGGCAATACTCGTAACTACAAGCGAAAAAATAGCCGATGAAACCATTCTCGAAATTGAAAAACAAATTAAAAAGCTCTCAAGAAAAGATATAATTGAAAAATCATTGAAAAGCTATGGTGCGGCAATTGTCTGCGACTGTGTTGACTGTGCAATTGAAATAGCCAATAATCTTGCTCCCGAACATTTAGAGGTTATCCTTGATAATCCTATGCAGTATTTAGGAAGGCTTGATAATGCTGGCTCAATTTTCTTGGGACAATATTCACCAGAGCCTTTGGGCGACTATTTTGCGGGACCTAATCACGTTCTTCCCACAAGCGGAACAGCGAGATTTTTCTCTCCCTTATCGGTAAACAGCTTTACTAAGCGTTCAAGCTTTATATACTATTCAAGAGAAGCGCTTGACAAAGCAAAGGACGATATTATCTGCATAGCTGAAAAAGAGGGACTGACAGCTCACGCAAATTCAATCAAAGTGAGGTTTTAAAAATGCCTTATTCGCTTAATAATAAGCTGATAAACCTTAAACCCTATGACCCGATAGAAGGAAGCTATAAAATACGGCTTGACGCAAACGAATCTTATATCGACTGCAATAAAATTATGTCTGAAAAGATTGCGGAATCAATAAAAAATATAGAGCTTAACAGATATCCGGATCCTTATGCAAATAATGTTGCAAAAGCTTTCTCGGAGCTATATAATATAAATAAAGATAATGTAACCGCGGGAAATGGTTCGGACGAACTGATAAGCATAATAACAAGCTGTTTTCTTGAAAAAGGCGATAACGTTTTAACACTTTCACCTGATTTTTCGATGTACGCCTTTTACGGGAATTTATATGAGCTTAACGTACTCACATTAAAAAAAGACGAAAATCTTGAAATTAATGTTAATGAAATAATTGAATACTGTAATTCAAACAATATCAAAGCTTTGATTTTTTCAAATCCTTGCAATCCGACTTCTTTGGGGCTTTTGAAAAAAGATGTGATAAAGCTTGTATCCGAAGTAAAAGCGCTGGTAATTCTCGATGAAGCATATATGGATTTTTGGACAGAAAGCATGCTTGACAAAATAAATGATTACGATAATCTTATTATTCTTAAAACCTGTTCAAAGGCTATTGGTCTTGCGGGAATACGCCTTGGCTTTGCTGTCGCTGGGAAAACAATTACAACTGCTTTAAGAGCGGCAAAATCGCCGTATAATACTGATTCTGTTTCTCAGGCAATAGGAGAATGTATTCTTTCGGAAAAAGATTTTATTCATAAAAATATATCCGAGCTTATTGAAAACAGAAATTATCTTTATGAAAAAATAATAAAATTATCTGATGGATACAAGTGCTTTGAAAAGATTTATAATACCTGTACTAATTTTATATTTATAAAAACCGATAAAGCAAATGAGATATTCAATAAATTATCCGAAAAATCAATAATAGTCAGAAATTTTGGAAGTTACCTCAGAATTACGGCAGGAAGCAAATCCGAAACGAATGAATTAATTGAAAATTTAAAGGAAATTATAAATAATTTTTAGGAGGGGCATTATGAGAACCGCCGAAATTGAAAGAAAAACAAAGGAAACCGATATCAAGCTTAAGCTTAATCTTGACCGTCAGTTTGAAAATCAAATTGAAACAGGCATCGGATTTTTTGACCATATGCTTACCGCTCTTGCCGTACACGGCGGAATTTCAATGAATCTTAGCGCAATTGGCGATTTATACGTTGACAGCCATCATACTGTTGAGGATACAGGTATTGTTCTGGGAAAAGCTTTTGCACAGGCAATAGGTGAAAAATCGGGGATTAACAGATACGGACACGCCTATATTCCTATGGATGAAGCCTTGGGCTTTGCCTCTTTGGATATAAGCGGCCGACCTTATCTTGTTTTCAACGGTCAGTTTTCTGAAGATAAAATAGGCGACTTTGATACCTGTCTTACAGAAGAATTTTTCCGTGCCTTTGCGTTTAATGCAGGAATAACTCTTCATATAAATATAGTATACGGCTCAAATGATCATCATAAGTGTGAAGCCGTTTTTAAAGCAGTGGCTCATGCGCTTAAAATGGCTGTTGAAATTAACGGAGATGAAGTTTTATCCACTAAAGGAGTTCTATAAATGATTGCAATTATCGATTATGGGGCGGGAAATATTTTCAGCGTTAAAAATGCGCTTGATTATATCGGCTTGCCCAATATTCTTACAAATAAAAAAGAAGATCTTATAAATGCCGACGGTCTAATTCTTCCCGGAGTAGGTGCGTTCCCCAGCGCTATGAAAATGCTTAAAGAAACTGAGCTAATAGATACCATAAAAGAACAGTCAAAATTAAAGCCTTTTCTTGGAATTTGTCTTGGAATGCAGCTTATTTTTTCAAAAGGATATGAGTTTGAAGAATGTGAGGGCCTTGGACTTATTGAGGGGACGGTTGAGTTAATGGAAGAGCCGAACCTTTCAATTCCTCATATTGGCTGGAATAAGCTTGAAGTTCAGAATGAATGTCCGTTATTGAACGGTCTGTCAAAAGATGAGTATGTCTATTTTGTTCATTCGTATAAAGCACACTGTGCTGATGAAAATATTTCGGCATTCTGTGAATACGGACATAAGGTTCCTGCACTTGTTTTTAAAGAAAATATATACGGAGCGCAGTTTCACCCCGAAAAAAGCGGTGATGTCGGGCTTCAAATCCTTAAAAATTTCGGAGGTTTATTATGATTATACTTCCAGCAATTGATATAAAAGACGGGAATTGCGTAAGATTATTTAAGGGCGATTTTTCAACAGTTGAAAAAGTTGCAGAAAATTATATGGAAACCGCATTAAGCTTTGAAAAATGCGGAGCCGGCTGGATACATATGGTTGATCTTGACGGCGCTAAAAATGCAGAGCCTGTCAATAATGAAATTTTTATAGATGTCGCAAAAAATACTTCATTAAAGGTTGAACTCGGCGGAGGAATACGCTCGCTTGATACTGTTGAATATTATCTTAAAAACGGAATTTCAAGAGTGATTTTAGGCTCTATTGCTGTTAAAAATCCTGAGATTGTTAAAGATGCGGTGAAAAATTTCGGGGACAGAATAGCTGTCGGGATTGACGCGATTGACGGAATGGCTGCTGCAGAAGGCTGGCTTGACAAAAGTGAAATCAATTATATAGATCTTGCCGCTGAAATGGTTAAAGTGGGTGTGAAGTATATTATCTTTACAGATATATCAAAGGACGGAACGCTTTCCGGCCCTAACCTTGAACAGCTTGAAAAGCTTAATAAAGCTGTAAATGCCGATATTATAGCGAGCGGTGGAATCCATACTATTAACGATATTATTGCTTGTAAAGCACTTGGACTTTACGGTACAATATGTGGGAAATCAATTTATAAAGGCACTATTGATTTAAGGGAAGCTGTTGAGATTGCTGAAAGGGGATAATACTATGCTTGCAAAAAGAATTATACCTTGTCTTGATGTCCGCGACGGTAAAGTAGTTAAAGGAATTAATTTCGTGGGAATAAAAGAAGTCGGCGACCCTGTTGAATGTGCGGCATCTTATGACCGTCAGGGTGCCGATGAAATAGTATTTCTTGACATTACGGCTACTCACGAGGGGAGAAGCACAATGCTTAATGTTGTCAGAAATACCGCTAAAAAAGTATTTGTTCCTCTTACTGTCGGCGGAGGAATTCGGACAATTGACGATTTTCGTGACACTCTTCGTGCAGGTGCTGATAAAGTTTCTGTAAATTCATCAGCTGTGAAAAATCCCGCTCTTATATCGGAAGCCTCCGAGTTATTTGGCTCTCAATGTGTTGTGGTTGCCATTGACGCAAAGCGAAAAGAAGACGGCAGTTTTACTGTTGTTGTAAACGGCGGGCGCATTGATATGGGAATTGATGCAATTGAATGGGCAAAAAAAGCTGAGAAATTGGGCGCAGGTGAAATTCTTCTTACTTCTATGGATACCGATGGAACAAAAAATGGCTTTGATATAGAGCTTTTAAATGCAGTTTGTGGTGTGGTTAAAATTCCTGTAATTGCAAGCGGCGGCTGCGGAAAGCTGGAGCATTTTTCAGAGGTTTTTGAAAAAACTAATGCTTCCGCTGCGTTGGCGGCATCACTATTTCACTACAAAGAGCTTACCGTAAGACAGGTTAAGGAGCATCTTAAAAAGCATAAAATACCTACAAGAGTTTAAGGAGAATAAAATGCAGATAGATTTAAATAATCTTGATAAATTTTTTGTAAAAGGCGAGCTTATTCCGGCAATTATTTTTGAGAATAACACAAAAACAGTACTTATGCTTGCATATATGAATAAGGAAAGCCTTAAGAGAACTATTGAAACAGGATATACCTGGTTTTGGAGCAGATCAAGGCAGGAATACTGGAATAAGGGTGCAACATCAGGTCATCTTCAGAAAGTAATCAGCATTTACGGCGACTGTGATGATGATACTCTTCTTATAAATGTTGAACAGACAGGCGTGGCTTGTCATACAGGCAAATATTCCTGCTTTTTTAATAAAATAATGGGGGATTAAATATGAGTAATGTACTTAACGAATTATACGATGTGGTATTGGACAGAAAAGAAAATTTTGAAGAAGGTTCTTATACCTGCTACCTTTTTTCAAAGGGTCAGGATAAAATATTAAAAAAGTGCGGTGAAGAATGCAGCGAAATGATAATTGCCGCTAAAAATGACGACCCGACCGAGCTTTCAAACGAAATAGCCGACCTTTTTTATCATGTCCTTGTTTTGTGTGCGGAAAAAGGACTTCCTTATTCTGAAGTCGAAAAAATCTTAGAAGAGAGAAGTCAGAAAATCGGAAACCTTAAAAATTTTCATGTGACTGATAAAAATACATAATTTAAAATAAAATGTCACTAAATTACCGTCCTCTGAATACTATATATTGAAGTTTAATACTTTAATTTATACTTAGGAGGATTTTTATGAGCGATTGTAATATCAAAAGCGGAAGTTTTAAAGAAGCTGTCTGCGTTGAAGCTCAGCGTATTTATGATAGCTGCTGTGATAAGGATTGTCTTTCTGATTTGCCTGTAAGGCTTGATCCGGGAACGATAATCCCTCAGGGCACAACTATTATAAGAAGCCGTAGCTGCGAAATTTATGATGCTTGTATCGCTGTTGACTGCGTTCCTTTTGACAAGGGCTTTTATTCAGTTGATATAACATATAAATTCCGTCTGACACTGGACACATATACTGAGCCGTGCGGTACACCAACCCCCGTAGCCGGAACTTGTACATTTACCAAAAAGGTTATTTTGTTTGGCAGTGAAGGAAATGCAAAAACATTTACAAGTGCAAATAATACGGTTGTAACGCAGTCACCATCACCGTCACCTTGCTGCTGTCAGGTTCTGCCTGTTGCAACAGTTCAGGCTGTAAACCCAATAGTTCTTGACGCAAAGATTATACCTCATCATCACCATCACCATTGCTGTGGCGATATGTCTGAAATTGCCTCTGCAGCAAACTGCCTGCCACCGCCTCAGCCGGAAATTCTTGTTACATTGGGCGTTTTCTCGATAGTTCAGCTTACAAGAACGGTATCAATGCTTATCCCTGTTTATGATTTCTGTATGCCAAGCAAAGAATGTTTAACAAATACCGAAAACCCATGTGAAATTTTCGATAAAATAAGCTTTCCGACTGATGAATTTTTCCCGCCTGCCATTGAACATTCATCAAACTGTGGATGCTGAATCAACGGTTGAGTCTTTTGTATTCATATAAAAAAGTCTAGCTTGTGCTAGACTTTTCTTTTTTTATAATTAATCTTCAATTTCAGGCTCAAATTCTTTATTATCTAAAGCAAATCCTATTATTTTTCCATAAAAATCAGAAGGATTAAGCAAAATTCTGTCCATAACCAACTTTGCTTGTTCTTCATCAGGTGCAAATAACTTTAACTCCATAAGATTATAATCACTATCTAATATTTCGCATTTGACATAATAACCATTTGGAGATTTTATTATATCGCATTTTACTTCACTTTCCATTTTAAGCTTAGCAAAATATTTTAAAGCGGTGGATAATAGCTTTTCGCGGAACGTTTTTGGGACATATTTTTTGAATTCGTCCGCGCCGTACATACCTTTTTCGGCTAAAATATAAATTTCACCATTTTCGGTTTTCTTGGGAAGAATGGTTTGGTTTTTTATCAGTTCGGTTACCGCTTCAGTATAATAGAAGTAATTGATAATTTCATTTCCGACAGCAATTTCATATAGCTGCTCAGCCGTTACAGGCCTGTTTAGCTTTTTTAAAAGGTAACAGATAAGAATTCTAACAGATAAAGATTCCGTAAGCTGGAAGGAACGATCTGCTGAAATTCTTGAAATATCGTCCATTGAATTCTCCTCAATAAATTAAAAATTAGGATAATCAAGCATATTTGACAAAAGTGCAATATTTACGGCAGCTTCAACACACGGTACCGCACGGGCAACAACACAAGGGTCGTGTCTGCCCTTAATATTGATAACCTCATTCTTCATTGCACTGTAATCCACAGTTTCCTGAGGTCTTGCAATTGACGGAGTAGGCTTAAATGCAACACGGCAGGTTATAGGCATTCCTGATGATATACCTCCAAGAATTCCGCCGTGATTATTGGTTTTAGTAAGGACATGTCCTCGTTCGTCAAGATAAAATTCATCGTTATTCTGGCTTCCGGTAAGTTTTGCACAGTCAAATCCCGCACCGAATTCAATTCCCTTTACAGCGGGGATTCCGAAAATAAGCTGCGCGATATTATTTTCAAGCCCGTCAAAAATAGGTGAGCCTATACCTGCGGGAACATTGACCGAAATACATTCAACAACTCCTCCCAATGAATCAAGGGCCTCACGAGCTTTGTTTATATCCTCAATCATTGCTTCGCCTTTTTTATCATTTATAACCGGAAATTTCTTATTCCTTAATTTTATTATTTCTTCTCTTGAAACTGAAAGGGGATTGAATGCCGTATCTTTGATATTATGTATTGAAAGAATATGTGCACCTGTATATATCCCGCGTCTTTCAAGAATCTGACCGCATACTGCTCCTGCAAACACAAGTGGGGCGGTAAGTCTTCCGGAAAAATGGCCTCCTCCGCGAACATCGTTAAAACCGCGGTAGCGGAGCGCGCCGGTATAATCGGCATGTCCTGGTCTTGCAAGCTTTGAAATGTTTGAATAATCTCCAGAGTGCTGATCGGTATTCTGAATAAATGCACAAA
>DAOPYP010000032.1:0-14131 GCA_035352975.1 Oscillospiraceae bacterium
TCCCCATGAGGCGACTTGTTTATATTATCACTTTTTTTATAGCTTGTCAACAGGTAATAATGATATTCGTCAGATTTAACTTTAATTTTACTCATTTCTTTAATTAAATGCACAATATGCACATACTGCTTATTAAAATATAAAATAAGGCGGCCAAAAAGCCGCCTTATTCATTACATATTATTATTTTACAATCTGAATCCAGCCAAATTTGTCTTCAATTCGGCCCCACTGGATACCCGTCATTGTGTCATAAAGCTTTTGTGAAATCTCGCCGATTTTGTTATCGTTGATTTCCATAATCATATCGCCCCATTTTAAATGACCGACAGGTGAAATAACGGCAGCGGTACCTGTTCCGAAAATTTCTTTAAGCTGTCCCGACTTATAGGCATCGGCAATTTCCTGAATAGCAATTCTTCTTTCGGAAACCTTCATACCCCACGACCTGCAAAGTTCAATAACTGACTTTCTTGTAATTCCCGGGAGTATTGAGCCAACAAGCTCCGGTGTTATAACTTCATCGCCGATAACAAAGAAAATGTTCATTGCGCCAACTTCGTCAACATACTTTCTTTCAATACCATCGAGCCATAAAACCTGTGCGTAATCCTGCTTATGCGCTTCGTCCTGTCCGATAAGTGATGCAGCATAGTTTCCGCCTGTCTTTGCAAAGCCCATTCCGCCCTTTACTGCACGGACATATTTTTCTTCAACATAAATTTTAACAGGATTAAGTCCTGTTGCATAGTATGCTCCCGACGGCGAAAGGATTATCATAAACAGATATTTGTCGCCCGGGCGAACGCCGAGGAACGGATCAGCGGCAACAATAAACGGTCTGATATAAAGCGATGCACCCTCTGAATGAGGAACCCAGTCAGCTTCAATTTCAACGAGCTTTTTAAGTGCTTCTACGCAGAAATCCACGTCAACCTCAGGAATTACCAGACGTTCATTTGAAACATTCAGTCTTTTGAAATTCTCTTCGGGTCTGAAAAGCTGAATTTTCCCGTCATCAGTTCTGTAAGCTTTAAGCCCCTCGAAAACCGTCTGTCCGTAATGAAGGCACATAGCGGCGGGAGCAAGCGGAATCTCCTGATAAGGAACTATTCTTGCGTCGTGCCAGCCCATTCCAGTATCATATTCCATAATAAACATGTGGTCAGTGAATATATGGCCAAACCCCAGCTTGCTTGCATCGGCAGGCTTTGCTTTAGGCGTTTTAGTCAGTTCAATTTTTATGTCCAACATAGCAAAATCCTTCTTTCAGTTTTTATATAAAAGTATTATATCAAATTTTACAAGGCTTTGCAACCGTCAATTTACAATTAAATATGTAATGTTTTATTAGTTTTTTTCATATGTTTTTATAGAAAATATAAAAACGGAGGATAAACATGCTAGAATTATTAAACAAAAAGTATATCAAAACAAATAATATACAAATAGGCTTAACAAGCGAGCAAGCTCAGGACAGACTTAAAGCTGACGGACTTAACACTCTTGCAAAAGAAAAGAAAAGCCGCCCTGTAATAATCTTTTTTAGCCAGTTCAAAGACATTATGGTAATAATTCTTCTCATTTCAACAGCAATTTCCGTTGTTCTAGGCGAGGTTTACGATGCCGTAACAATAATTCTGATTGTTCTTTTAAACGCAATTCTTGGCTTTATTCAGGAATACCGCACAGAAAAAACTCTTGAGGCGCTAAGCAAAATGGCCGCTCCTACATCTCGGTGTTATCGTGACGGCGTGCTTAAATCAATTCCGTCGGAGGAGCTTGTTTTAGATGATGTAATCGAGCTTGAGGCGGGAGATAAGGTTCCTGCCGACTCTTTAATCCTCACATCAAGGGGTCTATTTGCTGATGAAGCAATTCTTACGGGCGAAACCGTTCCCGCCGAAAAAGCGTCATCATCAGGAATACACGACAATTCACCCGGTCAGCGTGATGTCGCATATTCCGGAACGATTATTACAAAAGGACATGCGCGGGCCAAGGTTATTGCGACAGGCATAAACAGTCAGATGGGCAAAATTTCGGGAATGCTGTCGGAAATTGAAGACGAGGAAACACCTCTGCAAAAACGTCTTGGCGAGCTTGGAAAAATAGTTGCGGTTATCTGTATTGCGGTTTGTGTCGTGGTTTTTCTTGCCGGAATTTTAAGAGGCGAGCCTGTTTTTGATATGCTTATGACGGGTATTTCAATCGCTATCGCCGCAATCCCCGAGGGACTTCCCGCAACGGTAACCATTGCGCTTGCACTTGCCGTAAGCCGTATGCTTAAACAAAATGCACTTGTCGATAAGCTTCACTCAGTTGAAACTCTCGGATGCACATCCGTAATTTGCACCGACAAAACAGGAACAATCACTGAAAACAGAATGACGGTAACAAAGATATATACTGATAGTAATATATTTGACGTTTTAGGCTCAGGGTATAGGATTTCAGGAGAAATTCAGCTTAATCAGAATCGCATTAATCCTATTAGTTATCCGTCTTTAAAAGAAATTCTTATTTCGGGAGTGTTATGCAACAACGGAACAATCACTTCACCCGAAAACATAAATTCCCGCGACCGCGGAAAAATCACGGCAGCGGGAGAATGGAGCGTTCAGGGAGATCCGACCGAGCTTTCTCTCCTTGTAGCTGCGGCAAAGGGCGGAATAACCTCAGAAAGCCTTAATTATGACTTCACCAAGCTGGACGAAATTCCTTTTGACAGTGAAACACGCTGTATGACAGTTTTTGTAAAAACCAAATCCGGAGAAAAGATTGCATACGCCAAAGGAGCAATTGACGTAATTCTCAACAAATGCTCATATTACCGCTCAGGGAGCAAGACACTTCCCATTAATTCCATGATGAGAGCCGAAATAGCAAGAGTTCACGACAGCTTTACAAGCGATGCCCTGAGAGTTCTTGCATTCGCAGAAAAGAATGCAGAATCGGGCGGACAATGCGAAATGGGAATGACATTTTTAGGACTTATGGGAATGCTTGACCCGCCGCGTGCCGAAGCAAAACGCGCCGTAAAAATCTGCTCAAAGGCGCATATAAAAACCGTTATGATAACGGGCGACCATAAAAATACCGCCGTTGCAATAGCAAAACAGGCGGGAATCATCAAGGGCAGTGCCGACGGAAAGGTCATGACGGGCGAGGAACTTTCAAAAACCGACGACAGCCGTCTAAAAGATATTATCGAAAACATCAGCGTTTTCGCAAGGGTAAGCCCGTCCGACAAATTAAGAATTGTCCGTGCATTCAAAGCTAAAAATCATATCGTAACCATGACGGGCGACGGAGTAAACGACGCGCCCGCCGTAAAGGAAGCACACATTGGTGTTTCTATGGGAATAACAGGAACCGACGTCACCAAACAGGCGGCGGACGTAATTTTACTCGACGACAATTTCGCAACCCTTGTAAAAGCCGTTGAACAAGGACGTACAATTTATGCAAACATAAGAAAATTTGTGCGCTATCTTCTTTCCTGCAACATCGGCGAGGTAATAACAATGTTTCTGGGAATTATAATGGGGCTCCCGCTTGTGCTCCTCCCCACACAGATTCTTATTGTAAATCTCGTAACTGACGGGCTCCCCGCAGTTGCATTAAGCGTTGAGCCGGTCGACGAAAGCTTTATGAGGAAAAAGCCGCGTTCCCCTGACGAAAGCTTTTTTTCAGACGGGCTTATGGGTAAAATCGTTTTTAGGGGAATTATGATAGGTCTTTGTACGCTCGGCTGTTTTGTAATGCTTTTAAATAAATTCGGCTCGCTTGAAATAGCAAGAACGGGTGCACTGTTTACACTGATTCTGTCCCAGCTTGTTCACGTTTTTGAGTGTAAGAGCGAAACGGGAAACATTTTCACCGTTCCTTATCTTTCAAATCCCAAGCTCATTCTCGCCGTTCTTGCATCAGCCGCCATTATGCTTGCGGCGATATATTTCCCGCCCCTCCAGCTTGTTTTTGGAACAGTCCCTCTTTCGGGAATACAAGTTCTTATTGCATCGGGCTTTTCTCTTGCAATACCGCTTGTTGTTTCAATTTTCACGGGGAGAAAAAAAGATTAACAAATCAACGTTGAACTTTAAATGATAAAAAGTTATTATTTATCAACTATCATCAAAGCATTTTCAATAAGTTCGGGCTCGGAAAGGTGTATGTAGTGACAGCTTTTCTTCGCTTGTATAAATTGTGATTTTGAGCTGAACGTCAGATATTTTTTCATAATATCCTGCCATACATTTTCAACCTTTTCCACTGTTTCTTTTGAAGCTCCTCCAAAATCCATAGTTTCCTTTGCCGCAAGCTCTGATGTGTGAGTGATCAGAACCAGCGGGATATCGGGTAAGTCCCCCTTATCTTTAAGTTCACTGATATGTTTTTCATCATGTGATAATTTGTATTCCTCCATAGCAGTTTCATAAGTGCCCGCTTTTGTCAGTGAATTGAGGATATACTCTTTTGCTTCAGATTCAAATTCATAATAATAAAAAGGCGGCGCACTTTTCATAAGTGCTTTTATAAGAAAGCCCATATGCAATTTTGCCATAGTTTTAGGTATCCATAAATGGCTGAATTTATCAACGCCGCTATTTTTATATTCATCAGGGGTAAGTCTGCTTTTAAATTCATTATCTTCAGCCGATAAGGGATCAAGCAAGATAAGCCCCTTTGTTTTTTCAGGATATAGCCGTGCAAACTGCTGAGCATATAAACCGCCCTGTGAATGAGCAATTATTATAATTTTATCATTATGCGGAATTATTTCGAGAAGCTCATTCAATTCCTGAGATATATTAAGCGGCGTTCTTATCATTGATGATTTCTCACTAAAATTCATTCCTGCACGCTCATATAAAAGCACCGTATGCGAAGCCGACAGCCTTTCTGCAATATGAAACCATTCGCCCATACAAGCTCCGAGTGCAGATTCAATAACAATATCGACTTTACCTGACCCGAATGTTTTATAAGCAAGACGAGATGAATTTATTTTTGCAAAATTAATTTCCGTCATAAAAAACCTCCGCGTAAATTATTATTTTATTTATTATATCTTATAATTATATAAATTTCAAATTAAATAAACTATAAATATTGCTTATTTTTACAGAATAAATTATAATATAAATTATTCTATATTATAAGGAGATTGACATGAAAAAAATCACAAAATCCAGCTCAATATTTCTTTCAATTTTATTTTCAGCGCTTTCAATAATCATTTTTATTATTATTTTCCCAAAGATTATTTTATATTTTTCTTCATTAATGGGATTTATTCTTGATAATAATAATTTATATACCAAATACATAGTCGGCACTGTCGTCAGAACATTAGGAATTCTAACAATTATATTTATTATGTTTAAATTTAATTTACTTAAAAATATTCGTTTTAAATGGAAAAAAAAATATCTTCTTTTCAGCATATTATTTTTTCTTTATATAGCTCTAAATATTGAATTTGTTCCGATTAATTCAGAAAAAATACCTCTTGTTTTATTGATGATTATATCCTGTCTGGGTGTTGGAATATTTGAAGAGATTGTTATCCGTGGTCTGGTATTGGGATTGCTTTTAAAGGCTTGGGGAAATAGCCGAAAAGGAATTTATTTCTCTGTATTGTTTTCAAGTCTGCTGTTCGGTCTTGGTCATATTTCAAATTATATCTCGGGCAAATCCGAACTCGTGGAAGCTCTATGTCAGATAGGCTATGCACTGTGTATAGGCGCAATGCTCGGGGCAATATTAATACGGTGTGATTTCAGCTTATGGTGGTGTGCGCTTCTTCATGCTTTGTACGATATTGCGAACGGATTAGGTAAAGTAGCTTCATATATACCCAACGCCGTTCCAAAAGTACATACAGTCAATTATTCAGATGAAATATTAAATATGCTGTTGTTCTTGCCGTTGCTGATTGCCGGAATACTTATTCTTATTAAGGTTAAAAAAGTCGATGAAAGTTTTAATACTATAATTTAAAAACACATATAAAAAATCCCTTTGCAGAACAAACTGCAAAGGGATTTTTATTATTTATAAAGTCTGTTGAGTAGTATTTTTCTGTTCTTTCGTTCAAATATGGCAATAATCACAACAATTAGTACTCCCACAGAAGAAAGGATTATTCCCAGTGCCATTCCCTCTGGGAAAAAGCTCATGGTAACGGTATGAGTACCCTCAGACATCGGAATTCCAATAAGTCCGTCGGCAATTTTTTCATATTGAACCTTTTCACCGTCAACCTTAACAGTCCAGCCCGGCTCATAAGGAATTGTGGTGAAAAGCATTTGTCCGTTTTTGGCGGTTACCGTACCCTTTATATATGTGTCAGAATAATCAGTAACATCAAGCTGGCCCTGTTTTAAAGTATCAATTGCGGTTTTAAACATATCCTCATCAAGATAGTAAAACCACTGATCGCGCATTGTTGCTTCGTCCTTGGTAAGAGTAGTAATAACCGACAGCGATTCGCCCGATGCAAATCTTCCGAGAGTTTTTATGCTGTAATTTTCAGTTTCATAATACTGGTCGAGATATTCGTGATTAACCCAGATATTCAAAGCCTTTTCATACCCGCTGTAAGTGCAGGGCAGATACATATAAACAATATCATCGGTCGGGGCATTCATCAAAAATTCAATGTGTGCGTTTTGTCCCTTGACAATTGATGTGTATTTCGTATGGTCGCCTGACTGAGAGGTTTCGACATTTTCATACTGAACATCGTCAATAGGAATCTGTTTAAAATATTCAGTATACGGCTGGCTAAGCATTGAGCTTAAAACCTTGTTCTGATTTTCAAAAGGATTGTCCTTTTCAATATGAAGGTCACGGACATTTTCACTTACCATATATCCGACAGAAAGAGCGTTCGGATTCTCATACACTTTCATGTCCTTATATGATAAAACTTCATTGTCGTAATACATGGTTTTGTCTTTGTTCATTACATATTTTATGCCCAAAAGTGCATCGGTAACAAAGGTTTCTCCCTTATATTTTACATAATGCCCTCTTGAAGCAAAGCCAAGTCTGTCAAGGAAATTTATTACCCCCGCATTAAGCGTTGAAGAAGAATGTGAAAGTCCCTTAGTGCCGAATGCAAGCGCATCGTTAACCGTCCTATGAAAGGTTTTTTCCGTTCGGTAAAAGCTGCCGTCGTATTCCTCAAGCTGTTTTGTAATTTCTCTTCCGTCCTTGATATAATCTACATACGATGAATGCTTGCTGTAAACTACGTCCTTATTTATTGCTTTTAATGTCTGAAGTGAACTACCGAAAAGCTCGCCTGCAACAAGCACAAGAATAATAAGCGGAACGGTTTTTGAGGTTGCGTTCTTTTTGTAATAATAAAGCATCATGGCATAGCCGAAAATGCATATAAGGGTAAACCATACTCCCTGAGTTGTCGAGAAATACTCATATCCCTTTGAATCGGCAAAAATCACATAGACGACAGCCGCAAGTATTACCGTGCCAAGCTGTTTAAAGGATATTCCCTCAATTCTTTCGAACGCCTCTGCCGCCATAATGAGAACGATGAATGAAAAAGTAAACGAATAGCGGTAAGGGAGCCAGTTAGGTACCTGAAAACCGTGCCAAGCCATATCTATCGTGCTTAGATACATACTGATGAAAACAAGAATAAGGACAAAGCCGTTCCCGATTTTTTTCCTTGCTTCAATATTGGAATTCATGAAATAAAGCGGAATCATAAGGAAAGAAAGTGTTCCGCAGTAAACAAAGGGAAGTCCCTCGTTCCTTACGGTGTCATAGCTCTGAGGCATAAATTTAGAGAAAAAGTCTAGAATTGAAAACTGAGGCTTCAGCGAAAAATCCGGATTTGTGAATTCAAGCTTCCCGAGTTTTAAGGAATAATAAACGGGGAGCAGCACCACAGCCGCACAAAGCACCGCAACTATTGCCGCCAGTGCAAATCTCAGACATACCGTAATAATGCTTTTTATCGAGCCGGCATTATCGTCGTCCTTCTTGATAAAGAACAAATAGCAGAAAAAGTATATCGCGCAGAAAAAGCCTATCATATATCCGATATAAAAATTAGCTATAAACATAAGTGCAAGCGGAATTATAAATCTTAAAAGCTTTTTATCCTCGATAAGTCTTTCAAGACCGTAAATAATCAGCGGAAGATAAACAAGACCGTCAATCCACATAGGATCCATAAGCTGAACAACGGCATATGCCATCAATGCGTAAAGCGATGAAAATATCAATGCCGAATATCCGTCAATTCTCTTTGATTTTTTAAGGTAATAAGTAAAGGTTACGCCGCACGCCCCTATTTTAGCAAGCTGCATAATAAGAAGCGATTCCGTTATCATACTCCTCGGGAATAGCATAACTATTAGAGAAAACGGGCTTGCAAGGTAATATCCGTAAATCCCCATCATTTCTCCGCCGAGATTTCTGCTCCACGAATAAAGCATACTGCCGTTTCCCCAGAAAGCATCGCGCATTGCCTCAAAATAATAAACATACTGCCCGTTAAGGTCAAGAACAAGCACGGAATTATCCCCGAACGGATAAACTCCAAATGCCGCATAAACCCCGAACATTATCAGTGCGGGAATGAAAAATGCAAGAAAATACATTCTTTTATGGTACAGCCAGCTGACAGCCCTGTTATTTTCAGCACTAAACTTCATAAAATCATTATCGTCCTTCCAAAAGCTTAATAAGTTAATGTTTAAAGCAAGACATTAATACATTTATTATAACAGATTTACCGCTTATTTCAAGAGGATTTTTGAACAATAGCCGTATTTCTTTTTATTCCGACATTTCCTCAATAAAGTTCACCAGTATTTCATGCGCTATATCATATTTTTCCTGCATTTCTTCGGAATATTTTTCGTTTTGGACAACTTTTCTTATCCCGATAAACGTTCCCTCGGGGACATCGTCAATACCTAAAAGCTCAGCGAACTTCGTACCTTTGAGATAAAATCCGAAGGGCTTTACATTCTCGTTGTCAGGGAATTCGTTTGTCAGGTCGGCGAGAACCTTCCCGAACTTCATATCCTCATCCTGTTTTTCGTTTGCAATAATTAAAAGAGTTTCACCGCTTTGAAATTCAACCATAAGCTTAGACATATTTGCCTGAACAATCTGAGGATTGAGTGAGGCCTTATCATCAATAGGGATATAATACACCGGATAATATTTCTTCCCGTCGCCGTTATAATCCTTTCCGTATTGACTTAAAATATTTTCTATGTTCTCATAATTGCTGCTAACGCCCATTGTTTCGGTAATATAGAGCAGCCCCCCGTCCGGACGTTCGGCATTTATATAATCCTGTATGAGAAAAACAGCAATGCCCACAATAAAAATCCCCGCAATAACCGCTGCTTTATAATGATAAAAAAAGTTTTCGATTTTTGCCCATGTGCCCTCAGGCGATTTTATTTTTTCAGACTTTTCAGCGAAATCCAAGTCACTTTTACGCCCCTGCTTAATTTTCAAAAGTTCTATGCGTTCCTGATTTATTCTTTTTTCATATTCTTCACGAATTATTTTTTCCCTTTTCTGAATTTCTTCTCTTTCGGCGCGCTCTTTTTCTGCCTGCTCCTGTTTTTCTTTTTCGTTGATTTTTTTTATTTTGTCAAAAAGATTATCCTGATTATTTTCTTTCATAAAAGCACTTCCTTTTAAAAAATGGGGTAACTTCCGTTACCCCATTTTAATAAATATTACTGGATAGGACGCATTGTCGGGAATAACAGAACATCTCTGATTGATGCGCTGTCGGTTAGGAGCATAACAAGTCTGTCAAGACCGAATCCAAGACCGCCCGTCGGAGGCATTCCGTATTCGAGCGCTGTGATAAAGTCCTCATCAACCTGTGCGTTTACGCCCTGAGCTTTTCTTTCTGCAACCTGTTTAACAAATCTTTCTCTCTGATCAATCGGATCATTAAGCTCCGAAAAAGCATTTCCCATTTCACGTGCGTATATGAAGTATTCAAATCTTTCTGTGAATGCGGGGTTAGTCGGCTTTCTTTTTGCAAGAGGAGAATTCTCAACCGGATAATCATAAATTATTGTCGGCTGAATAAGCTTTTCCTCAACAAATGCGTCAAAGAATGCAATAAGAACGTGTCCCTTTGTTGCTTTTTCGCCCTCGTCAACCTCAACGTGACGTTCCTTTGCGCACGCTCTTGCGGCGGCATCGTCAGCCCATTCGTTGTAGTCCACTCCGGCATATTTCTTAACCGCTTCTGCCATAGTAAGTCTTTCCCACGGACCCGCCATGTTTATTTCCGTCCCCTGATAGGTGATAACGTCGCTTCCGCAGATTTTTCTTGTCAAAGTAATATATAACTCCTCGATAAGATCCATCATATCAAAATAATCGGAATATGCTTCATACATTTCAATTGAAGTGAATTCAGGATTGTGCTTTACCGACATACCCTCGTTTCGGAATATTCTCCCCACTTCATAAACCTTAGGGAAGCCGCCCACGATAAGTCTTTTTAAATAAAGCTCAGTTTCAATTCTCAGATACATATCAATGTCAAGCGTGTTGTGGTGGGTAACAAACGGACGTGCGGCCGCTCCTATTTCAAGAGTATGAAGAACAGGAGTATCAACCTCTAGGTATCCCCTTTCGTCAAGATAGCTTCTGATTTCCTTGATAATCTGGCTTCTCTTTACAAAAGTGTCCTTAACATCAGGGTTCACGAGAAGATCAACATATCTCTGACGATAACGCATTTCCTGATCCTTAAAGCCTGCGTACTGGTTTGGAATAGGGTGAAGAGCTTTTGAAAGAAGAACGATTTTCTGTGCATGAACGGAAATTTCGCCTTTCTTAGTTTTAAATACAAAGCCCTCGACGCCGATAATATCGCCAAGATCCCATTTCTTAAAATCTGCATATACGTCGTCGCCGACATCGTTCGTGCGAACATAAACCTGCATACGGTCAGTATCGTCGCGGACGTCGATAAAGTTAGCCTTGCCCATGTCACGGCGGTTCATAATACGTCCCGCAATTAAAACAGTTTTGTTTTCGAGATTATCGTAATCATTTCTGATTTCTGTATTTTTAATTGTAACATTATATTTAGTTATTTCAAAAGGATTTTTCCCGTCATTTTTAAGCTCTGAAAGCTTTTCCATGCGGACTCTCTGCTGTTCATGCATTTCCTGTTCGGTTTCTTCCTCTGTCATAACAGGGGTAACATTTTCATTTTCGGTCAATTTTATCTTTCCTCTCTGGACAATATGATTTTATTTAATTATCTCAACAATCTGCATTTTAATTATGCCGATAGGTGCCTGAACCTCGACAATGTCACCGGCTTTTTTTCTTAATACGGCAAGACCGACCGGCGATTCGTCCGAAATTTTCCCGTTATCCGGATCAGCCTCGGTTGAACCTACAATCTGAATTTGACTTATTTCATCAAGCTCAATATCTTTTATTTTAATAACAGAACCAACGTTGATCTCATCTTTTGAAAGCTGACTGTCGTCAACGACAGTTGCGTTCGCAAGAGTAACTTCCATTTCGTTAATTCTTGCTTCGAGTATGCCCTGTTCGTTTTTTGCTTCGTCATATTCGGCATTTTCTGAAAGGTCCCCGAATGCTCTCGCTTCTTTAAGCTTTTGTGCAACCTCTGCACGTTTTACGGTAATAAGGTATTCTATCTCTTTTTCAAGCTTTGCATAACCCTCGGCAGACATTTTAACACTTTTTACAGCCATATATAAACACTCCGTTTCGTATAAATAATCATTACACTATAAGTTATAATTATACCTTAACTTTTTTAATGTGTCAAGCAGAACAACTATTATAATAATATTATACCTCAAAAATACGAAAAAGCCCGGATTATTCCGAACTTTTCCGACAGGCTTAATCTTTTTAAAAATCGCCATGTTTTTATGTAATTAAATTTATTTCAGCTTAAAGGTTGCTATCTGCTGCTTTAACATTCTCGCCTGACCTGAAAGCTCTTCACTTGATGCGGCGCTTTCTTCTGCGGTAGCTGAGTTGGTCTGAACAACAGCTGAAATTTGGTCTACGCCGACATTGATCTGTTCAATTGCAGTTGCCTGTTCTTTTGAAGCCTCGGCAATTTTTGTGATTGATTCATTAACGCGATTTGCATTTTCAGTAACATCTTCAAGCGATTTTGCGGTTTCTTCTGCTATTTTATAGCCGTTCTCGACAATTCGTATTGAATTTTCAATAAGAGCAGTAGTCTGTTTTGCGGCGTCGGCGCTCTTTGAAGCAAGATTCCTAACTTCATCGGCAACAACGGCAAAGCCCTTTCCTGCCGCTCCCGCTCTCGCTGCTTCAACAGCGGCATTAAGCGCAAGAATATTTGTCTGGAAAGCAATATCGTCAATAACCTTTATTATCTTAGAAATTTCATTTGAAGAATTATTTATATCCTCCATAGCTGAAAGCATACTCGACATCTGCTCGTTGCTCTGATATACGCCCATTCCCGCTTTTTCAACATATTCCGTCGCAACATCAACATTGTCCGCATTCTGTTTGACCTGTGATGAAACCTCCATAATTGAAGCGGAAAGCTCTTCGATTGAGCTTGCCTGTTCGGTTGCGCCCTGTGAAAGTGCCTGTGCACCGTTTGAAACCTGCTCTGAGCCGATTGAAACCTGTTCAGAAGCCCGATTTATTTCGTTAAACATTTCATTAAGCTTTTCAACAGTTCCCTTTAAGGCAATATTCATTGTGTCATCGCCCGAACGCGGATAAACCTCGACGGTGAGATCCCCCTCGGCGACAGCAGAAACAATTTCAACCTGTTCCTTAATGCTTGTTATCATTGCGTTAAAGGCGTCAGAAAGCTGACCTATTTCGTCTTTGCAGTCTGATTGAACGGAAATGTCAATATTACCACGGGCAAGCTCTTTTGCCGCATCGGCAACAATAACAATTTTCTTTGAAATAGCTCTGTTAAGATATATAATAAAAAATATTATAGTCACTATTGTAAGTATAATAATAAATGCGCCTATTGAAACAAGGAGAATAATTCCTCTGTCTGATTTTTTTAGCGTTTCATGTGCGTACTGGTCATTAAGCCCCGTAAGCTTATCAAAGTCAGCTGTAAGTGTCTGAAGAATCGGCGCACCTGATTTAAGCTTTGTCATTGAATCTTCAATAATATTTTTATCTGTCATCACCTGAAGTTCAGTTTTATAGGTTTTATATTCAGTTAAAAATGTGGTTTTAATTTGTTCAAAAATGGCTTTGTCTTCTTCTGTAGTAGCAGTCGGTTCATATTTGTCAAAAGCAGCCTGCATATCGCTATCGCATGTTTCAATTTTTGCAAGAGTGTTTTTATAATCTTCACTTGAAGAATCATATAATATCAAATCTCTTGTCAGAGCACGTTCTTTCTGAAAAGCCTCTTTCATTTCGCCTACGGCATCAATTGCGACAACATTGCTGTTATAAAGATCCTGAGTACGAATATTCGCAGAAAAAATCTCGTATAAAGAAGACGCACAGATTATAAGAAGTATTATCCCGATAGAGCCGAAAGCAACAAACAATTTTTTGCCTATTTTAAAATCTTTCATATTATTAACCCCTAAATTTTAATTTCCTGTTTTGCATATTATTAAAAGTCAAATTTATAACAGTAAAACTCTTTAATTTTACTAATTTACAAGTTTTTCCGCAAAGACTTCCTCATATAGTCAAAAAACATATCATCATTATATATTTATCTTTGTACAATGTCAATATATTTTTAACCTTTAATTCACATTTATTTTATAATAAGATATAAACTTCATTATTTTTGAATTTCCTTAATCGAGCCGCTCCGATAAGCTTTAAGCAGCAATTTCAGCTCATTAATTCTTTCAACCATTTCCGCCCCCTCGTCTGTATCTGAAACGAGAACTCGGTTTTTCATAAGCTCAACTATATGAATAACCGGAGATTGCTCTTTAAAACAGCCTTCACTTTCAGAAATTTCATAAGGCTTATGTTCAGCCAAAGCAATGTATCTTGAATTAAAAATAAATGTATATCCGCCAATCCCAGTCTGTGAGTGATATGCCTTTGAAATTCCGCCGTCAATCAT
>DAOPYP010000032.1:14141-15144 GCA_035352975.1 Oscillospiraceae bacterium
AAGAAGTCCCCCGCCTTTTACCGGGCTTTCGCCCTCTTTTATTTTAACGGGGACGTGACCGTTGATTATGTGTGCATTTTCAGGCGAAAGTGAAAATTCAAGAAGTATTTTTTCGCATATTTTTCTGTCGTTTATCTGCTTATAATACGGGTTCATTTCTTCGGCATGAAGTTCCGGTTCGGCAATGAAATATTTTTCAAATGCCGCCATTTTGTCCTTTCCGAAAAGCGGAGATTTCGCCCCGCACCAGAGATACCACATAAAATCTTTAGCATTATTCTTTTCTTCCGAGCCTGATTTTCCAAAATAAGCTTTACGTGCCTGACTGTCGATAAATTCGAAATATTCTCTTCCAGAACAAGCCTTGTCTCCAAACTTAGCCAAAGTGAAATCCCCGTCTTTGTCCATAGGAATACAACCGTGATAAAGAAGATTTGAGTTTACGATTTTATACATACTTCCGTGGGAGTAAAGAAATTTTATATGCTTCTGCAGAATTTCACTGTGTCGGAAAGATGCTGAAATTGTGTTCATAAGTTCTTTTTCTTCAGCAGTCAGCTCAAGCGGATTTTCAGGATCAACGGTCGGGAACAGCTTGTCTTTAAGTTCATATGTTTTCCCGCCTATTAAAATTGTACCCTCCGAAAAATTGACTTTATCCAGCAATAGTCGATCGTCCATTTCATATTCAGGGTGACGTCTGATAAGCTGTCCCTCAACCTTAAACTGAATTACCGCGATTGCCTTGTGCATTTTTGCTGCAAGAGATATATCAACCGGATCATATTTGTTTTCATCGAGAATATGCGGAATAAAAAGCGTACATGGGTCGTCCTGATAAACCTTCGCCGCAAAAACCGAAAGCGAACGGAGGTTTATCCCGTAGCCGTCCTCCAATAAATCGAAATTGTTATAGCTTATCCCAAGCCTTATTACGTTTGCCGCCAAAGCCCAGTTGCCTGTTACCGCGCCCATCCAGGAAATATCATGGTTACCCCACTGA
>DAOPYP010000033.1:0-15115 GCA_035352975.1 Oscillospiraceae bacterium
CTTTATCAATTCAATTTTTTCGGAAAGCCCGTCCTTATCTAAGCTATGCTTTTCTTTTAGCTTTTTCGATTTCTTTTTTAAAGGGGGAGCTTCCTTGACTTTTTGCTCCTGAATTTTTTTTTCTCCTGTATATTCGGCAATCTCACATTCTTCTATTTTTGGGGGGGCTTTTTTAGCTTTCTTTTTTTTTTCGGGCTTGGGAGGCCGCTCTTTAACAGGATAAAGCGTAAACCAAAGATATTTTACCTTAGCGTCAAATTCCGAATTAATATACGAAAGCTCTGCACGGACAGGAATATTAAGTAGAATGGCAATCAGCAGAATAATTCCGCCGATAATATAAAGCGCTGTCAATTACATCACTCCCGTTAATCAGTTCTGAGTTTCATCTTTTTTTATAAATATTTCGTCAAAGCTTACCTGGTCGCTGTGGCTGGGAAGAGGAGGAAGCTCATCAATTGACGAAAGCTGAAAGCATCTTAAAAAATTGTTTGTGGTTTTATATGAAATAGGTCTTCCCGGAACATCAAGCCGTCCGGCTTCTTCAAGAAGATTTTTTTCAACAAGAGAATTGACGATGCTTGCGCTGTCAACCCCTCTTATATTTTCAATAAAGCTTTTTGTAACAGGCTGATTATATGCAATAATCGTGAGAACCTCCAAAGCGGCGGGCGAGAGGGGAGTTTTACGCGTGTTTTCAAGAGCTGATTTAATATAATCGGCATATTCTTCACGAGTAACAAGCTGATAGGAATTATCCAGCTTAATAATTCTTAGCGCACTTTGACATTCGGAATACCTGTCGTTCAGTAAATTAATCAGTTTGGGAACAGTATCTTCAGTTATCATTCCAGCTTCGGCAAGCCTTGAAATATCTACAGGTTCGCCGCTTGCAAAGAGTATTGCCTCAATTACAGCACTTTTTTCATTTATCTGCATATTTTTCTCCGTTACAATTCAAGTTTTTCTAAATGTCTTTTTCTGACCGTAGAACGTCGATTGAAATATATTTCGGAATTGTCGTCATTCAAGAGGATTCTTCCCGACTTGGTGAGTTCAAGAACGGCCAGAAAAGTTGCGACACGTTCCGAACGGTCGGTAATATCTGAAAATATTTCGCCCAGTTCTGCTTTTCCCGAGGTATAAAGCTTCTTTAAAATAAATATGATTTTTGATGTTACAGATACAATTTTTGTTGAAACGATTTTGCTGAATTCATTAGGCAGTAAAGGCTTTTTCTGCATTTCCTTAAGGTTCATTGATTTATAAATATCCAGGAGTGAAAACGGGTTGTGAAGCAGTCTGTATGTATTGTCAACATCAATCTTCATCGGTTGTCTTACAAAAACAGAATTCCCGCAGTAACGTTCCTTTAATATCTCCGCCGCTTTTTTACATAAAGAATACTCTATAAGGCGTCCCTCAAGCTCTTTTTTCAAAATTTCCGCTTCATTAGGCTGGGGGAGAAGTGAAACGGTTTTTATATAAATAAGCTTTGCCGCCATTTCAAGGAATTCTCCCGCAACCTCAATATCCCGTTCTTTCATATCTTCAATTGATGAAAGATACTGCTCGAGAAGCTCGGCTATCGGAATATCATTTATATTCAGCTTGTGCTTTGAAATCAGAAACAGCAGCAAGTCGAGAGGTCCCTCGAACTTGTCCAGCTTAAAAGAAAGCGAAGTCATTTTATACTATCCTTTTCATTATTAAATCTACCCAGCCTGTGAGAAAATTAAGAATATAAAGCGTTCCATTCTGAAGAAAAGAAAACACGGGATCAAGAACGTTAAAAAACATCAGTCCGATAAGAACCAGAAAAATATAGCGTTCATACCTCATAATTTTAAAATAGATACGTTCGGGGAGAAAAAGTGAAAATATTCTTGAGCCGTCAAGAGGGGGAATAGGAAGAAAATTAAACACCGCAAGACCGACATTTAAAAGAATCATATATTTCAAAATTTCTTCAAAATATCCTGCAATTGCATTCGTACTTTCAGAGAAAGAATATAAAATTACTTTCAAGATAATCAGTACAATAAACGCCAGAAGAAAATTTGATACAGGTCCTGCAAGTGCGGAAAGACCCATTCCGAGTTTTCTGTTCTTAAAATTATTGGGGTTGATTTGAACAGGCTTTGCCCAGCCAAAACCGAATCCCATAATTGAGCTGACTACAAGTAATATAGAACCCATAAGGTCAAGATGAGCCATAGGATTGAGCGTAATTCTGCCTTGATTTTTGGCGGTAGGATCACCAAGCTTATATGCGACAAAGGCATGAGCGCATTCATGAACGGGCAGACATGTAAAAAGTACCAGCAGACCGATAAGCGCTTTAAATAAAACATTGTTGAAATCCATCATAAAATTACCTCATATTTTATCAAATTATTTCTATTATAACCTAAAATTTTAAAAACTTCAAGTAATACCGATACTATTGTAACTTTTAATATTTTTTTAACAAAATACGACTTCATATGCAGTAAATGACTTTTATTATTTGTCAGTTTAATGTATAATATTAAAAAATGCTTAAAAGGGAAAAATAGTATGAACGAAAGACTTTCTTATTTACAGGATAAAACTCATAAGCTGACGACTTCTCCGGGCGTTTATCTTATGAAGGACAAAACCGAAAAAATAATATATGTCGGAAAAGCAAAAAATCTTAAAAATCGTGTAACAAGCTATTTTCGGAATAACCCTGACCATACGCCAAAGGTTGCTAAAATGGTTTCTCACGTTTATGATTATGATTTTATAGTTACCGACTCTGAATACGAGGCGCTATTGCTTGAATGCAGCCTTATAAAGCAATATATGCCTCAGTATAATATCCTTTTAAAGGATGATAAGGGATACCATTATATTAAAATTTCAGACGGTGAATACCCTAAAATTACGGCTGAAATGCAAAAACATGACAATGGGACTTATCTAGGACCTTTTGTAAGTTCATTTACAACAAAACAGGCAGTAAACGAGGCTAACAGAGTCTTTATGCTCCCGACCTGTAAAAAAAGATTTCCTCAGGAAATAAAAAAATTCCGCCCATGTCTTAATTTCCATATAAAACAGTGTATGGGGGTATGTCAGGGATATATTTCAGCCGAAGATTACAGGGATGCTGTCAATCAGGCAGTAGAATATATAAAAAAGGGGAGCTCGGATTCAATTTCACGCTTAACGTCTGAAATGGAAGCTGCCGCTGAAGAACTTGATTTTGAGCGTGCGGCAAAACTGAGGGACAGAATAAACGCAATTCAGAGAGCAGCGGATACTCAAAAAATTGTTAATGATATGAAGGATACTGACGTTATCGCACTTTCCCAGAATGATTCAATTTCATGCGCATCGGTTCTTATTTACAGGAACGGAAGACTTTTTGACAAAAATGTATTTTTTCTCGGCGAAAATGAATCGGATATGCTGGAGAGCTTTTTAATTCAGTATTATCAGAACAAAGAGGATATTCCGAAAGAAATTATGCTCGAGGAAGAGCTTGAAAACGATGAGCTTGTTACAAAGCTTATGCGTGAACGTTCGGGACATGCTGTAAATATTATTGTACCTAAACGCGGAAACGGAATAAAACTTGTTATGCTTGCAAAAAATAATGCAAGCGAATATCTTTCAATGAAAGTCGGGCGTACCGGCAAAGAAATTGTCGCACTTGAAGAGCTTGGGAAAATTCTTGGAATGGAAAAGCCGCCAAAATATATTGAGGCATATGATATTTCCAATTTAGGCTCGGATTCAATGGTGGCGGGTATGATCGTTTTTGAAAACGGACGTCCGCTTAAATCTGCGTATAAAAAATTTTCCATTAAGGAAGTGAAAATTCAAAATGATACTGCCTGCATGAGAGAAGTTCTCGAAAGGCGATTTAAGCATTATATTAATAATGATGACGAGGGCTTTTCACGCCTTCCCGACCTTATACTTTTGGACGGCGGAAAGGGTCAGGTAAATGCGGTTGAGCCTCTTTTAAGGGAAATGGGGATAGACGTTCCGATTTTTGGCATGGTTAAGGACAATAAGCACAGAACGCGGGCTATTTCAACCGGTGGGAGTGAAATTTCTATTAATGATGTCAAGTCTGCATTTAATCTTGTGACAAGAATTCAGGACGAGGTTCATAGATTTTCGATAACATATCAAAGGAATAAACACCGGAAACAAACTTACGCTCTCGACATAACAAAAATCAAAGGGATAGGCGAAAAAAAGGCTATAAAGCTTTTTCAAGCTTATAAAACTAAGGAGGCTCTTAAAAATGCAAGCCTTGAGGAGCTTCAGAAAGCGGCGGGAATTAATTACGAAACAGCAGAAAATTTGTATAATTTTCTGCAAAATTCAAAGTAATATTGTAGACAAATACAATAAAGTAAGTTATAATAAAATTTATTATAAAATATTGTGAGGGTAAAAATGCGAGTAATTACAGGAACTGCAAGAGGCAGAAAGCTTAAAACGTTGGAAAGCTATGACGTACGTCCTACTACCGATAGAGTTAAGGAAGCAATTTTCAGTACAGTTCAGTTTGATATAGAGGGCGCAGTTGTTCTTGATTTGTTTTCCGGAAGCGGACAGATGGGAATAGAAGCCTTGAGCCGCGGAGCCAAATTTTCTTATTTTGTTGATTCGGCAAAAAATTCATGTGATGTTACTAGAGAAAATATTATATCAACGGGCTTTAACTCAAATGCGCGCGTTTCAAATATGGATAGTATTGATTTTTTAAAAAATGCGAAATATACTTTCGATATTGCGTTTTTAGATCCTCCTTATAATAAAGGGCTTATCGAAAAAGCATTACCTTTTTTAGCTGAAAAAATGTCTGAAAATGCAAAAATTATTTGTGAACACGAAATTGGACTTGTTCTTCCTGAAACAGTTGGGAATTTATATATCAAGAAAAAGTATAAGTACGGCAAAATTGAAGTAACCCTTTATGCAATGAAAGAAGAGAGCTGATTATGATAAGAACAGCAGTTTGCCCGGGCAGCTTTGATCCTGTAACTTTCGGGCACAGAGATATAATAACAAGGGCATCAAAGCTTTTTGATAAAGTAATAATTCTTATTTCGGTGAATCCCTCAAAGCATCCTAGCTTTTCGGTTGAAGAGCGTGTTGCAATGATAAAAAAGGTGACCGAAAATCTTGACAATATTGAGGTCGATACATTTGACGGTCTTCTTGCCGAATATGTCAAAGAAAAAGACGCTGTTGCAATTGTCAAAGGACTTCGTGCCGTCAGTGACTTTGAATATGAATTTCAGATGGCGCTTGCTAATAAGGTACTTTATGCCGATGCGGAAACCGTTTTTCTGACAACAAGCGGCGAAAATATGTATTTAAGCTCAAGCGTTGTAAAACAGATCGCCAGCTTCGGCGGGGACATCAGTAATTTTGTTCCCGAATGTATACTTGATGTAATTACGAAAAGGCTTGTCAAAGGGGAATAAATTTAATAATTAACCGAAAGGAATGATTTTAATGAATATTGATGATATTTTGGAGATGCTTGATGATTTGCTTGATAAAGCTCCCACAGTGCCTTTTTCAGGCAAAAAGGTTGTAGTTGAGAGTGATAAAATTCGTGACATGATAAATGAAATCAGACTTAATCTTCCTCAGGAAATTAAGCACGCAAAGCTTATTGTACAGGACAGGCAGAATATTATTTCCGATGCAAACAAAGAAGCCGAAAGCATTGTAAGACGTTCAGAAGAACGTGCAAAAGCTATAATTTCAAACGACGAAATTGTAAAACAGTCAAAGCAGAGGGGAACCGAGATTTTAAATCAGTCACAGAGCAAGGCAAAGGAAATCAGAAGTGCCACAAATGAATACATAGACAATATTTTAAATCAGACAGAAGAGCTTTTGACTACAAGCCTTGTTGACCTTAAAAAGACAAGACAGGCAATCAGAATGACTTCCAAAAACCCAAGTCAGAATAATTAAAATTCAAGCGTATATTATAATTTAAAGCCTGTGAGCATTCTCACAGGCTTTAAATATTTATTTTAAGTATTTTTCAGAAACTTTTTTCGTGCAAACGAATTGTCATTCTTGTTACTCGGCTTATATACATCTCTCGGTAAAGCAAAGGAGAGCTTTGTTTTAGATGCATGCAGACAAGGGCTTTGTTTTGTGCCGATATTTCTGATAAATTTAAAATCAATAATAAAATAATTTCACTTCATATTGCTTTATTTTGAAAAAATGGTATAATTATTATAATTGATGTCTTAATAATATAATGTCAGGCGGATTATTTTTATTTAAATATTTGATAAATTACTATTGAGGTTTAATAATCCGGCTGTTTAAATGAGGTTTTAAAGTGATAAGGAGCATGACTGGCTACGGCCGCGAACAGACTATTATAAATAACAGGGATATTCTTGTTGAAATACGTTCTGTCAATAACAGGTATTATGATTTTTCCGCAAGATTTCCCAGAGCATACGGCTATCTTGAAGAAAAGCTAAAAAGCTTTTTACAGGGCAGTATTTCAAGAGGAAAAGTTGAGGTTTCCGTTTCAATTTATAATAATGACAATGCCGATGAACAAATTGAAGTGAATATGTCCGTTGCTAAGGGTTATATAAATGCACTTCGTGAAGCAAACAAAGAACTCGAACTTAACGATGACATAACACTTTCACAGATTACTCGGTTTTCCGATGTATTTAACGTTAAAAAAATTGCCGAGGACGAAGAAGCGATATGGTCTTCGGTTAAAGATGTAGCGGATTCCGCTCTTAAAAAATTCGTTTCAATGCGTGAAACAGAGGGCGAAAAGATTAAGGACGATCTTCTTGACAAGCTGTCTGGAATTGAAGTAATGTTAACCAAAATTGAAAAGCGTTCGCCTGAGGTTACGGAAAATTATAGGAACAGACTCTTTACAAAGCTTAAAGATATTCTGGCTGACAATAATATAGACGAACAGAGAATCCTTATGGAGGCAGCAGTTTTTTCGGAAAAAACTGCTGTTGATGAAGAAACCGTTCGTCTTCACAGCCATATCAGCCAGTTCAGGAACTTTCTGAATGCTTCCGAACCGATAGGGAGAAAGCTTGACTTTCTTGTTCAGGAAATGAACAGGGAGATAAATACAATAGGATCAAAATCTCAGGATCTTGACATTACACGAATTGTCGTTGACGTAAAATCCGAAATAGAAAAAATAAGAGAGCAGATTCAGAATATTGAATAACGGGAGTGACTGAAATGAAGCTTATAAACATCGGTTTCGGGAATATGATATCGGCCGGTAGGCTTATTGCGATTGTAAGCCCCGAATCTGCGCCAATTAAAAGAATCGTTCAGGAGGCAAAGGACAAAGGTACGCTTATTGATGCAACCTACGGAAGAAGAACGAGAGCGGTTATAATAATGGACAGTGACCACGTTATTCTTTCGGCAGTTCAGCCGGAAACAGTTGCGGGCAGAGTTGACGAGGAGGAAGTTGCTGATGAGTAAAGGAATGCTGATAGTTGTTTCCGGTCCGTCAGGCTGCGGTAAGGGAACAATATTAAAGGAAATCCGCAAGGACGATAATTTTTATTATTCCGTATCGGCTACAACCCGTCTTCCGCGTGAGGGGGAAGTTGACGGAGTTCATTATCAATTTTTGAGAAATGAAGATTTTGAAGAGCTTATTAAAAGTGGCGGAATGCTCGAATATGCCAGCTATTGCGGCAATTATTACGGCTCGCCCAAAAAATCCGCACTTGAAATGCTTGAGCAGGGAAAGGATGTTATACTTGAAATAGAGGTTCAGGGGGCACTCCAAGTTAAAAAAAGCTTTCCCGATGCAATGTTTATATTTATTCTTCCGCCGTCGGTTAAGGAGCTTAGAAGAAGACTTGAAAAGCGTGGAACAGAGACGGAGGAAAAAATCAATAAGCGAGTTGCACAGGCAGAAAATGAAATAAAACAAGCTGTGAATTATGATTACGTTATGATAAACGGCGACCTTGACGAAGCGGTAAACGAGCTTAAATCCATTATCTGTGCTGAAAAATGCACAATAAAACGTGCTGAAAATAAAATATATGAGGTGTTAGAAAATGCTTAGACCCGCAGTATCACAATTAATAACAAAAAACGAAAGCTATTACTCACTTGTAATTGCAGTTGCAAAAAGAGCAAGACAGATTGCCGATGAACTTTATGAAAACAATATGATGCTTGAAGAAAAGCCTGTTAAATCCGCAGTTGAAGAATTTGCGTCGGGAAAATGCAGACTAATTGAAGACCCTTCGCTTAAAGGAAAGCTAGATAAATAATAATTGAATCGGGGGATTGTTTATGGCTGAGAAAACATTGAATATCGCTGTAAGCAATACCTCTTTTGGTTATGATAAGCTTTACAGCTATCGTACGGGGGAGGAACTTTCCGATAAGTGCGTACCCGGAATGAGAGTGCTTGTTCCTTTTGGCAATGGCAACAGAAAAAGAATCGGGCTTATTTTGTCTATGGGTGAAAATCCCGACAAAAAGCTTAAGCCTGTAATTTCGCTGATTGATGATGAGCCTGTCATTGACGACGAGATGATTGATATGATTTTCTGGCTGAAAAGTACGACGTTTTGTACTTATTTTGAAGCGTTCAGGACGGTGGTTCCATCAGGGCTCGGAATAAATTTCATTCAGAAATATTCGCTTACGGGAACTATTCCGGAAAATCTTGACGAAGAAGAACAAGAACTTCTTAATATTCTGAGCAGTGCCAAAAGCAGCAGAGAATTTGACGGGCTACTTGAATCATTGATAAGTCAGAATAAAAAAAATATAATCGAAAGCCTTGTTTCAAAAGATGTTATAGAAGAAATTAACGATTTTAAGCGTAAAGTCAAGGATGAAACGATTAAGATGGTATGCCTTTCAGAAGAATATCTATCAAATAATTTGCCGATAAAAATAACCGATAGGCAGAAAAAAGTTGTTGATTTTATTGAACAGAACGTTTCTGCATCAATCAAAGAAGTTTGTTATTACTGCAATGTCACGCCCATTATTATAAAAAATCTTTGCAAAAAAAATATTCTTAACGAATACGAGTATGAAGAAATTTTAAAAAGTGATGCTGAAATTACAGAGAAAATTGATGAAATCACATTAAACAGTCAGCAAAATGAAGTGTTTAACGGCGTTTCAGAGCTGATTAAATCAGGAAAACCAAGCGGCGTGCTTTTATACGGGATAACAGGAAGCGGGAAAACAGCCGTCTTTATAAAGCTTATTGAATACACACTTTCTTTGGGGAAACAGGCTATAATGCTCATACCTGAAATTGCGCTTACTCCCCAGATGGTTCACAAATTCCAGAATCTTTTCGGGGAGAGGGTTGCAGTAATACACAGCAACCTCTCGCTTTCACAAAGACTTAATGAATACAAACGCATAAAAAATTCAATGGCGGATATTGTTGTCGGTACTAGAAGTGCCGTGTTTTCTCCGCTTAAAAATATCGGCATAATAATAATGGACGAGGAGGGTGAAAGAACCTATAAGTCCGAAGCCTCTCCCCGATATCATGCGAGAGATATTGCACGTAAAAGGTGTGCTGTTCATAACGCAGTTCTTTTAATGGCATCCGCTACACCGTCGGTGGAAAGTTTTTTTTATGCAAAAAACAATAGGTATGAGCTTTTTGAACTGACCGAAAGATATTCGGATTCCGCACTTCCCGATGTAACAATTGTCGATATGGCTAGTCAGCCGTCATCAGGATTGTTCAGTGACATTCTTATTGACGAGATTAATTATAATCTTAAAAATAAAGAACAGACTGTATTATTGCTTAACCGAAGAGGGTATCATACATATATAAGCTGTGCGGAGTGCCGTCAGCCTGTTTCCTGCCCGAACTGCAATATCCCGCTCACTTACCATAAAGCAAACGGACAGCTGATTTGCCATTACTGCGGATACTCAACAGAAATGACGGATAAATGCCCTAAATGCGGGAGCACTTATTTAAAACAGACTGGTGTCGGAACTCAGAAAATTGAAGACGAGCTTTCACAATATTTTTCCGACGCAAAAATTCTCAGAATGGATACCGATACGACGTATTCGAGATATGCTTATGAAAAAAACTTTTCCGACTTTAAAGACGGAAAATACGATATAATGATAGGCACACAGATGATTGCAAAAGGTCTTGATTTCCCTAATGTTACGCTTGTCGGGGTTTTATCGGTTGATAAAGCACTTTTTGCGGGAGATTTCAGAAGCTATGAAAGAACCTTTTCGCTTATCACACAGGTTGTCGGACGAAGCGGGAGGGGCGAAAAGCCAGGCAGAGCATTTTTACAGACCTATGTGCCCGACCACTATGTTTTAAATCTTGCCGCAAAACAGGATTATGTTTCGTTTTATAATGAAGAAATCGCAATAAGGAAAGCCTTAATTTTTCCGCCTTATTGTGATATATGCGTGGTATATTTTGTTTCGCTGATAGAAAAGGAAGCTGAAACCGCGTCAAGACTTTTTCTGAATATTATGAGAATTGCGCTTGAAAAGAATGATATTTCATTTCCGCTTAGAGTCCTGGGGCCTTCAAAATGCTCACTTTTAAAAATAAACGGAAAATACCGATACAGAACTATTCTTAAAACAAAAAATACCGAGGAATTCAGAAAAATAATGAGCGATATTTATTTATCGACATTCAAATATAAAGACTTTTCAAACGTTAATATATCAATTGATATTAACGGGGATATTATATAAAATCAGGAGGATATTATGGCTATAAGAAATGTTTACACGAAAGACGATGAGGCTTTGAGAAAGATTTGCAAGCCTGTTGAGAAATTTGACGGAAAGCTTGCCGAGCTGCTTGACGATATGAAGGAAACGCTTTTAAAAGCGAACGGTGTTGGACTTGCCGCTCCTCAGGTAGGTATTGTGAGAAGAATTGCTATTGTTGACACGGGTGAAGAAGTTCTTGAGCTTGTAAATCCTGAAATTATTAGCAAAAGTGGTAAAAAACGCGGTATTGAGGGCTGTCTTTCCTGCCCTAAGGAATGGGGATATGTCACACGTCCGCTTACGTGCACGGTAAAAGCTCAGGACAGAAACGGCAATTATTATGAAAAGGAACTTACTGAAATGGCATGCCGATGTGCCTGTCACGAGGTTGACCACCTTGACGGACGCCTTTTTATTGATATTGCGGATGAAATGGTTGATGTTAAGGAAGAAACTGATTAAAGAGGTTTTAACATGAATATAGTTTTTATGGGAACGCCTGAATTTGCGGTTCCTTGTTTAAAAGCACTGATTGACAGCGGTGAAAATGTTCAGGCAGTTTTAACACAGCCGGATAAGCCTAAGGGAAGAGGCTATAAGCTTACTCCGCCACCTGTAAAGGAACTTGCGCTTACACATAATATTCCCGTTTATCAGCCTGAAAGTCTTAAAAAAGGCGAAGATGCTCAAAAAACGATAGAGATTTTGAAATCGCTGTCGCCTGATATTATTGTGGTTGTTGCATATGGAAAAATTCTCCCGAAAGAAGTTTTGGATATTCCCAAGCACTTTTGTATCAATGTTCATGCATCACTTCTTCCAAAATACAGGGGAGCAGGACCTATTCAGTGGAGTGTTCTGAACGGTGAAACAGAAACAGGTGTAACGACAATGGTTATGGCTGAGGGACTTGATACAGGCGATATGCTTATGAAGGCTTCACTCAAAATTGGTGAGAATGAAACAGCTTCCGAGCTTCATGACAGGCTTTCGGAGCTTGGTGCAAAGCTTCTTGTTGATACAATCAAATCTGTAAAGTTAGATGACTTTACAAGAACTGTTCAGAATGATGAGGAATCAAATTATGCTCCCATGCTTTCAAAGGATTTATGCCCGATAGATTTTTCAAAATCTGCACGGGAAATTCATAATCAGATACGCGGATTGTCCGACTGGCCGTGTGCTACGGCAATCCTTGACGGAAAAAGAATAAAGATATTCCGCTCAAGTATTTCGGACATTGAATATAAGGATAAACAGCCCGGAGAAATAGTTGACGAAAAGAAATTTACTTTTGTTTGCGGCGACGGGAAATGTATAAATATTGAAGAGCTTCAAACCGACGGCGGCAAAAGAATGAAAACCGAGGATTATCTGAGGGGAAACAGCCTAGAAAAAGGAACGATTCTTTTGTAAATTTAAGGGAGGATTATTATGCCGTTACATTACGGATATTTCTGGGATCCGAGTTATTTAATACTTATTCCCGCTATAATATTTTCGTTGTATGCTCAGATTAGAGTTAAATCGGTTTTCGCAAAATATGAAACCACTAAAAATTTCAGAGGATATACCGGAAGTGAAGTCGCTCGAATGATTCTTGACAACAATGGATTATCGGATATCGGAATAGAGCATGTCAGCGGCAAACTTACTGACCATTACGACCCTGGCGCAAAAGTCATAAGACTTTCCGATACGGTTTACGACAGCCGTTCTGTTGCCGCAATAGGCGTTGCAGCTCATGAAGCGGGTCATGCAGTTCAGTATGCAACGGATTATTCGCCTATAAAAATCAGAAATGCGGTTATCCCGATTACAAATATCGGTTCACGTCTTGCTGTTCCGATTGTAGTTTTAGGCTTGATTTTTTCAGCACTGCAATTTCTTATTCCCATCGGAATTTTTTTGTTTTGCTTTGTCGTGTTTTTTCAGGCTGTCACACTGCCTGTTGAATTTAATGCAAGCAAACGAGCACTTGAAACTCTCAGAGATTTTAATATTCTTGAAGATGACGAGCTAAAAAAATCAAAAGCGGTGCTTAACGCTGCCGCTATGACATATGTTGCCGCTCTTGCAGCATCGCTTCTTAGTTTATTACGGCTTCTTCTCCTTGCAAACAGGAGGAGGAATTAATGACTTCACCAAGATTTTGCACACTTAAACTTTTAATGAGAATGTCTGATAATGCCTATTCAAATCTTCTTCTTGATAATTCTCTTGAGTCGGAAGAATTTGACGTCAGGGATAAAAAATTCATAAGTACGTTGTTTTACGGCGTGATTGAAAGAAAGCTTACTCTTGACCACATAATTTCAAAATATAAGCCATTGAATAAGATAGATAACGACATTCTTTGCGTGCTTAGAATGGGCATTTATCAGCTTCTTTATATGTCGTCGATTCCTGATAATGCGGCGGTAAATGAAAGCGTAAACCTAGTAAAACAGCTTCGTAAAACAAGCGCAGCTGGCTTTGTGAATGCAATTCTCAGAAATTTTATCCGTGACGATAAAAAAATTGACTTATCCGACGATAAAATCGAAAGAATGTCAATAGAATATTCTTGTCCCGAGTGGCTAGTTAAAATGTGGCTTGAACAGTACGGCGAAAAAAATACTGAAAATATATTGAAATCAACTGTCAGCAAGCCTGAAATTGCCATACGCGTCAATACTATAAAAATCACATCGGATGATCTCATAAAAATGCTTGAAGATGAAGGAATTACGGCAGAGAAACATAATATGTCGGAAAATTGTCTTGTTTTAAATAATTCCGGGGCAATAGAAAAGCTTGAATCATTCAGAAATGGTCTTTTTCATGTTCAGGATATGTCCTCTCAGCTTTGCTGTAAGGCATTGAATCCTTCCGAAACCGATATAGTTCTTGACCTTTGCGCCGCACCTGGCGGAAAAAGCTTTACTTTGGCTGAACTCATGAATAACAAGGGAACAATTTATTCCTGTGATCTTCACGAGAAAAGAGTAAACCTTATAAAAAGCGGTGCCGAACGCTTAGGAATAACAAACATTAAATTTATGACGAATAATGCAAAGGAATATAATTCGGAGCTTCCTTTGGCGGATAAGATTTTATGCGATGTTCCTTGTGCGGGGCTGGGTGTAATATCAAAGAAGCCAGAAATTAAATATAAATCGGAAAATGAAATTTCCTCACTACCGAAAATACAGTATGAAATATTGAAAACTGCTTCAAAATATCTTAAAATTGGCGGAGAACTTGTATATTCGACCTGTTCTCTGAATAAAGAAGAGAATGATGACGTCATTGATACATTTCTTAATGAAAATAAAAATTATGAGGGTGTAACTTTATTGGAGGATATAAAAAAATCCTCTGACGGGTATAAAATGACGATTTTTCCTGACGATTTTAACAGCGATGGATTTTTTATTTCTAAAATAAGGAGAATAAAATAATTGGAGAAAACCGATATTCTTTCGCTCAGACTTAATGAGCTGGAAAATGTCATAGCGGAGATTGGAGAGAAAAAATTCCGTGCGGCACAAATTTACGAGTGGCTTCATCAGAAAAGAACAATGAGTTTTGATGAAATGACAAACTTATCATCGGAATTTCGCACAAAATTATCTAGGCATTTTTATATAAATAGTCTAATTATTGCCAGAAAGCTTGAATCATCCATAGATAATACAGTAAAATATCTTTATGAGCTTTCAGACGGGAATCATATCGAATGTGTTGTTATGGAATATCATCACGGAAACAGCTTATGCATATCAACTCAAGTCGGCTGTAAAATGGGCTGTAAATTCTGTGCCTCGACAATTGCGGGATTTAAAAGAAACCTTACTCCGTCGGAAATGCTTCTTCAGCTTTATGAAAGTGAAAGAAATCTCGACAGGAAAATTTCAAGCATTGTATTAATGGGAATAGGCGAGCCGCTTGACAATTATGATAATGTTATTTCTTTTCTGGATATTCTTTCGTCCGAAAAAGGAACTAACATGAGCCTAAGGCACGTTTCGCTATCCACATGCGGAATTGTTGACAAAATATATGAGCTTTCAAAGCATAAATACGGGCTTACGCTGTCTGTTTCACTTCATGCGGCAGACAACAAAAAGCGGAGCGAAATAATGCCGGTAAACAATACTTTTTCGATTGAAAAGCTTATTGAAGCCTGTAAATATTATATTAATCAGACGGGAAGACGCATATCATTTGAATATGCGGTTATTGAGGGAGTAAACGATACAAAAGAATCTGCCGACAAGCTTTCTTGTTTGTTAAAAGGAATAAACTGTCATGTTAACCTTATTCCGGTAAATCAGATTAAAGA
>DAOPYP010000034.1:0-15001 GCA_035352975.1 Oscillospiraceae bacterium
ACAAAATAAAATGCCGCCTGTGAATAATCTCCCTCAATATTTGCTGAAAAGGGGAGATATTTTTGATTGCCGTTTATAAAATATCCGTATTCCGTTTCACTTACTTCAATTCCGAATTTTTTTAAACAATCAATGGTAATATCAACATACGGCTTTGACTGAAGGGGGGAGGAGAGGATTATTTCAGAATCCTCACTGCATAACGGAAGGGCAAAAAGAAGTCCTGTGATAAACTGGGAAGAAATATCACCCTCAAGTGTATACTTCCCGCCGGTCAATTTTCCCGAAACAGTAAAAGGCATGGTATTTTCATAATCAAAAGCAATACCTTTTGATGTGAATTCCCTTAGATAAGGGGTAATCGGACGTTCCGGAAGCTTTCCTTTCCCTTTGAAAACAGAGGTTATCCCCAAAGCACAAACAACCGGAATCATAAATCTTAAAGTCGAGCCGCTTTCGTTGCAGTCCAGGACTGAATTTCGTGCTGTAAAGTCAGTGCCTTTTACAGTTATCACACCATCTTTAACAGCAATTTCAGCACCAATCTGAGAAAGTGCATTAATAGTAGCTTCAATATCCTTTGACATTGTAACGCCGGAAAGAATCGAAATTCCGTCAGAAAGTGCGGCGCATATAAGCATTCTATGGGTTACGCTTTTTGAAGAGGGGATATTTACTGTACCATTAAGTTTATTAGGCGTAATTTTTATATCCATTGCTGCCTCCGTTATCTGATTAATGCTTTAAATTCGTCAATAGTAAGTTTTTTTACTTCACTTTTTCCTATTTCCGTGCAGATTATTATATTGATATTCCCACCGTTTCTTTTTTTGTCATTAAGACAAAAATCTGACAGCAAGGATAAATCATATTTTGTTTTGGTGGGAATATTATAAAGTGAAAGACAATTATTAAGCATTTTATACGTTCCGCTTTGGCATAATTCATTTTTTTCGCATATTTCTGTCATAAGCGACATTCCGATTCCTACGGCTTTTCCATGAGTAATATCTGTAAAGTTTCCTGCCTTTTCAATTGCATGGCCAAGAGTATGACCGAAATTCAGCAGCATTCTTTCACCCTTTTCAAATTCATCGGCTTCAACAATATCCCGCTTAATTGAAATGCACTGCGATATTACTTCAGTTAAAAGATTTTCGTCATCACGAATGTTTTTTGAACAAATAAGGCTGAACAGCGCACTGCTTTTTATCATTCCGTATTTTATAACTTCGCCCATTCCATCAGAAAAAATATCATCGCTTAGGCTTTTCAGAGTGTCAGTATCGCACAAAACAAGTTTTGGTTGTTTAAAAGCACCAACAAGATTTTTTCCTGACGGAAGGTCTATTGCGGTTTTTCCGCCTACGGAAGAATCCACCTGTGCAAGAAGAGTTGTCGGAAGCTGAATAAAATCTATTCCTCTCAGATATGTTGCAGCTGCATATCCAGAAATATCCCCGACTACACCGCCGCCGAGAGCGGCAATGCAGTCGGTTCTTGTTATCTCATTTTCAACAAGAAAATCATAAATATCGTTCAGAGTTTCAGAGCATTTTTGTGCCTCACCGTGTTCAAAGACAAATTTACAAACCTTAAAGCCCTCGGATTTTAATGAATTAATTACCTTTTCGCTGTAAAGCGAGTCTACGTTGTCATCGGTAATAACTGCTATTTTTTCAGCATTTGTAACTGCTTTTATATATTCTCCGCATGATGTTAAAAGATTTTTTTCAACCAGAATTTCATAGCTTGTGCTGGCGTTGACAGTAATTTTTTTCATATCGTCACTCCGTTTTCAGATTATGCTCCTAATTTTCTTCCGCAAAATTCTGCATAAGCCTTGATTTTCGTCATAATTGCCGCAAATTGTTCAGGAGTTAGGCTTTGCGCTCCGTCGGATAATGCGTTTTTAGGATCATTATGAACTTCAATTTCAAGAGCATCGGCACCACATACAATTGCCGCAAGTGAAAGCGGTTCAACCAACTTTGTCATTCCGGCTGCGTGGCTGGGGTCAACAGCGACAGGCAGGTGAGAAAGCTGCTTTAAGAGGGGAACGGCTGAAATATCAAGAGTATTTCTTGTCATTGTTTCAAAGGTTCTGATTCCTCTTTCGCAAAGAATTACGTTATTGTTTCCGCCCGCCATAATGTATTCAGCCGACATTAAAAGCTCTTCAATTGTATTTGCAAGTCCTCTTTTTAACAAAATAGGCTTGTCGCAGTGACCGAGTGCCTTTAAAAGCTCAAAGTTCTGCATATTTCTTGCTCCTACCTGAATTATATCAACATCAGCGAATAAGTCAAGGTGAGCAAAGCTCATAATTTCCGTAACAATAGGCAAGCCGGTAACCTTTTTAGCCTCGAGAAGAAGTTCAATTCCGTCGGCACGCAGTCCCTGGAAAGCATAGGGAGAGGTGCGGGGCTTGAACGCTCCTCCGCGAAGCATGGTAGCACCGGCTTCTTTTACCGCAACAGCGGTTTCTATAATCTGTTCTTCATTTTCAACTGAACATGGCCCCGCAATAATATTAAGCGAACCATTTCCGACTTTGGTTTCGCCGACATTGATTATTGTATCATCGGGATGAAATTTTCTGTTTGCATTCTTGTACGGTTCCTGAACGCGCTGAACGGTTTCAACGGCATCCTGAGCGCGAATAGAGTCAATATCAATTTTGGATGTGTCACCTACAAGACCTAAAATCTTTTTTTGTGTTCCTGCAATTTCATTAACCTTGACATTATAAGTATTAAGCCAATTTACAAGCTTGTCGCAGTCCTCGGTTTTTACATTATGCTTTAAAACAATTATCATAAAATTATCCTCCGTTTATTATTTTTTTCTTTCTGATTAAAAGGAGCCGGCGTTCCCAAAAATCAAATTAATCTATAAAAAAATCTGTGACCTTTAGGTTACTAAAAGCCACAGACGTATTATTTACTGTTATTAACAGAAATCATTACGGTTTTACTGTTTACTGCTTGAAGTAACTTTAAATTTGTGCATACCAAATATAAACCCAAAGCCTAGATAAAAGCATGAGCCTATAAAAAATATAAAGTTAGCAGCATTCCATAAATATTTCATAATGTTTCTCCCATTAAATCTTAAAATTAATTATATATGGTTTTAATAACTATGTCAACTGATTTTTTATATTTTATATAGATTACAAAATTCTTTTGGCTTAAATATAGATATTTATTGAATGTTATGATATAATAAACACGAATACGCTAATTATTAAGGAGTTGGTTAAATGGCGCTGACTTATTCAAAAGAAGCTCTTTCTGACGGAATAACTTTGACTTCTATTACTGATGAAAGATTTAAAACAAATTACATTACAATAAATCTTATAACAAATCTGAATTCAGATACTGCGGCGGTCAATGCGGTTATCCCTCTTATTTTATCCAAAAGCAACAGCAAATATAATACGATAACCGAATTAAATAAAAAGCTGACATCGCTTTACGGTTCAAATATAAGCGGCGATGTTTTTAAAATCGGCGACAGTCAGGGCATATCTCTTTCGGCAAGCTGTATTGCCGACAGATATACATTTAAAGGTGAAAAGATTACAGGAGAGCTTACCGATTTGCTTTTAGTCTGCCTTTTTTCTCCTTATGTTGAAAATGAGCAGTTTTATGAAAAAAATTTCTTATTATGCAAGCAGGAACTTATTGATGATATTGACGCCGATATAAACGATAAAAGAACATATGCCGTAATAAGAGCAGGTAAAACTATTTATGGGGACGAGCCCGCTTCAATTACATCGCACGGAGATAAACAAAATGCTGAAAAGGTTACAGCAAAATCCGCTTATCAGCAGTATCTTAATCTTTTAAAAACTTCAAAAATTGAAATTCTTTTTACAGGCGGGGGAAACGCCGAGGAATTTAAAATAAAAATATCGGAAGCATTTAAAAAATATCCGCGTTTATATAATAATAATGTTTTATCAAACAAAAGCAAATTAAAAAATCAAGCTGTAAACGTTATTGAAAATCTTGACGTTATTCAGAGTAAAATGGTTATGGCGTTTAAATCCCAGTATGACAATACTCCCGCAGTTAAGCTGATGAATGCGGTTTTTGGTTCCACTCCATTTTCAAAGCTGTTTTTGAATGTAAGAGAAAAGCTCAGCTTATGTTATTATTGTTCTGCAGGATATAACGAGCAAAAGGGCGTTCTTATTGTTGACAGCGGCGTTGAAAAGGAAAATATAGAAAAGGCTGAAAAAGAAATAATTAATCAGTTAAAGGAAATGTCTGACGGTAATTTTGAACAATCCGAAATAGATAATTCCGTTTTAAGTATTATCAATAACATAAGGTCAGTTAATGACAGCCCTTATGCGTTGGCAAACTGGTATTTAAGACAGTCCTATTCGGGTACGAATTTTACTCCGGAACAGGAAATTGAGAAAATACGTTCTGTTAAAAAAGAGAATATAATTAAAGCCGCTCAATCCTTTGTTCTTGATACAGTTTACGTTCTTACAAATAAAGGAGAATAATGCTATGCCGTCAGAAAAGAAAATTATAAAAAATGAGCGTTCAAATGAACAGTTTTACTGTATAAATCATCCCTCGGGTTTAAAAATTGTCGTATGGGAAATGCCGGGATACAGTACCTCACACGCACTTTTCGGAACGAAATACGGCTCGATAAATACGATTTTTAAAACGAACAAGGATAGTGACTTTGTTAAAGTTCCCGAAGGAATTGCGCATTTCCTTGAGCATAAGCTTTTTGAAAACGAGGACTGCGATGTTTTCAGCCTTTATGCAAAGACAGGTGCCTCCGCAAATGCATATACCTCATTTGACAAAACCTGCTATCTGTTCAGCTGCACCGATAATTTTGAAGAATCACTTGAAATTCTTCTCGATTTTGTGCAGAACCCTTATTTCACTAAAGAAACCGTTGAAAAAGAGCAGGGTATTATCGGACAGGAAATCAGAATGTATGAAGATAATGCAAACTGGCGTGTATTTTTCAATATGCTTACGGGAATATACCATAATCATCCCGTAAAAATTGATATTGCGGGAACGGTTGAAAGCATATCAAAAATTGATGCGGATCTTCTTTACAGATGCTATAATACGTTTTATAATCTTAATAACATGGTATTGTCGGTTGCGGGAAATGTTAATGCAGACACAATTCTGGAAATTTGCGACAAGCACCTTAAGCCCTGTGAGGACATCAAGCTTGAAACTGTTTTTGAGGATGAGCCGATGACGGTTGCAAAAAGGGAAGTAGTTCAGAAGCTTGAGGTTGCTGTACCTTTATTCAATATAGGCTTTAAGGCAAAGCCTGAAAAAGGAATTGATTTAATAAAGGCAGAGGTTGAAACAAATATAGTTTTGTCGCTTATTGCGGACGAAAGCTCTGACCTGTATAAGAAAATGTATGAGGACGGACTTATAAATTCAAATTTCAGTACAGAAGTTTTTACGGGCGACGGATATTTTTGTTCTGTTTTTGGCGGTGAATCCAGAAATCCCCATGAAGTCCTTGACAGAATAATAAATGAAATTGAACGTGTGAAAACCGAGGGACTTGACGAAGAACGGTTTGAACTTATTAAAAAATCATATTACGGCTCTCAGATAAGGGAATACAATAATGTCGAGGCAGTTGCGACGACACTGATTAATTCATATATGTCTGATACTACGCCGTTCGATATTATAGAAACAGTAGCAAATGTGACATTTAAAAATGTTCAGGACAGACTTTTTAAACAGCTTGATTCTAACTGTGTGACAATTTCTGTTATTGAGCCGATAGAATAGATAGGAGATAGCAATGAATACGACAGCAGAATATTATTTGAATAACAGCGATTTAGTTGGGTTCCCAAAGTTCGGCTGGAACTTTGATATTTCGCCTACAGCATTTACGGTATTTGGACTTGAAATTAAATGGTACGGCATTTTAATAGCCATCGGTATGCTTTTGGCTATGATGTATTGTTTTAAAAGAATAAAGGAATTTGGTCTTGATTCGGACAGGGTTATTGATGCGGTTGTCTTTGGACTTATTGGTGCAATGATAGGCGCAAGGGCATATTACGTTATTTTTGACGCTGATGTTACATTTGCCGAGTTCTTTAGATTCAGGGACGGAGGACTTGCCATATACGGCGGATTGATAGGGGGATTGCTTGTCGGAGGCATTGCCGCAAAGATAAGAAAAGTTAAAATACTTCCTCTTTTTGATCTTGCCGCAGCAGGCTTTGTAATAGGGCAGGCGGTAGGCCGCTGGGGGAATTTTGTTAACAAAGAAGCTTTCGGCTCACAGACTTCACTTCCCTGGGGAATGTCAAGCGCAAGCATTCAATATATGCTTGCACCGGGTTCTGATACACTTGTTATGGCTCACCCGTGCTTTTTATATGAATCCCTCTGGTGCATACTTGGTTTTATACTTATACATTTTTACATCAAGCATAGAAAATTTGACGGGGAAATTTTCCTTATGTATTCGGCATGGTATGGCTTTGGACGCTTTTTTATCGAGGGACTGAGAACAGACAGTCTATATCTCGGATTAATAAGAGTATCACAGCTTCTTGCTATTATATGTGTAGTTATCGCCGTATTTTTAATTATTTTCATAAGAGGAAAAGTTAAGCGCTATCCCGAATCTTTTGTGCTTTATAAAGATACAGAGGAATCAAAAAAACTTATTGAGGAATCGGAAAAGAAAAATGCTAAAGTTAAAACAGAAGTAAAATCCGAAGAAAAAATTGAAGTGACGGAGGAAAAAGACGATGGCAAAAATAATTGACGGCAAAGCGGTATCTTTAAAGGTTAAGGAAGACGTAAAAAATGAAGTTTCGGTGCTTAAATCAAAAGGAATCAATATAGGTCTTGCAGTAGTGATAGTAGGTAATAATCCTGCATCAAGAGTATATGTTAACAACAAGAAAAAGGCATGCGAATTTTGTGGTATAGAATCCTATGAATATGCTTTGGGGGAAGAAACTACTGAAGAAGAATTGCTCCTGCTTGTTGAAAAACTGAATAATGACAATAGAATTAACGGTATTCTTGTTCAGCTTCCTTTACCGCGTCAGATTGATGAAAATGCCGTTATAAATTCAATTTCGCCTGATAAGGATGTTGACGCTTTTCATCCTGTTAATGTTGGTAAAATTATGATAGGCGATTTCAGCTTTCTGCCTTGTACCCCAGCAGGAGTTATGGAGCTTATTGCAAGCACAGGCGAAGCTGTTGAGGGAAAAAACTGTGTGGTTATAGGACGCAGTAATATTGTAGGAAAGCCTATGTCAATGCTGTTGCTTCACAAAAATGGGACAGTTACTATATGCCATTCGAGAACTAAAAACTTGGCTGAAATATGCAGAAGTGCGGATATTCTTGTTGCCGCAGTTGGAAAAGCAAATTTTGTTACCGCCGATATGATAAAAGACGGTGCAATAGTAATAGATGTAGGAATGAACAGACTCCCTGACGGGAAATTATGCGGTGATGTTTCATATGACGAATGTTTTGAAAAAGCGGGATATATTACCCCTGTCCCCGGCGGAGTAGGACCTATGACAATAGCAATGCTAATGAAAAATACTCTTACTTCCGCAAAAATAAGCAATAATCTGTAATATTTTTTAATAAATCCTTCCCGTATTGTCAATACTGATTACGGGAGGGATTTTTTTATGTACAAAAGATTTGCATTAATATTTGCTTTTTTCGGAATATCATTCTCACTTTTATATATGAGGATTTTTTATATTACTCAAAAAGATGAATATAAACAGGCCGCTTCAAATCAGGGCAGCTATACAATAACAGTAAATAAAACCTATGCAAATATATATGACTGTAATATGGTTCCGTTAATTAACCGTAAAAATAAATATCTCGCTGTTATTAATCCTACTTCTAAAAATGTAATAGATATTTTGCCGTATTTAAAGGACAGAGATTTTTTTTATAAACAGCTTGAAAGCGGCAAGCCTTTTGTCTGTGAAGTGAATTCTCCCGATATTGATAAAAATGAAATACTGACTTTTACAACAAAGATAAGGACATCATCGGATCAGATTGCCCCGCATATTGTTGGATATACAATTGACAACAAGGGCGTTACAGGAATTGAAAAAGCATATGACAGCTTTTTAAGGAATAATTTCAGCTCAACAAAAATAACCTATAAGGTTGACGGAACAGGGAAGATGCTTGACGGAACAGATGAAATTATTGACCTTAATGAAGATACAAAAGCGGGAGTAATCACTACTATTGATTATGATATTCAGGCAATTTGCGAAGCCGCATCAAAAAAGTTTGAGAAAGGTGCAATTGTTGTGATGGATCCATATACAGGCGATTTAAAAGCAGTTGTCAGTGTCCCTGATTTTTCCCCGACCGATTTGTCGAAATCCTTGAATGATAAAAATACCCCTTTTATAAACAGAGCTTTTTCGGCTTATAATGTCGGCTCAATTTTTAAGCTTGTTACTGCGGCGACGGCATTGGAGCAAGGTATAAGCCCCGATTTAAAATATGAATGTACAGGAAGCATTGATATTGACGGGCAAATTTTCAGATGCCATAAACATGACGGACACGGCTTGATTGATATGCAGACGGCTATGGTCGAGTCCTGCAACACTTATTTTATAAATTTGTCAGCCATGCTTAATAATTCGAATTTTATAAATACCGCTTCTGCTCTCGGATTCGGAAAAGAAACATTGCTGGCTGACGGAATAGTTTCGGTAAAAGGGAATCTTCAGACTGAAAAAGAGCTTTTTAATCCTGCTGAAAAAGCAAATCTCGCTTTCGGACAAGGAATGCTTATGGCAACGCCTGTTCAGATAAGCTGCCTGACTTCTTCTATTGTAAATAATGGAGAATATACAAAACCTAAATTAATAATCGGCGTAACAGATGGGGAAAATATTAATTTTAATGAGGAGGAAAAAAGCTTTCAGGCCATTGAGCCTATGACGGCATATAAGCTCAGAAAGTTTATGACCGCAACAGTACAGGACAATAATGAATCTGTGGCAAAGCCCTATAATACCACCGCCGCTGGTAAAACCTCAACCGCACAGACAGGAAAATATAATGAAGACGAAAACGAAATTTTACAGGCGTGGTTTACAGGATATTTTCCGGCGGATAATCCAAAATATGTTGTCACTGTTTTGATTGAAGACGGGAAGAGCGGAAACCTTTCCGCAGGACCAGTATTTAAAGAAATTGCCGAAAATATAACAAGGCTCGGACAAAAAAATAATTGACATTCGGCATTATTATGTTATAATATTTATATATGTATTAAGGCAACGAAGGGAATAATCTTTCTGAAACAGCTCAGAGAGGGAGAATGGTGTGAGCTCCCCTGTGTAAGACTGAATGCCGCCCCTGAGCCTTGCAGTGATGAATTGCACGTATTTTCTGCGTTAAAGAATTTTAAGTGACAGCTTTTTGCTGTAATTTGGGTGGTACCACGGAATTATGCCTTCGTCCCAATGAAGATTTTTCTTCTGGGGAAGGCTTTTTTTATGTAAATTATTTTAAAGGGGAAAAAACAATGAAATGGACAGGACTTAACGAAATCAGAGAAAAATATTTATCGTTTTTTGAAAGCAAAAATCATACAAGACTTGCAAGCGCACCGCTTATACCACAAGGCGATAACAGCCTTCTTCTTATAAACTCGGGAATGGCTCCGCTTAAGAAATTCTTTTTAGGAAATGAAACTCCGCCGAATGTGAGAGTTACAACCTGTCAGAAATGTATTCGTACGCCCGATATTGAGCGTGTAGGAATTACTGCTCGTCACGGCACTTATTTTGAAATGCTGGGGAATTTCTCTTTCGGTGATTACTTTAAAGAAAAAGCAATTGAATGGGCATGGGAGTTCCTTACGGGAGTACTTGAAATTCCTGCTGACAGACTTTGGATTACCATTTTTGAAAACGACGATGAAGCTGAACAGATATGGGAAAACAAAATCGGTATTCCTCACAACAGAATAGTCAGATTGGGAAAAGCAGATAATTTCTGGGAGCACGGAAGTGGTCCCTGCGGCCCTTGTTCTGAAATTCATTTTGACAGAGGCGAAAGCTACGGACCTTTTGAAAGCTTTGAACAGGCAAGTGACTGCGACAGAATAATTGAAATCTGGAATCTTGTTTTCAGCCAGTTTGACAGCGACGGAAACGGAAACTATGCTGAAATGGCAACTAAAAACATTGATACTGGTATGGGACTTGAAAGACTTGCTTGTGTAATGCAGGAGGTAGGAAATCTTTTCGAGGTTGATACCGTTCAGAACATAATGAAGCATATCTCCGATATTGCGGCAGTAAAATACAAGGAAAACGAAAAAACTGATATTTCACTTCGTGTAATTACCGACCACATCAGAAGTACAACCTTCATGGTAGGTGACGGAGTTATGCCGTCAAATGAGGGAAGAGGATATGTTTTAAGAAGACTTTTAAGGCGTGCGGCACGTCACGGACGTTTATTGGGAGTAACAGAACCATTCCTTTATAAAGTATGCGATACGGTAGTTAATGAGAATGAATCTGCATACCCGGAGCTTGCACAAAAAAGAGAATATATTAAAAAAATCATCAGAGTTGAGGAAGAAAATTTTGCAAAAACCGTTGACAACGGTATGGAGCTTTTAAACAGCATAATCAACGAAACTGTTTCCAAAAACGGCACGGTAATCAGCGGAGAAGACACATTCAAGCTTTCAGATACATTCGGGTTCCCGATTGACCTTACAAGAGAAATTGCAGCTGAAAAAGGTCTTACTATTGATGAAGCTCGTTTCAGAGAGCTTGTTGCCGAACAGCGCAAAAAGGCAAGAGAAGACAGGGCGTCAAAAGTAGGCTCTTCATGGAGCGAGGATTCCATCGGAAATATTGATGCGGATAAAACCGAGTTTACAGGCTATACCGAATTTGAATCGTCGGCTAAGGTTATTGCAATTTTTAAAAACAACAGCAAAGTTACAAATATAACTGAGGGCGATGAAGCGGTAATAATTCTTGACAGAACTTCTTTTTATGCCGAAAGCGGCGGACAGACAGGCGATATGGGTATGATTAAAATCGGCGACAGCATATTCCTTGTTTCCGATACTAAAAAAATCGGCTCAGGACATTATCTCCATATCGGCGGAGTGCTTAACGGCGGGTTCAGCGTTGGGGACAGTGTTACAGCTTCTGTTCTGAAGGATGAGCGTATGTCAACAATGAGAAATCATACCTGTGCGCATCTTTTACAGGCGGCTTTGCGTGAAGTGCTTGGCGATCATGTTCATCAGGCAGGACAGCTTGTTGACAGCGGCAGACTTCGTTTTGACTTTGCTCATTTCAATGCGGTTACACATGAGGAACTTGAAAAAATTGAAAGCATTGTCAATAATAAAATTTTGGAGGCTTTGCCTGTTACTATGACCGAAATGCCGATTGAAGAAGCAAGAAAACTCGGCGCAATGGCTCTTTTCGGTGAAAAATACGGTAATATTGTCAGAGTAGTAAATATAAGCGGATTTTCAATTGAATTCTGCGGGGGAACTCATATAGACAATACCTCAAAGATAGGGCTATTTAAAATTGTTTCCGAAAGCTCGGTAGCAGCAGGAGTACGCAGAATAGAAGCCGTTACAGGTACAGGCGTGCTAAAGCTTATTAAAGAAGACAAGGATATGATTAATGAAGCCGCACAGGCACTTAAATTATCAAATTCCAGTGAGCTTGTTTCAAGATGTAACGCAGTTACTGCTGAAATTAAAAATCTTGAAAAACAGATTGAAGCTTTGAACGGACAGCTTGCCGGCGGACAGATTGAAAAAATAATGTCTGATGCTGTTGATATAAACGGAGTTAAGGTCGTTTCAGCTGTTAATCTCTCAGCAACACCTGATATACTAAGAACTATGGGTGATAAGATAAGAGATAAAAATTCCGATATTGCCGCAGTTTTTGCTTCGGAAACATCATTTATATGTGTATGCGGCAAAAATGCAATTGAAAAAGGCGCTCATGCAGGCAAAATCGTTAAAGAAATTTCCGCTCTCACAGGCGGAAAGGGCGGAGGACGTCCTGACAGCGCTATGGCTGGTGTAGGCGATTCTTCCAAAATTAACGAAGCACTTTCAAAGCTTGCCGAAATAATTTCGAGCTTTGTAAAATAGGAGGGTTTATTGTGGATTGTATTTTTTGTAAAATTGTTAAAGGTGAAATTCCAAGCACAAAAATCTACGAGGACGAAACTGTTCTTGCATTTGCGGATATTGCTCCTACCGCGCCTGTCGATTATCTAATTATTCCTAAGGAGCATATTAAAAGTACGGCTGAAATAACTCCCGAAAATTCTGCCGTAATCGCTCACATTTTTGAGGTTATTGCAAAGCTTTCAAAGGATTTAAAGCTTGATGACGGATTCAGAGTTGTGAATAACTGCGGTGAATGCGCGGGACAGACCGTTAAGCATCTGCATTTTCATCTTTTGGGCGGAAGAGATTTCGCTTGGCCGGCAGGATAACCCTTGACATTAAATTTAACAGGAGGCAGTTTTATGGATAAGTATTATCAGATAAAAATAGCGGGATTAACAAGAAATCTGCCGTTATGCTCACTCAGCGAAAAGCTTGACATTGCCGGTTTTGTAATGTTTGGCGATGTTGAAATAACAGTAGCATGCGCAAATGAGCTTATTAAGGTTATTCCTGAATGTGAGGTCATTGTAACCGCTGAAAGCAAGGGGATACCGCTTGCATATGAAATGGCTAAACAGCTTGGAATAAAATATGTTGTTGCAAGAAAAGCCAAAAAACTTTATATGCGTGATCCTATTGAGGTTGAAGTACAGTCAATAACCACAAAGGGCAAGCAGTCACTTATTCTTGACAGCAATGAAACAGAGTTTATAAAAAATAAAAAAGTTCTTATTGTCGATGATGTTATAAGCACAGGCGAAAGTCTTGCTGCCGTAGAAAAGCTTGTTGAGTATGCAGAGGGGAATATTGTCGGGAAATGCTGTGTACTTGCTGAGGGGACCGCCGCAGAAAGAGAAGATATAATATATCTTGAACCACTTCCGCTGTTTTTTAAATAACTATACATAAATCGGGGGACTTAATATGGTGCGGAAAATGGCTTTTATCGGTACTTCCTTCTTTTTAGGGCTGTTTTTCGCATCATTTTTTTCATACAGACAAAATTTTATTCTGTCTATTACGCTGCTTATTATTTCAATTCTTTATGTAATAGTAATTAATCGTAAAAATTTAACCGTATCAGTCTGTATACTTGCTTTTTCCGCTTCATTTTTCAACTATGGTTTTTATCAATTAAATATTTATGAGCCGATAATCGCTTTAAATGGAAATAATGTTGAATTTTCCGGAGTTATTGAGGAAATGGGGTATAGTGGAAATGACTCTGCATCATACACCTTAAGAGGAAAAATAAACGGTAAAACTGATGCAAAAATATTATATTACGGAGATTATATTGACTGCGATTATTACGATAAAATAAAGATAAAGGGAACTGTTTCTTTATTCAGTGATACATACCTTTTCCCCTCTGAAAGCTATTATAAAGCAAAAGGTATTTATCTAGAAATTTCTGCAGATGATTTGGAAATTACTCAAAACAGCAGTTTCAACCCTATAAAAAGTATTCTTCATTACAGAGATTATCTTTTAAAGCTTATTAATAAATATCTTCCCAGCGACGAGGGCGATGCTTTGAATGCAATGCTTTTCGGCGATAAAACAGGGCTTGACAATACAACAAAAACGCTGATGTTCAGGGCTGGAATAGGTCATATTATGTCAGTTTCGGGAGCACATCTTTCAGTTACCGCTTTTATGATTATGTGGCTATTAAAAAAGTTTTCACGCAGTAAACGGCTGAACTTCATTATAGTTGAATGTGCTGTCTGGTCTTTTGTAATTTTTGCTGGAATGTCTGTTTCTGTATTGCGTTCAGCGATTATGATAACCTTGATTTTTTCTGCAGAGCTGTTTAAACGAAAATCAGATATGTTTAATTCTTTAGGGCTTGCCGTAATAATTCTTTCTGTTGGTAATCCGTTTATTATCCGAGATGTTTCGTTCGTTTTATCGGTTACGGGCGTTTTCGGAATGGGAGTTGTTGCTCCGTACCTTACTGAAAATATTAAATTCAGCGGGCATTTTTCAAAGCTGAGAAAAAATATGCTGATAATGTTAGCGGCAGTAATACCTATTTTGCCGGTATCAGTCTTTTTCTTTGACGAGGTTTCGGTTATTTCTCCTATTACAAATGTCTTTCTTGTTCCGATATGTTCTCTTGCATTGATTTGCGGCATTATTATAGCAATTACAGGTGGTATTGAAATTATTGCCGCTCCGCTATTGATTGTTGCAGGAATATGCTGTAAAATTGTTATTGCTGCATGTGAATTTATCGGAAAGCTTAGATTTACATTCTTTTGTGCAGGATACAGATATATAGTAATTTTTATGGCGGCAGCAATAGCTGTTACGGTTACTGCTTATTTTATCTTCAAAGATAAGAAGATACTCATTAAAACAGTCGGCATTCTTTCAGCTATTTTTATTTTATTAAATTCTATAAATGAAATTTCAGATAAAAAATATGTTCATATTGCTGTAATAGGGGATAAAAGCACATCAGCGCTTATTGTTTATAAAAATGACAGCGCATGTGTAATAAGCCTTGATAATCCTCAGAAAAACGTAAAATACGTTAATAAATATCTATCAAGACTTGGAATTTATAATGTAAATGTACTTGCCTTTACATCTAAAGAAGAGCCAGGAATATCGGCATATAACAGCAGATTACAGCTTTTTGATGTAGAAAATATTCTTATTCCGAAAGAGGCTTATCTTTTAGAGAACACATCAATTCTGGGGAATATTCCTCAAAAAACTGATTTTACTGATACGTCTATTGATATGC
>DAOPYP010000035.1:0-14942 GCA_035352975.1 Oscillospiraceae bacterium
CACTTGAAAGCTATTATGTAGACAAAACCTTTATGTCCTGCCGTTCTCTTTCTCAGACCTACGGCATAACCGATTCAAACGAATCGATGTCCGAAATAAGACGTAAACTTCTCACAAGGAGCAACAGAATTTATGTTGTTGCCGACTATTCAAAATTCGATAAAACGTCATTCCTTAACATCTGTGATTTTTCCGATGTTCACGGGATTATAACCGATAAGCATCTCGATTCAAACTGGATTGATTTTCTTAACGAACACGGCGTAACTTATTATGAATGTCATAATAATCATGAATAACTTTTTTATAAACGGAGATAATTTCTTTTTGAGAATATTATCTCCGTTTTTTATTTTACTTAGCTGCTTTTGCGGCTTCTTTTTTTGCAAAAATCTCTTTGAGAGATTCGGTATATGGCGCTCTTGCAATTCCGTATTCGGTGATAATTCCTGCAATAAGGTCATTGTCCGTTACATCAAAGCAGGGGTTGAACACCTTAACTCCGTCGGGAGCCATACGGTTTGAATACCACATTTCTGTAACTTCCTCAGCGGGACGCTGTTCAATATGAATATCTGCTCCTGTTATTGTGCTAAGGTCAATTGTCGAGGTTGGGGCACAGATATAAACAGGAACGTTATATCTCTTTGCTACCGTCGCAACAACCGAAGTACCGATTTTATTTGCCGTATCTCCGTTTGCGGCAACACGGTCACAGCCTACGAAAACTGCGTTTACCCAGCCGTTTTTCATAACTGTTGCCGACATATTGTCGCAGATAAGTGTTACATCAATGCCTGATTCGTGAAGCTCATAAGCTGTAAGTCTTGCGCCCTGAAGAAGAGGTCTTGTTTCATCGGCAAAAACACGGAAATTATATCCTCTTTCCTGTCCTAAATACATTGCGGCGGTTGCTGTTCCGTATTTTGCTGTTGCAAGCTGACCTGCATTACAGTGGGTGAGAAGTCCGTCGCCCGGTTTTACAAGAGTAAGGGCATTTTCGCCGATTTGTTTGCATACCCAGATGTCCTCTTCCTTTATTGCGACAGCTTCCTTATGAAGAATTTCCTTTAATTCAGCAACAGACTTGTCCGGATTTGCCTTTACTGTATCGTCCATTCTGTTCAGTGCCCAGAAAAGATTTACGGCTGTCGGACGGGCTGATGCAAGATATTCTTTTGCTTTTGAAAACTTAGCATAAAAATCTTCGTAATTATCAGCTTCGATTTCCTTAGCGGCAAGGTAGATTCCGATTGCGGCAGCTACGCCGATTGCGGGTGCTCCTCTTACCTGAAGAAGATAAATCGCCGTCCAAATATCTTTCTGATTTGTTAAAGTCAGAATTTCGGTTTCATATGGGAGCTTAGTCTGGTCAATAATGACAAGAGCGCTTTTTTCATCGTCAAGAGCTACCGTTTCGTAGTCCATGATTGATTTTTTTTCACTCATTTTATTTTTCCTTTCTCATTTCAAGCCAAATGGCAATCAGTATTTTGCAATAACAGCTTCAATGGCTTTTCTATAATCGCTTCCCGATTTAAAGCCGGCTCTGTTCATTATATAATCCTTTGCAAGAGTAATTACGATTTTTTCTGCTCTCGCACGTTTATCTTCATCGGGTATTGTTGTGATATCCTTTACATTTGCCATTCCAACTGTACGTCTTATTGATTCAAGACCGGCAACTGCCGTTGTATCAGAAAGCACCGTTCCGAGATACCATTCCATAAAACCATCGGTTTTTGCCATAGTGTCGGTTACGTTAGCTTTGAATGATGCCTTGAATTTTTCAATAAACTTATCAACAATTTCTTCAATCGTATCAATAATCCAACCGCAGTAATCAGCCTTTTCTGACTGGTCTTCAATAGTTGCGTCGGCATTGCACCATGCAAAAAACATATTTGCAATTACATTTCCTATGTCATAGCCCATAGGTCCGTAGAACGCAAATTCAGGGTCAAAAATATAGGTGTGTTCCTTATTAATAAAAATCGAACCAGTGTGAAGGTCGCCGTGAATAAGCGCCTGAGCGTTGTTCATAAAGTCGAACTTCAGCTTTGCGGCTTCAAGATGAAGAGCCTTGTCCTCATAAAGCTCCGTCTTCACAAATTCAGCATTTGGCGGGAACACATTGTTTCTTTTGTTATAATCAATAAAAGGCTCGCTGTATACCAGATCCTCTGAGATTTCGCAAAGGTCAGGATTGATAAAAGATTTTACGTTAAGGTCATCTGTCTTAATGCTGCTTGCAGCAAGATTGTAATAATCCGGTGTTTCAACGCCTGCAAACTTTGAAGCAAGAAGTCTAATATCAACAATACCGATGAGCTTAGGGTCTACTGCTGCTGTTGATCTCCATACTGTGTTGTTTGTACGCATAAGGTTGATATCGTCGTTTGAAACGTCGATTGTGTACATAGGAATATCTGTGCGCTTTGCATCGTTAAGAGCCTGAAGAACGCCCTTAGCAAGTTCATCATAACAGCCCCAGATTCCGTCTACTGAACCTTCCGGATATTTAGGAAGAATAGCTGCTGTCTTGTTTGTCATATCGCCGCGAGCATTTGCTGTGTCTGTAGGAGCGATAATTTCAAGAGTCTTGATTTTTCCTTCTTTTTCGTACTGAGTATAAACTTCATTACGTCTGTCAAGAGGAGGTATGCCAGGGCCCATGAATGTCTTGAGAACTTTCATAGGAAGCTTTCCGCCCTTAGCCTGAAATTCTGAAAGCATCGAGTCAAGTGAAAGCTGAGCAAGTGCCTTGTCGTCCTGAGCAGTTGAAGTTACGCCTGTAAGAAGTTCGCCCTTTGCATCGCCGCCCTTAAGAGGCATACTGTCGAATGTTACAACTTCAATTCCTGCATCTCTTGCAGGCTTTAACATATCGTATGTGTATGAAAGCTGACCGTGTGAAAGAATAATTCCGTCATATCCCTTAGAGATACACTGTGCAACGACTTCCTGTGTTTTTGCGTCGTCGCCGTCAGTAACGTATGTATCTACTGTAAAGCCAAAGCTTGTACCTTCTGATACACATCCGTCAAGGAACTGCTGTGTGTGGTCGCCTGCAGCAAGGTTACGAACTACTGCTACTTTTTTCCCAGCAAATTTGCTGAGGTCTACGTCGCCTGTTGCTGATGATGAATCTGCTGCTGATGTTGTTTCAGCCGCTGTTGTTTCTTTTGTTTCAGATGAACTGCCTTTTGAAGAGCCACAGCCAGCAAGCATAGTTGATGCGAGCACAACTGCTGAAATAAGTGCCAAAAGTTTTTTCATTTGAAATCCTCCTTAAAATAATTAGTTAATTATTTTGTCTGTTTATACCACATTTCTGTGGTATCTCGTTTGTGTATCTACATAATATCACTAAAAATCACAATTTACAAGAGTTTTGTTTGTTTGTTTTGATTTTTTTCTGTTTTAGCCGACAGAGTATTATCACTATTATGCAATATGCACAATTGAAATCCACTATATTCATATTTTACTAACAAATATTAATTATTAGCTGTTGCTTTATGCCAGTGTTTTTTGTTTTTTGTTTGTTTAATTTCTAAAAATCACATGAAACAATCATTTTTGGACATATTATTATTTTATATAATTCTTATTAGTATTAAATTTTCTTGGGTTAATATACAAAAATGCCGAAACCCATTTCAGTCTTGGGTGTTTAAACTATTTTTATTGATCAACAAAGCATTTGTAAAAAAATCCATGCATATAATGTTACAAAACTATGTTTGGAGTGATATATTTGAAAGACCATTCTAAAGAACAGGGTTCCTGCTCAGAGCTTTGTGACAGAGCAATTATTTTAGGAGAATACATTCTTGAAAATAAATCTACTGTTCGGGCCTGTGCTGAACATTTTTCCCGACAATTCGGCATCAGTAAAAGCACGGTACATAAGGATTTAGCCGAGCGTCTTCCTAAAGTAAGCCCTCAGCTGTATCCTCTTGTTAAGGAAGTGCTTGAAAAAAACAAACAGGAACGCCATATTAGAGGTGGGCTTGCAACCAAGCATAAATACGAAGAAATGGCTAAAGTAAAGTGAATTATAGTTACATAATAGATAAACCTCCTCAGAAAGTTTTACTTTCAGAGGAGGTTTATCTATCTGTTATTCAATTATTTGTTTTAATTCCTACGCCTATTTGATAATACTCAAATCCATATTCGCGTAATATTTCCATGTCATATTGGTTTCTTCCGTCAAAAATGATTGGTTTTGTGAGAAGCTTTTTGATTTCCATAAAATCAGGACTTCTGAATTCTTTCCATTCCGTAACAAGAATCATTGCATCGGCATTTGTCAGCGCCGCATATTTACTGTCAAAATAGGTGACTTTATCGTTTCCTTTAAGATAGCACTTCTTTGCCTCTTCCATAGCCTTGGGGTCATAGGCGTTTATTTTGGCGCCGCGCTTTGTAAGCTCGTTTATTATAGTAATTGCCGCAGATTCGCGCATATCATCGGTTTCCGGCTTAAAACTCAGTCCCCATACCGCAAAGGTTTTGCCTTCAAGATTTTCGCCGAATTTCTCTGTTACTTTTTCGGGAATTTTCAGCTTCTGCTTTTTGTTTACATTTTCAACAGCTTTCAGAATTTTCGGTTCATAGCCGTAAATTCCGCTTGATTTTATAATTGCCTGAACGTCCTTAGGGAAACAGCTCCCCCCGTATCCGCAGCCCGCATAAATAAAATGATAGCCTATTCGCTGGTCTGAGCCTATTCCCTGTCTGACTTTATTGACATCTGCTCCGACAAGCTCGCATATATTAGCAATTTCGTTCATAAACGATATTTTTGTTGCAAGCATGGAATTAGCGGTATATTTGGTCATTTCGGCACTTGCAATATCCATACAGATAATGCGTTCCCTGCTCCTCATAAACGGGAGATAAAGCTCTCTCATAACCTCTTCAGCATTTTTATTGTCTGTTCCTATTACAACTCTATCCGGCTTGCAGCAATCGGCAACGGCTGTTCCCTCTTTTAAAAACTCGGGATTTGAAATTATATCAAAGGTCAGCGTGCTATTTCTCAGGTCAAGCTCTTTCTGAACCGCCATACGTACTTTCTGAGCGGTTCCGACGGGCACAGTTGATTTATCAACGATATACATATGCTTGTCCATATGCTGTCCTATTTCTTTCGCAACGCCGAGAACATAATGAAGATCCGCACTCCCGTCCTCACCCATAGGAGTTCCCACTGCAATAAAGCATATATCACCCTGTTTTAAGGCATAGCTTAAATCTGTTGTAAAGTTAAGCCGTTTTGAATCATAATTCCTTTTAACTATTTCATCAAGAGCAGGCTCATAAATCGGAATTCTTCCCTTTTTAAGCATGTTGATTTTTTCTTCGTTTATATCGACACACCATACGTCATTCCCCATATCCGCAAAGCAAGCGCCAGAAACAAGTCCAACATAGCCCGTACCTACAACGATAATTTTCATAAATTTCACTCCATAATAATGTTAATCAATTTTTAGGTATAATTTTATGTTCAGAGCCGTCTTCATATTTTATTTTAATTGTATCAAGCTGAGAAACAAAATTTTGCTTAAAACAATCACGGTATTTCTGCCTTAATTCCGATTGTTCTTTCTTTTCTTCTTCAGTTAATCCTTCGTCTGTCCGTGATTTTCTGGAAAGCTCATTTATCCTTTGAATCAATTCATCAAGCATTTTATCATTCCCTTATTTTTTACTTAATATTATTTTATTATATCACCAAAATATACTTTTTTCAACATAATCGTTTTTTAAGATAAACATTAATTAATTCTCATTTATACTTTTATTTTTGCACTAAAAATGCTATAATAATATAAAATAAATTTAACGGGAGGAATTAATATGCCGCATATTTCATTAAAAATGCTTAAAGGAAGAACAGATGAACAAAAGCAGAATGCCGCTAAAAAGCTGACGGTAGCTTTGTGTGAAGCGCTTGGATGTTCAGAAACGCACGTTTCCGTTTCTGTTGAGGATTTTACCGCAGAAGAATGGCAGGACGTTTTTGCGAAAGAAATTAAGGACAATAAGGCTATTGTTAAAAAGCCCGAATATGATCCAAAGGATTTATTATAATAGAAAAGGTGATGTAATTGAATCAGCTGTTAATGGGCAATGAAGCTATTGCCCTCGGTGCTGTAAAGGCAGGAGTTAATTTTGTCTGCGGATACCCCGGTACGCCGTCGACAGAGGTGCTTGAAACTATTTCAAAGCATAACAAGGGCGACGTTTATGTTGAGTGGTCGGTAAATGAAAAAGCTGCAATGGAGGCCGCCGCCGGTGCGTCATATGCAGGTGCAAGGGTTCTTATGACCTGTAAGCAGGTAGGCTTGAATGTTGCCGCAGATCCGCTTATGAGCTTATCTTATATAGGTACAAACGGCGGAATGGTTATTCTTGTCGCCGACGACCCGGGACCTATATCTTCTCAGAACGAGCAGGATACAAGACATTTTGCAGAATTTTCAAATCTCCCGGTTTTGGATCCGTCCTCACCCGAGGAAGCTTTTGAAATGATGCAGTACGCTTTTGAGCTTTCTGAAAAAACAAAGCTCCCCGTTTTTTTCAGACCTACAACAAGAATTTGTCATGCCTGTGCATCGATTGACGTCGGCGATGACAAGACGGTACATACCCCGTCAGGCTTTAAAAAAGACCCTAAGTGGGTAATTTTTCCCGCGCTTTCATATAGAAATCATATTCTTTTAGAGGACAAGCAGACTGAAATTTCCGACCTTTTCAGCACACTTAAATATAACGAAATCTCGGGAGATGGAAAAATCGGCATTGCAGCAGGCGGAGTTTCCTATTCATATGTGAAAGAAGCTTTGAATAATTCAGGCGTATCCGCAAAAATATTTAAGGTAGGAACACCTTATCCTTTCCCGGAAAAGCTTGCCCTTGAATTTTTAAATTCGGTTGATAAGGTTATTGTTTTTGAAGAACTTGACGCCGTAATTGAAAATGCTTTGATTTATCTTTGCGGGAAACACCATTTAAGCTGTGAGATTTTCGGGAAAAACACAAAAAACGTTCCGAATGCGGGAGAATTATCCGTTGAGATATGTGAAAAATCAATTTCAGAATTTTTCGGCATAGCTTATGACAAAAATGTAAAGCCCTCTGATATTCCTCTCCCGATACGCCCCCCCGTTTTATGTGCGGGATGTCCTCACCGTGCGAGCTTTTATGCCGCTAAGCTTGCTTTAAAGGGACAAAAGGCTGTATTTTCAGGCGATATAGGATGTTATACCTTAGGTAACGCAAAGCCACTTGACATGGTCGACACCTGTTTATGTATGGGCGCCGGAATTACTATTGCACAGGGACTTCACGAAATTGAAAAGGACACCAAAAATCTTGCATTTATCGGGGACTCCACATTTTTCGCAAGCGGAATTACCGGAATTGTCAATGCGGTATACAATAATCACGATATAACCGTTATTATTCTTGACAACTCAACAACCGCAATGACAGGTCATCAGCCGCACCCCGGAACAGGCGTTAACTTAATGCGTTCGCCGACTGAGTGTATCGACATCGAAGCGGTATTGAAAGGTCTTGGCGTCAAGCATATTTCTGTTCAGAATCCGCTTGACCTTAACGCTTCCATTAATGCTATAAAAGAGGCAACAGAATTTAATGGAGTATCTGCGGTAATTTTCAAATCACCGTGTATCAATTTGTTCAAGCCGACAAAAAAACATATAATCAACGAAAAATGTATAGGCTGTAAAAAATGTATAAGGGAAATAGGCTGTCCCGCTATAAGACCAGACGGTGAAAAAGTCAGCATAGACGCTTCTCTTTGCAACGGCTGTGGGCTTTGCAGTCAGATATGCCCCATAAACGCGATTGAGGAGGTGTCTTTATAAATGGCTGTCAATGATATTCTCATATGCGGAGTAGGCGGTCAGGGAACTGTTCTTGCTTCACGTCTTATTGCTTCATGCTGTCTAAAAAGAGGTATTTTTGTAAGGACGGCTGAAACTATCGGAATGGCACAGCGCGGCGGATGTGTGGTAAGCCATGTCAGAACGGACAGCAAGGATAAATCCTCGATAATTCCTTTCAATACCGCAGATTTGCTTATTGCTTTTGAACCTGCCGAGGCTGTAAGATGCTTCCCCAGATTAAAGGAGGATGCCCCCGTAATTGTAAACAGTCAGGCGGTTGTTCCCGTTACTTCTTCAATCGGCGGGGTACAATATGATTCGGATTCAATTTTTGACGCAATAAAAAGCCGTGAAAATTTTGTAATGATAAATGCCGGAGAAATTGCCGAAAAAGCAGGCTCGCCCAAAGCCGTAAATGTCGTTCTTTTAGGCGCTGCAATTGGCGCAGGATTTCTTGACATCACCTTTGACGAAATGAAGGTGGCTTTATCAGAAATGCTTCCGCAAAAGCTTCATGAAATTAATTTTAAGGCTCTTTCATATGGTATAGACGAGGTTAAAAAATGAGGGTAATACTTGCTTCGGCTTCACCAAGGCGACAGGAGCTGATAAAATATATCTTTTCGGATTATATAACTCTTCCCGCCGATATTGACGAGGTAATTCCCGAAAACATTAACACCTTAGCCGCTCCCGAATATCTTGCCGTTCAAAAAGCTTTGTCGGTACGCGAAAATAACAAAGACTCTTTGATAATCGGCTGTGATACCTGTGTAATCATTGACGAAGAAATTTTCGGCAAGCCAAAAGACGAAGCTGATTCAAAAAGAATGCTTTCGGCATTATCGGGGAGAATTCATAAGGTAATTACAGGCTGCTGTCTTTGTATTGGCGATAGAATTTGTTCTTTCAGTGAAACGACAGAGGTTGAATTTTATCCACTTAGTGAAAGCGAAATTGATGAATATATTAAAACAGGCGAACCCTCTGACAAGGCAGGGGCATACGGAATTCAAGGGTATGGTTCACTGCTGATAAAACGAATAAACGGCGATTATTTCAATGTTGTGGGACTTCCCGCCGCACGCCTCAAACGAGAAATTGCGAAATTTTGCCCCGAATCATTGGCTTTATAAGAAAATATCCTTTTCGTCTTTTCCGCTTATTTTCATAAAAAAAGAAAGATTATTGTTATTGTCGCAGGTCGCAAGAAAGATGTTTTTAATGTCTTCTATGCCCTGCGATTTTAATTTTTTATCAAGCCATTCCTTGTTATTGCCGGTATAATTTAAATTTTCCTCCATGATTTTTCCGTCCATGATTACATTTGAAACTGCTTTTTCCTGCTCGGGGTTAAGCCCTAAGTCCTTGGGTGAAACTGTTTTTGCATACGCTTTGGGAAGAAAACTGATTTTCCCGTTTGATTCCATAATTGCCAGCTGAATATCGGAGGGGTTGAAATATCCGTCGTTTCTGCACTGGGTCAAAAGGTCGTCAATATCTATTCTTGCCTTTGAAAGATTATCCTTATATATTTTCCCGTCGTCAATAAGAATAATCGGCTCTCCCGTGAAAAATCTCCTCATTTTTATTGACTTATTACATAAAATTGAAATGAGAAACGCCATTGTTGCATAAACTATCATCGCTGTCAGCGGCTTCAAAAAATCATCTTCAAGCGATGTGGCAAACTCAGCTGCTATTGAACCTATGGTAATTCCGTTGATATAATCAAACATTGAAAGCTGGGACATTTGCTTATATCCCATCATTTTAGTTAAAAGAAACAAGGCTGTAATTGAGCCAAGCGATGTTGCAAGAATATATAGAACATCATTTATTTTCATATTTATCTCTCCCTTTTTATCTATTTTTTGCATTGCAATGTCAATTTATACTTTGCTGCATAAAATAGAAAACAGGGAGTTGATATTATGAAAAAATCAAAATGCTGTCCCTCGGGCGAATGCCTTAATGCAATAGCGGCGGCGACCGCAAATTCTATAGCGGCAGGGCTTAGCGATGAAGAAATAGGAGTAATTTCTCTGTTTTTTACCGTTGTCGGCGATGCACTCGGAATGATTGCCGCAGCACGTGCTTTATGTGAAAGCGATAAAGAAGAAGTAAAAATATTATAAAAAGCGTTTACAGGCTTAACCCGTAAACGCTTTTTTGATTAGAATTTTCCGCCGCCGCCGCCGCTTGAGCCGCCGCTTGAGCCGCCGCTGAAACCTCCGCCGCCCGAGCTGCTTGTTTCAATTTTCACACAACTAGTGTGTTCAGTTAAAAACGTATCTGTCTTTTCCTTAAAATAAGTGTCATTTTTATCGACATAATTCAACGCTGTCGGAATAAAATGGAATTTATATCTTCTGACAATGACTGCTATCGTAATTATTATTGCAACGAGTGCCGCGCCTAAAGCTATATAAATAGCTTCATAATCTCTATATTGTGTATTTATGATGTTTGTTCCTGTTTCCGGATCATAAACATATTTATAGTTAGGAATTCCCGCATTTATATAATTTTCCGTTTCGCTGATAAATGTTTGGAACGCGGTATAGTAATCCCCGTCAGAAAGATATGGCGTGACATCATCCCTTAAAATAACCCAATTCTGGTCATCGACATATTTTCTCATATTACCTATTGTACGAATCTCTATGTCTCTGTTAGTCATGTTGATATACAAAATAATTCCGTCTTTATATTCGCCGTATCCAAAGCTGTTGTTGAAATAAAAATCCTCGGCATATTGTGTGGGACTTTTGCCCTCATCATCGTTTGTCGTAACTATGACAATATCCATTCCTATTCTTTCGGAAGTAGTCAGAGCTAAATCCTGAATTTCCTGTGACTGTTCTTCGTCTAGAAGTCCGGCATTGTCATATAGCTTCTGGTCAGCGGCATTCACATTATTGGGGAAGCTTAAAAATACAGTGAAAATAAAAAATAACGGCAAGATCTTTTTAAATATTTTTACCATATGAAATACCCTCCCAAAAGCGCAATAAAGAATGTGACAAGAGCAATCAGACCTGAAAACAGAAGCATTCTCGCTATACTCAGCGGAGGAATTCCTGCCATTTTCCCCGTCTGCCCATTCAGTGAAAAGAAATAATTTTTATCCTTAAATTTATACGTCATAAGCCATACTGGAAGAAGCATATAATGCCAGTCAGTTTTGATTACATCAGTTTTTGAATAAGCAATACTAACCGTGTCGTATCCTATCATAGAATCCCTCAGCATCTGTTCGGACGCCGATGAAACACGCTCCCTGACTCTCGGGAAAACCGCAATATTATCAACATCATATTTCTCTGCAAGATAGCCCGAAAGATATGACATTGAAAAATCCTTTAAGCCGCTGTAATCAAAAGGTTCAATAGCCTCCATTAATTTATCGTCGGTTTTGCTTGAACCATCTGCGGGAATGCCCTCAAAATCTATAAAAGTGCTTCTCCTTACGGCATATTCCTTTGTTTCAGTATATCTGTAATCCCCCGACGTCCATGTGCGAATTTTCTTGCCGACAGCATCAGCAGCAGCGTCAACCTTACAGTCGGCAAGCCAGAAAGGAAGATATACTCCAGACAGCTTTTCTATCTGATCCTGTGAATAAAAGCCCTTGGGAAGAAACCATTTTTTACGGCACCATTCTTTAAAATAATTCACAGCTGCCTCTTTATCATACTTAAAAGGTATAACCTTTGACGGCTTATATTTCCCCGAAAGACGTCCTGACAGTATTACGGGTGAATGGCAATAATAACAGAAAGTTGCAGACGTTGTGTCCTCTGACATTATTTCCGCACCGCAATTAGGGCAGGAATACAGCGATGTATTTTCGGTAAAATCATCGGTGTTTACTTCTTTATCCTCTTTATCAAGAGGATTGTTTTCATTATCTGGAAATGCCACTTTAAGCTGTTCTTCATTAAAAACGCTTAAACAGAATTCACAGTTAAATGTCTGGTTTTGAGCGTTGAATTCAAGCGGTCCGCCGCAGTTCGGACATTTGTATTGTACTATTGACATTGATCTGTCCCCTTATAATTATTGTTTTTTAGCGCCGCAGTTCATGCAGAAATTGCCGACATTCTCAGCTCCGCAGGAGCATTTCCATTTTCCGTCGGACGGTCTTGGTGAACCACATTCTGTGCAGAATTTTCCTGAATTCACAGCACCGCAGGAGCATTTCCAACTGTCAGCAGGAGCGGGCTTTGGTTTACCGCAGCCCGAACAGAAATTCCCATCGTTCACTTTTCCGCACGAACAGGTCCAGCCGTTTGCTTTCTGTGCCTGCTGCATCTGCGCCTGATTTGAGGCGGAAGCCGAACCAATAAAATTACCGGCAGACTGCATACCCATACCCATACCCATAAACGCCTGAGCTGCACCGGCAGTATTTGAGCCTGCCGCTTCAAGTCCGCCCGCAACAGCACCCTGAACATAGCCCTCGCGTATTGTTGCATCGGAAAGCATAGCGCCCTTGTTTCTGATGTTTATAAGCTTTTGTGATTCTTCGTCATAAGAAATGTCAACTCCTACGGAGCAGATTTCCATTCCACGGAGATCTTTCCATTCCTGGTCAAGGCATTTTGACATATATTTTGCAAGCTCAAGCGATTTTGAATTTAGCATTGAAATGCGTATTCCGTCAACGGACATCTGACTTATAGCCGCTTTTAGCGCATTTGTGAACTCGGCAAGATACTGTTCGTTAATATCGTCAATATTTACTCTCTGAGCATTTCTCGGAACTGCCTCGTTGAAAAATTTCAGCGGGTCGGTAATCTTTATCGAATAATTACCGTGTGCCCTTAAAAAAAGCTCCGAATTATAAAAATTATCAAAATAATTGAGTGCTGTTCTCGTTCCGAATCTGATTCCCTTTATTTCCTGAAGATTTATAAAATATACCTTCTGTGCTGATGAAGGTGTGCCCCCGAACTTTATTCTTGAAAAGGTTTCTTTTACGGAATCCTTCAGTTCGCCGTTGAACATTGACGGCATACTCGAAAGATAAACCTCATAAAAGCCCTCTTCAGCGGAATAATCAACTATTCTTCCGTTATCGAGCATAATCATCATCTGGTTAGGATAAACGTGAATTACCGAGCCGTTTGAAACCGTGTTGTCAGTCAGGCGCTTGTTGCTGCTCCTTCTGTCTTTGGGGCGAATTTTAACGCCGCTGACCATAACCGTTTTATCATCCATTTCACCGGGTTCTATAACCTCCAGCCATGAATCCGCAAAGCCCCCGCCGATTGCACCGATAGCTGCTTTAATAATGCCCATATGTATTATCCTCCCATTAATATTAAAATGTCATATTACTATTAAATATTAACACACCAAAAGAAAAATTACAACAAAAAAATAAAGTCCGCCTTAAAAAAGACGGACTTTATTTAATTAGTTTAAATTACTTAGCTTTCTTAGCAACGATAGCAGCAGCAGCGATAGCAGCAGGAATAGCAACTAAAGCGATAGGAGCGTTACCTGTTGTTGGGTTAGCAGCAGCAGCAGTTGTATCAGCAGCAACAGCAGCAGATGTTTCAAGAGCAACTGTTGTTTCACTAGCAGCTTCAGCGCCTACTGTAACAGCCATAGCGGAAAGAGCGATTGTAGCAACAGCTACACCAGCAAATAATTTGTTAAGTTTCATGATTGTTTCCTCCAAAATAATTTTTAATTTTTCTTTTGTTTTATAATTGGTTACTATGTTCATTATATCACAAGCCAATATTTTGTATCAACTATAAATAATGACAAATTTTATAATCATTTTTTAAGTTTTATGAGCAATTTTAACTATTTTTGAATATTATTCAATTAACAAATTACAATCCGATTACAAAACCTCAGATATTCTTTAATTCACCATAGATCTCAGAGATTTTGTTCCATGTAATAGCTCCTGTTGCTCCTGTTTGTTTTAAATTGTATTTCTTCTGAAATTCCTTGACAGCACTGAAGGTTTGGTTGCCGTAATAGCCATTCTGATCAGGCTTAGGTATTTCAGGGGTATCCTCACAAATAAGCTCAAGATATTTCTGGAGCTTATTAATATTATTGTCCCTCATCCCTCTTGTCATGACATATCCCGGAAATACGTCGGCTTTTTCTTCACTATAAGCCTGCGGAAGAGAAGACGTAAGGTCAAAATACAAATTCAGAAGCTTATTCCATGTTTCGCGGCCCGTTATCCCATCCTGAAATAGATCATACTCCCTCTGGAGCGTCAAAACGGCGTCTTTTGTAGGATTGTCATATATTCCACTATGTTTTACAGCAGGAATACTTTCATTGAAGTACCCTATTAAAGAGAGAAAATACTGAATATACTTAACTTTTCTTCCCGTGCTGCCCTCTTTTTGTTCTTCGGGAGGAATATTCTGTACATTTTTATAATAGACGCTTTCTGATAAGAGTTCATTCAGCTTTTTTATATCCGAATAAATTACCTTGATTTTATTTCGTGTTGCTTTGTCGGCGGCACCGTTTTGTTCAAGGCCAAAAATGTTCTGAAATACGCTGACTGCTTTTTGTGTCTCAAGATCAAAATCTCCGCTTTTAGTATCAAGCAATGGTATTGCGGGATAATTCCTGCCTATTCTGTTAAGTTGGATTTTAAGAGCTTTTACCATATTTCCTGATGTTCCGGGAATAAGCGGATTCTCTGAATATGTATCGATATTTTCCTGATTTTCCGTATTTTCACTGCTATCTCCGTAATAATGCTTAATGATTTCGTCTTGAATTGCATTTTGGTTTTCAGGGATTGTCAGCGTATTACAGGATAATATTATAATTTTATTTTTTTCGGGATTAACCGTTTTAAGCACCATATCAACGTTCAAAACTAAATTTCTCCCCTTATGCACGCATATGTTTTCAAGAACAATTGGAACAAACTGCGGGTGAGTTATTTCTGCATCGTATTTTATATCATCATTATTGTCGTATGCTGTTATCGGCAATTTGATTTCCTATGTCATC
>DAOPYP010000036.1:0-14734 GCA_035352975.1 Oscillospiraceae bacterium
CTCTGAACAGTTATATATTATAGGAGATAAAATTCCCTTAATAATAATTGTTCGGAGGGGCTATTATGATTAAAAAAGCATTGCACATTGCTTTTGGCATAGTCATAGCTTATGCAATATCCTTAATTTGTTTATACTTAAATGTCTTTATTTGTAAACACACCGTTATAGGTTCAGAAGCATTAACCTTTATTATAGTTAAAGCTTTTCCTGTAATTTTCATATTTATATACGTATTAATAAGGCAAGGTAAGGATTTCTCATTAATAAATATAAAGTCGAATTTTACCGTGAAAAAGATATTGCTAGGCATTTTATGCCTTTTAATAATTTCTCCTTTGGGAACGGGGTTTTTTAATGGCGTGATAAGCACCTTCTTTTATAGCTATATTTTTATCGACGACCCCTCTGTATATTTAATCGGGCTTTTTGTCGGACCGTCTGTTCTATATCTGACGATATATTCTTTTGCATGGTTTAAGCTTTTCACGTTAACTTTATTTGATAGAAGTATGAATTTCAAATCCGATATTAAAGGTGAAAAAATATGTCCGTTTTTGCCTCTCTGAACAGTTATATATTATAGGGAATAAAATTCCCTTAATATACTAAAATATATACGGGGGAGTAATTAGTATGAATAACAATGTAGCCAACGACGTTTACATAATTAAAAAAAGTACAGTAAAGACTTCATTAAAAATAATATTGTTAGTTTTTATAACTGTGCTTTTAATTTTATTTATTGCAAATTATAATTTAATATTTTATATGACACAAGCGAAAACATTCATAATAAAAATAGCTGTGTCCTTTATTTTGATGTTTTTATTTACATATATTTCTTTAGATATTTTTAAATTTCTAAATTTAAAAAAGGGAATTAAGCTGCTGTTCCCAACAGTTCTTGCTGTAATCTGTGCTCTTGGCTCAGTGTATAATATGATTAAGGATATTCCTTTGGACTTTCCGATACCGATGGTTTATCTTTGCATACTAGACGGTTTATGTCCGATTTTAGCAGGATTAATTGTAATGTTTTTAATCTTAATCCAAAAACAGAAAATAAATGAAAACGGTAAAAGGAGCATGTAGAATAATGATTAATACAGCTGAAAAATCATCTATAACCATAAGCATTAAAAAATCGGCAGTTAAAACCTTTCTTTGCGTTTTAGGAATGGTTTTTTCGCTTTTTGCTGTCTTTTTTTATACGAGGTACTACAACAATTTTTATTTTTCCAATAAGACGCTGAACATAACGCTTAACATTCTGATACCGTTTGTCATTACGGTGCTGTTTTCAGTGTGCGTTTATTTTCTTGTTAAAGAAAGGGGAAATCTTCGGAAATTCCTTTGGGCGTTCAGCTTTATTCCTGCTTTCCTTTGCTCTGTAGGAATTATACTAAACGTTCTGTCGACTTTAGCGGCGGACTCGCCTCGTGAGTTTCTGATAAAATGCCTTTTAAACGCCCTGTATCCGTTTATTGTCGGAATAATCTGCTCTGCATTTATTTCGGTAAAAACAAAAATGGGGTGATGAAATGAAAATCAAAGTATTTGTATTTAGTATAGTAATCACTCTTTTGTTTTTATTCGGTTCAGTTATTTCAGCAAAAGCGGAGGATGAAAAGATAAAACTTGTTCTTGAAAATTCACAGTATCAAGTGAAAACAACATCTGAAATTAAAGGAATTTTATATAATAACAGCAAAAGTTTTGTTTTAGCTGGTGATGAATATCAGATAGATCAGCTTGAAAACGGTGAATATAAAAAAATCTGGCCGCCTGAAAATACTTTTTGGGATATGATTGGATACGGTTTAGATCCCGGAGCTAAGAAGAATTTTAAATTCTCTCTCGCTTCTAAAGGGTTAGAGCCGCTTTCTGTCGGGAAATACAGGGTGTCAAAAGGAATTGAGGTTGATGGCGAAAAATCAAGAGTATATGTGAAATTTGAAATAGTTGAGCATCTTGATATTTCCGCAGGTGAGGGAGCATTTGAAACCGCTGTTTTAATCGCATAATAAATGACAGTTAGGGGGGAGTCTATGAAAAAACTGATTTCAATTATAATATCGACATTTTTAATTTTAAATCTTTCGGCATCTATTTATAATGTTAAGGCGCTGGAATTGTTATACACAGGTCCCAGTCCCGGATTTTTTGTATCAAAGACTATTCCTGAGCTGGAGAAAACCATGATTGATTTTTTCACTAAATATCCTGACAGAAATGCCATTAAGGACGAACATATTAAGAGTGAATATGATACTTTAATGTGTATGAAATCAGATAATTTGCCAATCCCTAAAAAATTTAAAGAAGATATGGATTGTCTTACGGGCATATCACCGGGGAATCAGAAATCCGTTGTGCTTTATTTTAAAAAAGATGATTTAAATTTTTGCTATGTGATTAGCTATGAAATAACTCCTGATACTGAATGGTATTCAGTTAAGAATTTAGCGAAAAAATCTGATAAGACAAAAGTAGTTGGCGGTATTCCTATTTATAGCTATAAATATAAAGAGGGAGCACCAATGGAATATTTCTGGGGTTCTGACGGTCGATATAGGGCTCTTGACGTAAGAGGTGACAGCGTTTTGGCCGATTGCGATTATTTCGATTACTGCGATATGTACGAATATAAGCTTAATCTTGAGCCAAAGGATATTTCCGCGGGGGAGGGAGCGTATCAAAACAGCATCCCTTTAAAATTATAACATTTATTCCTCACAAAAATATAACCTCCGCATAAGATGATTATGCGGAGGTTTTTATTTTTAAAGCGTGACTATATTTGTTACTATCCCGGCAGGAGTAATATCGATAAATCCGTATGAAGGCTTTTTCCCGTCGCGCGGACACGAGGCACTTCCCGGATTGAGAAAATATATTCCGTCTTCGTAATTTTCGTATCTTTCATGGGTATGCCCAAAAAGAGCAACTTTACAGTTATTTTCGACGGCAAGTTTTTTCAAATACTCATTTGAGATTTTTACCCCAAATCTGTGCCCGTGTGTGGCAAGAATACGCACGTTTTCGGCACCTATAATAATCATATCGGGGGCAAAGCTTGCATAATCACAGTTCCCCGAAACGTGTCTGAAATCAAGCTTGGGGTAAAGCGCCGTAATATTATCGAACTCTCTTTCGCCGTCTCCCAAAAAAACAAACATATCAGCGGTTAAATTTCTTTCGACAATTTCCTCCATTGCGCTGTATCTGCCGTGGGTATCGGAGAAAACAACAATCCTCATTAAACAAAAACCTCCGCACTTCTATTTTAATCTATTATAGCATAAACTTTATCTGAAAACAAATGTAAGGAGAACTGTTATGAACATTAATCAGAACCAGCTTGACGGACTTCTGAACGTTGTCAGCAAAAAGCTAGGTATGTCCCCGCAGGATTTAAGACAGCAGCTTGAAAGCGGGAAATTTGACAAAGCTTTAAATGGAATGAACCCTAAGGATGCCGCAACTTTTCAGCAGGTAATGCAGAATCCGAATATAATTGAACAGCTTATGTCGGCACCACAGGCACAGGCACTTTATAAAAAAATCACCGGAGAAAAATAATCCTTTCATAAAATCACAAAGGGGGGGAATATCAAAATGGACGATATGATGGCTAAAATTCAGGATATACTTTCCGATGAGGATAGTATGAACCAGATAAAACAGCTTGCGGGAATGCTCGGCGCTTCGGCAAATGAAGAAAATTCCGACGAAAAAATGCAGGACAATTCTCAGGGAATGCCTGATTTATCAAAGCTGTTCAGCTCAATGTCGTCTAATCAGAATTCCCAAAGTCAGAACAGCAGCTCAGACAATGGTCTCGGGTTTGACATAGGCACGCTTATGCAGCTTCAGGGGCTTATGCAGTCAGTATCTTCAAACGACAAGAACACCGAGCTTTTGCTGGCGCTCAAGCCTCATTTAAAAGAGGATAAACAGATAAAAGTTGATAAAGCGGTCAAGCTTTTAAAGCTTTTGGCTTTATGGACGGTTGTCAAGGAAAGCGGACTGCTCAAGTCAATCGATTTGTTTTAAGGTTCTAATCTGATTTTTGAAAAGTGGTGAGATTTGTGGCGGATTATAATAAAGACCAGCTGAATACCATGCGTCAGGACGCTATAAGACGCGTTCAGGAAATGCAGAGGCGTTCGCAGAATTTTATTGTGCCCGAACCGCCGCAATCACAGTCAAAGCCTAAAGAACCTGAAATCAAACAGGAACCCCGACAGAGCAATAATCAGAACACATCAAATAATTTTCAAAGGCAGAACAGCGGTACCAACCAATTTAACCGTAACAATCAGTTTTCACATAACGCGCAGAATAATACATCAGCAAATATCCAAAATTCACATCAAAATCCAAGCAATAATTTTCAGAACAGCCGGAGCAACGGTCAAAATATAAATACAGGATATAACAACAATCCATTTTCGTCATTGTTTGGGAATCAATCTAATACATCTAACGAACATTCTCCTCACGAAAATCACGACAATTCCGAAAAAGAAAACAAGAATTTATTTTCCGGACTTTTTGAAGAGTTTCTTCCTAATCTCAAGCTCGACGATGATAAAATAGTAATCATTCTTTTATTGATTGTTCTCGCAAGAAACGGCTCGGACATAAAGCTTTTGCTTGCGCTCGGTTATCTTCTTATGTGAAAAAATATGCACCTAAAAAGGTGCATATCAGTTTTTTGAATTACTTATAGCTATTACTTAGGGGCTTTGCGGTCGCCCCCAAGCCCCTTCGCCATAAAGCAATTTCCAATATGCACCCCAAAGGTTCATATTTTTTAAAGTGTCCAATCCTTTATTTCAAGGTCGAAAAGTTTATTTTCACAATGCCCGTCACAGTTGCACTGATGTCTGTTAAGGCATATATTTTCCTCGCTGTCATCATCCAGAAGTGAACGTTCAATTACTATATTCTTTTTAACGACAGGACAGTAATGATGATAAAGCGTAACATATTTTTCCACTCAAATTCCCCCGTTCAGTTATCATATATACTATTATATTCTTAAAAGAATAAAATAAACCTGTATATAGAGGGAATATTTGACCATAATGATAACATATTTTAGTAAACAGGAGGTATCTTTTATGGAAGGCATTTTAAAAGGCTTTGCGGGTTCTGCTCCCTTAGTGAAATCAGCCGAAAAGGAAAGCGATGCGGAATATGCGCGAAAGCTTTCGGATGAAATTTCGGAAATCAATCATCAGCTGAATGAAATTGAAAATGCGTTCAATCTTGTTGTTGAGGACGAACTCATAGAGGCCTATATTTATGAACAGCGCTCACTTAAAGCAAAACTGAATTATCTTATACGTCTTGCAAAAGAAAAGAATATTTGCTATCCGGGGCTTTATAATGCTCAGAATTAAAATTATGATTAATTAAAGAAAAGAGATGACGAAAATGGAAAGCTGTTTTTTGTGGGGAGCATTAATTCTCTCCGGAATTATAATGGCGGTGTATTACTTTAAATCAAAAAGACCTGTCAGGAATTTATTTTTCGGAGTTGTTTCCGGAGCGGCAGGGCTGCTCCTAGTGCATTATCTCGGTAGTTACATAGGCATTTCACTTCCTTTAAGTGGAATAAGCATTGCTGCCTCACTAATACTCGGGCTCCCAGGTGTGATAATGCTTATACTTATAAATATGATGATATGAAAACAAAAAAGCTGGTACAAAGGAATTACCTTTGTACCAGCTTTATAATTTAAATTAGTTAAGAATTGTCTTTTCTGTTTCTCTGTCGAAAAGGTGAATCTTGTTAGCATCAAGAGCAACCTTGATAACATCCTGAGGTCTTGCTGTTGAACGAGGGGATACTCTTGCAGTAAGAGGAATACCCTGACAGCTGAGGTAAAGATAAGTTTCAGCACCCATCATTTCAGTAAGGTCAACGTCAGTTTCAATAATTCCTGTCTTAGCAGCAGAAAGGAACATTTCTTCGTCATGAATATTTTCAGGACGGATACCCATTACAACTTCCTTGTCAACGTATTCAGAAAGTGATGCTTCTGCAGCCTTTCCTTCAGGAATTTCAACTGTATACTTAACATCATATCCGAATTCAACGGCATACTTTGTTCCAACCTTACGGAGTGTTGCATCAACAAAGTTCATCTGAGGTGAACCCATAAATCCTGCAACGAACTGGTTAACAGGTGCCTCATAAAGGTTCTGTGGTGAGTCAACCTGCTGAACAAAGCCGTCCTTCATAACAACGATTCTGTCACCCATTGTCATAGCTTCTGTCTGGTCATGGGTTACATATATAAATGTTGTGCCGAGCTTCTGATGAAGTCTTGAAATTTCTGTTCTCATCTGAGCACGGAGCTTAGCGTCGAGGTTTGAAAGCGGTTCGTCAAGTAAGAATACCTGAGGTTCACGAACGATAGCACGGCCTAAAGCAACACGCTGTCTCTGTCCGCCTGAGAGAGCCTTAGGCTTTCTTTCAAGAAGGTGAGTGATGTCAAGTCTTCTTGCAGCTTCCTGAACCTTACGTTCAATTTCATTCTTAGATACTTTTCTTAATTTAAGACCGAATGCCATATTCTCATAAACAGTCATATGAGGATAAAGAGCATAGTTCTGGAAAACCATTGCGATATCTCTGTCCTTAGGAGCAACGTCGTTAACAAGTCTGTCACCGATATATAATTCACCGTCGGAAATTTCTTCAAGTCCGGCAATCATACGGAGTGTTGTTGACTTTCCGCAGCCTGAAGGACCTACAAGAATAACGAATTCTTTATCTTTAATCTCCAGATTAAAATCGGAAACAGCAACAACGCCGCCGGGGTATTTTTTATAAATTGATCTGCATGATAAACTCGACATAAAATAACCTCCAAATTTTTCTTAATTATTGCTAATTTATTTCTTAGCGCTATAAATATAATACCAATTTTATGCTTTGTTTGCAAGTTGCTTAATACCCAAACTTATAAAACGCAGTTTATTTATTTTGACGAATGAAAAATGCGTAAAATCCGCATTTTTTAAGAATATTTAAAATTTTGATAAAAGATTATCCACTTCTTTGTGCAACATTTCCCGGCACTCACTTTTTCCTAAATTTACATCCAATTCCACTCCGCCGATCTTTATCCGCTTTAAAAATGTCACTTTATTATCCAGAGCCTCGAACATTTTTTTCACTTGATGAAACATACCCTCGTTAAGAGTTACGAGTGCGGTTTTCATATCCTTTTCAAAGACAAGCTCGGCTGGCAGACAGTTTTCCCCCGTTTTTAAAGTTATCCCGCTTTTAAATTTTTCAGAATAGGATAAATCTCCGTCATGCTCAAGCTCACAATAATAAAGCTTAGGAACGTGGCTTTTCGGGGAAAGCATTCTGTGTGAAAGCTCACCGTCGTCCGTTATAAGCACAAACCCCTCCGTATCCTTGTCAAGACGTCCGGCTGGGAACAGACCTTTCCGCATAAACTTTTCGGGGACAAGTGACAAAACCGTTGGCGAAAGCCCGTCCTTTGTCGAGCATACAACGCCCTGTGGCTTGTTCATCATAAGATAAATGAATTTTCGGTATTCGACCGCTTCGCCGTTAACCTTGACAATATCGCTCTCGGGATTTATCTTTTCGTCGGAGGAACGGACAACTTTATCATTCACCGTAACCGTTCCTTTTCTTATAAAATTCTTTGTTTCGTTTCTTGAAATCTGCATTTGATTTGAAATGAACTTGTCCAGTCTTTCTTCGTTAGCCATTTATTTTAATCCTTTCACGGCATTTCATCCGTTGTTTTTTGAAAAAAGCGGAAGCGTTTTTCCGCTTTCGAGTAAGGTTATATCCCCGCCGACAAGCTTATCTTCAAAAATTAGAAGCGTTGCGTTTACATAACTTGATTCGGGATAATTTCTAATTCCGTAAACATATTTCGTTACGGTTTTGCCTTTATAATCATTCATGTCAAAGCCCTGTGAAAGCTGAATATCGTTATATTCCAAATAAATTTCGTTGAATTCGGACGGGATAATTATTTCCTGTACGCTTTTTGGCTCTTCATCGGAAAGCCAGCCGCATTCGGCTAAAAAAAGCACCCTATCAGTATTTTCGGACAGAATTCTCGGTGCAGGTTTATTATCCGTCATCAAACCGTTCTTGACTAGGAGCGCGGCAAGCGCGGCAATTACCGCAAAAAACAAAATAAGAACAGCTTTTTTCAGTCTTCGCATTCTCACTGATATAACGACCATAATTTTCAATCCCTCCTGCTAATAATATATTACCATATTATGATTGAAAATTAAATAACATTCCGAGAAACATCAGCGCATTATTCTTGTTTAATGACAGCAATTTTAATCAGTTGTAGTGATGTTATAAATATAAATAGGGATACGAGGATGGTTGAACAATTTCTAAAAGTTGATATTAAATTTATCATTGACAAATATGATGATAAATTACTTGAGAAACAAAATCCACTAAGCGCCTTATCCCCTAAATAATTTATTATAAGCTCCAATATCAAATACACTGCTAAAATAACAAATGTCAAAAAATTATACTTTACTACTATATTTATAGATTTTGTTATTAATTTAAATGAAATAAGAAGTGCCAAAAATAACGCTGCTGTCTGAAATAATGTACTAATTAATTCAGATACGAACATCATTTTTGATATTACATCATATGTATATCTAAAAATAATAGTAAGTGTAGAATTGATTGTATATATAATAACAGTAATTAATACCATTGACAATGCGCTATAAGCGATAGTTTTCTTAATCCCTAATTGTTTATAAAAAACAGGTATAACGACTAATAAAAAAGGTATCGTGTAAAAGAAAGCATCAAAAATACCTGGAATTATCTTTGAAAGAATAAGTTTAATACCAATAAAGGCGACAAATAATATTACTGATCTAAGCACAACTTTTTTTGTTAAATACTGATTTTCCAACGCTGTCACGCCTTTCAAAAGTTCAATTAAATTAATTATATCAATATATAAATAGTACGTCAACCAAATTTTTGAAATTGTTAAAAACTAAAATAACATTCCGATATAAATTTCTTGACATAAACCGCAAATTAAACTAAAATATAAGTTAACGCTGCAATATTTATTTTAAATGTAAGGGGTCTTTTTAAATGCTTAATACAGAAAAAACCATGGATAAAATCGTTGCGCTTTGTAAGAGCAGGGGATATGTTTATCCGGGAAGCGAAATCTACGGCGGACTTGCTAACACTTGGGATTACGGCCCTCTCGGAGTTGAGCTTAAAAACAATATAAAAAAAGCTTGGTGGAAAAAGTTTATTCAGGAAAGTCCTTATAACGTCGGTCTTGACTCGGCTATTCTGATGAACCCCCAGACATGGGTGGCTTCAGGACATCTCGGCGGATTTTCCGACCCGCTTATGGACTGTAAGTCCTGTAAAACCCGTCACAGAGCGGACAACCTTATCGAAAGCTTTGACGGCACGAATGTTGCGGGCTGGTCAAACGAAGATATGATGAAATATATCAGAGAAAAGGGGATTACCTGCCCGAACTGCGGGAAATCTGATTTTACCGACATCCGTCAGTTTAACCTTATGTTCAAAACTTTTCAGGGCGTAACGGAGGATTCAAAGTCAGAAATTTATCTCCGTCCCGAAACTGCACAGGGCATTTTCGTAAACTTTGCAAATATTCAGAGAACGTCGAGAAAAAAAGTTCCTTTCGGAGTGGGACAGGTAGGAAAATCCTTCAGAAACGAAATCACCCCTGGCAACTTCATCTTCCGCGTTCGTGAGTTTGAACAGATGGAGCTTGAATTTTTCTGCAAGCCGGGAACGGATCTTGAGTGGTTCAACTATTGGAGAAGCTACTGCAAGAACTGGCTTTTAAGCCTCGGAATTAAAGAAGAAAACGTACGTCTTCGCGACCACGACCCCGAGGAGCTTTGCTTCTATTCAAAGGCTACGACCGACTTTGAATACCTCTTCCCATTCGGCTGGGGTGAGCTTTGGGGAATTGCCGACAGAACGGATTATGACCTCACACAGCACCAGAATACAAGCGGAAAGAGCCTTGAATACTTTGATCCCGATGATAATTCAAAATATATTCCTTATGTTATCGAGCCGTCACTCGGCGTTGAAAGATTATTCCTTTCAATCCTTTCAGAAGCTTATGACGAAGAGGATTTAGGCGAGGGCGATGTCCGCACAGTAATGCACCTTCACCCGACACTTGCCCCCGTAAAGGCCTGCGTTCTTCCTCTCACAAAGAAGCTTAAAGAACCTGCACTTGAGGTATTTACAATGCTTTCAAAGAAGTTCAGCGTTGAATATGACGAGGCCGGCGCAATCGGAAAGAGATACCGCCGTCAGGACGAAATCGGAACGCCGTTCTGTATCACCTATGACTTTGACACGCTTGAAAAAGACGGCTGTGTAACAGTCCGCGACAGAGATTCAATGGGACAGGAAAGAGTTAAAATTGACGAGCTTGTTTCATATATTGAAAAGAAAATTGAGTTTTAAAATTGACATAATACACGTATTTTCAGAGGCTTTGCGGTCGCCCCCGAACCATTTCGCCGCAAAATTTAAAGTTATTCAATAATTAAATCGCCTCAGGGTAATCCCGAGGCGATTTTTTATATGTTATTTCTGTTTTGATTCAAATATTCTTCAATTATCATTTCATCAATAAACTGTCGGCAGTTAAGATAATACATTGAACCGTCTTTTAAAGTTGCGATAACATAATAGTTTGATTTTTTACAGGAATAAATCAGATTGTTATAGCGATAGGTTTCCTTGCAGTAGGGAGAAACTCCGGAAATTTGACTGTTTTCAAAAACAATGCTGGACGTACCGTCGGAATATACCGTATACATTTTTCCTACACAAAGAAGCTTTTTCTTTAGTTTAAAGCATTTCCCACCGACAAAATCTTCGTTTACCTTAGTGTAATCCAGCCCGAGCTTATTAACGGAAGCCTTAATACTATTAAATCTAACACCAAAAAGTGGATAAGCCATAGAACAAATACAATAGATTCCTAAGCCAAGTACAAGCACCATAAACATGCTGTATATTTCTGAATTTTCAACTGTGATATAAAAGTAACAAAAAATCATTACGATAATTAAAACTATCGCGCATCCTATTAAGGATGTTTTCGCTTGCTTAGCATAAAACTCGGTTCTTATGTCGCCATGAGAATAAAGTTCTTTAGTCTGATTTTCAATAGCTTTCGCACGTTTTTCTTCATATCGTCTGTTTGATTTTGTTCCAGGTTCAGCTATTGCGTCCGCCTTTAGCTCTTCTTTTAGCTTTGCCGTAAGCTGAAATATCCCAAGGAATAAAAAAGTGATAATGAGAATAAAATAAATGACTGCGCCCACCATGTTATGCTTGCTGTATTCCTTGACTAAGTTATCTACAAATGTAGCTCCCAAGATTATACATATACTGCCGAAAATAATAGAACCTATCAGTCTTTTTCTCTCATCTGACACAAGCGGCTTTTTGCTCATAATCATCACGTCCTTTTTTGACAGCATATTAAATAATCACTTTATATGCTATTTCTGTTTTGACTAAGATATTCTTCAATTATCATTTCATCAACAAACTGACGGCAGCTAAGATAATGCGTTACTCCGTTTTTTAAAGTTACGGCAACGTAATAGTTTGATTTTTTTCCCGTATAAACTAAATTCTTATAGTGATAGATATCCTGACGGTGAGGAGCAATTCCGCAAATATCACTATTATCAAAAATAATGCTGGATGCACCGTCGGAATATACCGTATATCTTTTCCCGATACACAAAATTTTTCCGTTGAATTTAAAGCATTTACCGCCGACAAAATCTTCGTTCACGCTGTCGTAATTCAGTCCGAGCTTGGTAATGATGTCCTTGATTTTGCGCAATCCTGAACCGTAAAGTGAATAACTTATAACTCCGATGCCGATTCCAAAAGATACAATTCCGAAAAATAAAAATTCAGTGTCATTTTCATTTAAAGAAATAATAAAGAATAAGATCCCTACTGCAGCTGCTATTACGGCGCATATTGTCGAGTTCTTCAGCTTTCGGTTATAAAGTTCATCCTTCGTATCACCGTGGACATAAAGCTTTTTATTCTGTTTTTCAATAGCTTTTGCACGTTTTTCTTCATACTGTCTGTTTGCTCTCGTTCCCGGTGTAGCAATATCAGCTTCACGCCGCCTTTCCCTTAGCTTTGCCGTAAGCTGTAATACCCCGATCAGAATAAATATTAAAGACAGAAAACTAATCATTACTATCGCCGTTATATCCAGCGTATTGCTGTTATTCAAGCCTATAAAAAAGCCTATAAATATCGCGGCACCTATCACAATAAATATAATACCCGAAACAATACAATTGATTTTGCTCTTTTTTTCATATGACTCAAGTGGTTTTTCACTCATAATCGTCACATCCTTTTTATTAATTTTTAAATCAACACTTTATTTTTTCTTCCCACCAGCCGAATGCCACTCTTCCCGACGCTGGTATTGCAGGAGTATCTGTCAGAGAAAGATATACGAGGAACGAGCCTCCGGGAGGGAAAATCAGCTTCCCGTTTTCGGTTTCGACCAGCGTTGTACCCGGCTCTCCTCTCCTGACAAATGCTTTTATCCCGCCTATCGGCGCATAATCCACATTTGATTGTGACTGAAGCTTTATTTTAGGCTCGGGCAACGGTCTTAATGCTGTATTTGACGGGGTAACTGCCCATTCGTCAGGAATCCCTTTAATGTCCGAATTAAACCAGAACTGCGCACGGAAAGGCGCTTCTGAAATATCCGTTACCGTCCACACGTTTACATGAAGATTTACCCCGGAATGACAGGGGTTATATAATCTTGCCCATGTGCTTTTATTTTCCCCGAAGCTAAGATTATCGGCATAGCCGATAAAGTATCTGCCCTTTTCCGACTGATATAATTCTATCGGAATATTCACCGCTTTAGTATATGAGATGTCTGAATTATGCATAACCTCACCCTTAATCATTTTATTTGATATCGCTGTTTTCATATTATGCTTAATTTTAATTGAGCGTGTATAAAATAAAAAAATCAGGAAAAAATAATAAAAAATTAAGGAAGTGAATTTATGCCTGATAAGTCAAAAAACAACAACCAAAAAGCAAAGAAGTCCGCAGGGGATAACCAGTGGACAAGCAATCCAAAGCCAGCACCTACCGATAACCGCGGAGGACAAAGCACAAAGTAAAAATATCTTTCCCCCAAAACATAAAACGCCGCAGGATTAGCTCGGTAGTCGTAAAGAAGTTTTAGCGTACAATTGAAAGGTTGCTGTAGTTAAAGCGACGAAACGTCGCTTGGGACTACGCAGCCTTTCTCTTTTTGTCATAAACCCTGCTGTCAGCAACGGCAACCGAAATTGCAACCTTAAATCTGAAATAGATTTCGATTTTCTGTTCACGGTGTCCACTTGACTTGTCGGGAGCGTAAACGACGATTTTCTCAATCAGCTCATGCATTAATTCGGGCGTGAGTTCCGTGATACGCTCGTATTTCTTCACAATCCTGATAAATTCGGTGGTATCAGCGGTTTTCTGTTCCGTTTTTTCGATAAACACAGCGAGTTCTGTAATAAGCGTTTTCAGCTTTTCCTGTTCATCATCGTACCCTTTAGAAAGCTGTTCAAAGCGTTCATCTGAAATCTTTCCCGAAACATTGTCCTCATAAAGCCTTGTAAATAAACGGTCAAGCTCTGCAATTCGTTTTTCGGAAATACCGAGCGTTTTCTTTGCCTTTTTAAGTTCAGAGAACTGATGTGAAGTTGCCATTTCCGTTGCTGACTGTATGAATTTTTCTTCGCTTGAATGTGCCTCCCCGAGAACCTTGCTGATTTCGCCGATGACAATTTCTTTCAGCACAGCCGTTCTGATAAAATGTGCTGTACATTCGTCCTTGTCTGCCGCATAACTTGAGCATTTCAAATGCTCTTGGTCTGAATTAAGACTTTTAGACCTGCACAAATACATTTTCTTACCGCAATCGGCGCAATATACAATTCCTGAAAATGGGTTTATTTCACCGCATTTCTGTACTTTTCGTTTGTTGCTGCGAAGCTCCTGAACCAAATCAAAATCCTGTTGTGAAATTATGGCTTCGTGTGTATTCTCAAAAATAAGCCAATCTTCTTTTGAATTTTCAACTCGTTTCTTGTTCTTGTATGACTTTGTGTGCGTTCTGAAATTAACGGTATGACCTGCATATTCGGCTTTTTCAAGAATGTTCTGTATTGTCTGCTCGCCCCATCGGTGAATTTTAGCGTTATAGTGACCGCTGTTTTTGTTATTTGCTCTTGCATACGCCGTCGGCGTCGGAACGCCCTGTTCGGTTAAAATCCTTGCAATCTGCGTCGGACCGTAACCATCAATACAGAGCTTAAATATCTCTTTCACGACTGTTGCGGCTTCCTCATCGATTACCCAAAGATTTTTGTCGGTTTCGGACTTTTTATAGCCGTAAATTGGTACTGACAAATGTTTTCCCGACATACCCTTTGCTTTGAAAACGGCTCGGATTTTCTTGCTTGTATCACGAGCGTACCAGTCGTTGAAAATATTCTTGAACGCCATAAGCTCGTTCTCGCTCTTTGTGGTATCAACGCTGTCGTTAATTGCGATATACCTGACATCGTAATCAGGAAAAAT
>DAOPYP010000037.1:0-14659 GCA_035352975.1 Oscillospiraceae bacterium
GTGAAAGTCTTAAACCGTTGCGGCAGGTTTCTTTCATTTCATCTTCGTTGTTTACAATTCCTCCGCCTGTTCCGCCGAGGGTGAATGCGGGGCGGACGATTGCTGGATAGCCTATTTCTTCACGGCAGAAATCAAGTGCGTCCTCAACGGTTTCAACAACCTTTGACGGAATACACGGCTCGCCGATTTTCTCCATAGTATCCTTGAAAATCTGTCTGTCTTCAGCCTTGTCAATGGTTTCGGGGTTTGCGCCAAGAAGCTTAACATTATTAGCATCAAGAAAGCCGTCCTTTGCAAGCTGCATTGAAAGAGTAAGTCCTGTCTGTCCGCCGAGGGTTGAAAGAAGACTGTCGGGCTTTTCTATCTGAATAATTCTTTTAACAACGTCAAGGGTAAGCGGCTCGATATAGATTTTATCAGCCATAGCCTTGTCCGTCATGATTGTTGCGGGGTTTGAGTTTATGAGAACAACCTCAAGTCCCTCCTGCTTCAAGGCGCGGCACGCCTGCGTTCCCGCATAGTCAAATTCCGCCGCCTGTCCTATAACGATAGGTCCGGAGCCGATTACAAGTACTTTTTTAATATCAGAACGTAAAGGCATAATTATTTACCCTCCTTGTTTACAGGATTTTTCTCCATAAGCTCGATAAATTCATCAAAAAGATAAGCGGTGTCAAGCGGTCCGACGTGTGCTTCGGGGTGAAACTGAACAGTAAATGCGGGGGCATTTTTATAGCGTACTCCCTCACAGGTTCCGTCGTTTGCGTTTTTATGAGAAACCTGTCCCGCTTCACTCGGAATAGTATCTCCGATAACGGCATAGCCGTGGTTCTGAGATGTTACAAAGGTCTGGTCAAGCTTAATGTCGACAACCGGCTGGTTTGCTCCGCGGTGTCCGTATTTGAGCTTTTCAGTTTTTGCGCCGTTTGCAATAGCTAAAAGCTGATGTCCAAGACAAATTCCGAATGTCGGTATCTGATATTTTATAAGTCCATTAAGGTTTGCTATTATATCAACATTTTCGGCAGGGTCGCCCGGGCCGTTTGAAAGCATAATTCCGTCAGGCTTCATAGCCGAAATTTCTTCGGGAGAGGTCATTGCCGGAACAACGGTAACATTACAGCCGCGCTTTATCAGCTCACGTCTGATATTAAATTTATATCCGAAATCAAAGAGCACAACGTTATATTTTCCGTTTTCCGCATTAAAGGTCTGCGGCTTGTCACAGGTAACAGAGCTTACGGCATTTTTTATCGTAAATTCTGAAATCTGCTTTAAGAACTCGTCCTTTTTGTCATAGACATTTTCCGTTGTAATAACGCCGTTCATAACGCCAGTTTCTCTTATCATTCTGGTAAGGCTTCTGGTATCTATGGAATGAATGCCTATAATATCGTGTTTTTTCAGAAATTCGTCAACATTCCCCTGACATCTGAAATTTGAGGGCGTATTGCACCATTCTCTTACCACATAGCCGCTTACGACAGAGCCCTTTGACTCAAAGTCCTCATCGTTCACGCCGTAATTCCCGATAAGCGGAAATGTCTGGGTAACTATCTGCCCGAAATAGCTGGGGTCGGTAAGAGTTTCCTGATATCCCGTCATTGCCGTTGTAAAGACAATTTCGCCAAGATACGTCCCCTCTCTTCCGAAGGAATACCCCTCGAACACCTTTCCGTTAGCCAGAAGCAGATATGCTTTTTTACCTATATTAAATAAAGACATTCTTCCTTTTCCTCCTGATATTTATGTTTAATCCGTTTATTTATTAAAGCTTGATTTTTCCGACAAACGACATTATATCCTTTTTCATTCTGATAACTTCCTTTAATGCGGCAACGGCATATTCCTTTTCGTCATAGCCTCCGTTTTTATATGCACACATTACAGCGCGTGAAGAATTGACAATTGCTCCGAGTCCGTTTTTGTCGAATGCTTTAGCAACACCCTCTGCTCCTCCGCCCTGTGCCCCATAACCAGGTACAAGGAAGAACGTATGCGGAAGCTTTTCTCTCATTTCCTGAAGCTGTTCTGGATATGTAGCGCCTACTACCGCTCCCACGCCGGAATATCCGTATTTTCCGGGAAGTTCTTCTCCCCACTTTTCGCACATTTCACCCATTAAGCCGTATACAGGCTGTCCGTCGATAAGCTTGTCCTGTAATTCTCCCGATGATGGGTTTGATGTTTTTACAAGAACAAAAATACTCTTGTTGTTTTCCTTGCATACATCGATAAGAGGAGAAATTCCGTCCGTTCCAAGATAGCCGTTTACGGTCAGCGCGTCTGCCCCAAAAGGCTCCATCGTCATATTTCCGACCTTGACTTTTCCGAGAAATGCTGCGGCATAAGCCTCCATAGTAGAGCCTATATCGTTTCTCTTTCCGTCGGCTATAACATACATTCCTTTTTCTTTTGCATAGTCAATGGTCTTTTTCAAAGCTCTCAGTCCGTGGTATCCGTACATTTCATAATAAGCAGCCTGTGGCTTTATTGCGGGAACAATGTCACAGATTGCGTCGATTATGCCCTTGTTAAAAGCAAATATTGCCTTTGAAGCGGCTTTAAGGTTCTCGCCGTTTTCAATAAATGCCTGTTCCTTGATAAATTCAGGGATATATTCAAGCTTTGGGTCAAGTCCCACCACGGTTGGGTTCTGAGTTTCGGCAATTTTTTCAATAAGCTTATCCATTGACATAATAAATTCTCCTTTTATATTAATTTAATCTTCGTTTATTCTATGCCCGCATACAGCACAGTAATCCCAGCCCTCAGATGCGGGCGTTGAGCAGGACGGACAATGCTTGTTGTTTGCTTTGAAATCAAGTCCGCAGGTTGCACAGAAATTCCAGTCTGGAATATAAAAGTGACTGCATCTCGGACAGGGTCTTTCAGAATCAAGCCCCTCATATTCGGTTTTGTCTTCGGATAATTCCTCCGCCTCAAATTCCGTTCTGTATCCGCATTTTACGCAGAAGCTCCAGCTGTCGGATATTTTCTCGCCGCAATTTTTACAGTATATTTCCGGCGGGTCATAACAGTATCCGCATTCGGGACAGAAAAACCAGCCGGGCTTTCTCACCGCTCCGCAGTCGTCACAGAAAATATCTTCAGAAGATTCATAGTCGTATTCGCCGTCTTTTGTAAGGAATTCGGCAAGCTCATCATCACTCATTGCAGGCTCATTTTCGACATTATCCTCTAATTCTTCCTTTTCACTTTCTTTCCCGCCGCCGATAAGCATATAAAGCTCGTAGCACGAAAGAACAATTCCTACTAAGCATACTACCATTTTGACAGTCCCGCTGCTAATAAGGAAATATCCCAGAAAGAAAATTACCGCACCGATAATAAGAATCAAAAGCCTTGATTTTTTTCCCATTTTACTTGTTCCTCCAATTAGTCCAGTTCACTGTAACGGATTATTCCCTGTGAAATGGTCAGAATATTTTTTCCCTTTAAAACTTCGCCCTTAAATACCGTATTATGAGATTTTGAATGAAGCTTTTCAGGCTCAACTATCCATGATTTATCAGGATCGAATACCGTAATATTGGCGGGCGCTCCCTTTTCTATTCTTTCAGGCGTTAGTCCGAGAACCTTTCTTGGATTAACTGACATCAGCTTCATTATTTTTGAAAGGCTTGCCTTTCTTGTATGATAAAGCATGGTGAGCGTTGCCGCAAGTGAGGTTTCAAGCCCGACAACTCCGTTTGGAGCTGTATAAAAATCCGCCTTTTCCTCCGCCGTATGCGGCGCATGGTCGGTGACAATACAGTCTATCGTTCCGTCAAGAACAGCCTCGAGTATTGCTATTCTGTCGCTTTCCTCTCTCAAAGGAGGATTCATTCTGTAATCAGCATCTTTCGCCAAAAACTTATCCTCAGTATAGAAAAAATAATGCGGACAGGTTTCACAGGTAACCCTTGCTCCCCTTGCCTTTGCCGCACGAATAACCGCGGCGGCACCCTTTGTGCTGACGTGGGCAATGTGTATACTCCCGTCACAGCTTTCAGCAAGAGCAATTTCCCTCGCGGTAATGCTGTCCTCAGAAGCTCTGTCCATTCCGTCAACATTCAGTTCTTCAGAAATTCTCCCCTTATTTATAATTCCTTTACCGATAATGTCCATATCCTCGCAGTGTGAAATAACGGGTATACCGCTTTCTTTCGCTTTTTTCAGTGCTTCAAGCATTATGCCTGCATTCTTAACAGGCTTTCCGTCATCGGACACGGCAATTGCACCCGCTTTTTTAAGCTCGTCATAATCGCATAATTCTTCGCCTTTAAGTCCTTTGGTTATACAGCCGACAGGACAAACCGAAATGCCTGTCTGAGCCGCTTTTTCGATAATATATTTTACAATCTCGGCATTATCAATAGGAGGGTTCGTATTGGGCATACAGGCAACGCCCGTAAATCCGCCGGCAAGAGCCGAATTTGCTCCTGTTAAAATATCTTCTTTATGGGTAAAGCCCGGATCACGGAAATGAACGTGCATATCAAAAAGTGACGGGAATGCCACAAGCCGTCCCTCACCGTCAATAACAAATGCCGATTTGTTTATGCTTATGTTTTCCGAAATATCCTCAATAACCCCGTCGGAAATAAGAATGTCGCCTGTCGCTTCAGAGGTTTCAGATATTATTTTAATGTTCTTTAAAAGCAGTCTTTCCGTAACTATCCCTCCCGACTTTCTAAAATCAAAACCTTGTCAATGCCGTCGGCTTCCTTCATAAGAACCTTTACTTCCTCGTCCTTTGAAGTGGGAAGATTTTTCCCTATATAGTCCGCTCTTATAGGAAGCTCCCTGTGTCCCCTGTCAATCAGCACGGCAAGCTGAACCGATATCGGGCGCCCTCGCTCCATTATTGCATCTATCGCGGCGCGTGTGCTTCTCCCCGTATAAATTACGTCGTCAACAAGAATAACCTTTTTATCCTTTATTTCAAAGTCAAGTATTGTTTTATCGTCAGATGAAGAATGCTTTCCGTCGTCACGGTATTTCGTTATATCAAGGTTTCCGACGGGAACCTTTACTCCCTCAAGCTCATATATCTTTTCCGAAATGCGGTTAGCAAGATGTACGCCCCTCGACATAATCCCTATTATGCAAAGACCTGCCGCGCCCTTATTTCTCTCAAGAATTTCAAAGGATATTCTTGTGACGGCTCTTCTTATTGCATTTTCGTCCATTATTACTGCTTTTTGCTGCACATCTTCACCTCCGCCTATAAAAAAACCTTTCCGCCGGACTGACAGAAAGGTTAAAATCGTATAGTTATAGCTATATTATATAGGTATATTTATAACGACTGCCTTGTCAATCTCACAGGATTAACTTAAAGGTTGTCAAATAATTCATTGAAAAAATTATATCATAAATACATCATATTGTCCAGTAGAAAATTACTGTACTTTTTTTTATTTTTTTAGTTAATTTTGAAGTGCTTGCTCGCGATACTTTTTAGCAGTTCATACACTCAACCTGATTATGAATATTCTGCATTCTTAAATCAGTCATTGAGATTATATCCGCACAATCTTTAAGCTCATTTGAAATGTCAGGCGGAATATACCCGTCGGCCTTATATCTAAGGCTATGCTCTAAACTTGCCCAAAAGTCCATAGCTATCGTTCTTATCTGAACCTCAACCTTAACCTTTTCCACTCGGTCGGAAAAGAAAACCGGCACTTTAAGGACAATGTGGAGGCTTCTGTACCCATTTGATTTAGGATTTTTTATATAATCGACGATTTTAATAACCTCAAGGTCGCTTTGTCTGCTGAGCATTTCGTATACCGTATAAATATCGTCGATATAAGAACAGATTACCCTTATTCCTGCAATATCGTTAAGGTTTCCCCTTATAGAATCCAGATCAAGCTCAAAGCCTTTTCTGAGTATTTTTTCTATAATGCTCGTTGTGGACTTTACTCTTCTCTGAATCTGATGAATAGGGTTTCTCTTGTTTCTCGCTTGAAATTCACTGTCGAGAATTTCAAGCTTTGTTACTATTTGTTTGGTCGCAGATTCGTATATATTAAGAATTTCTGTCAGCTGCTGAGCAAGATTATTTATATTTTCAGCAAAAAACTGTCCCTCTTCCGTTGAAAGAAGATCTGATGCCCGTTCAAGATCAAACTGCATTTTAAAATTCCTTTCGATTGTTATTCGGCGCTTATTCTTTCAAACTGGCTGTTATAAAGATTAGCATAAAATCCGCCCTTTTCAATAAGCTCCTCATGATTTCCCTGTTCGACAATATCGCCTTTATCCATTACAAGAATCATATCGGCATTTTTAATAGTCGAAAGTCTGTGGGCAATAACAAAGCTTGTTCTTCCCTTCATAAGGTTATCCATAGCCTTCTGAATAAGAATTTCCGTTCGGATATCGACAGAGCTTGTTGCCTCGTCAAGAATAAGGATTTTCGGGTCAGAGAGAATAGCTCTTGCAATCGTAAGAAGCTGTTTTTGTCCCTGTGAAACATTGCTTGCCTCTTCATTAAGAACCATATTATATCCGTCGGGGAGAGTTCTTACAAAATGGTCTACCTGTGCGGCTTTTGCGGCGCTTATTACTTCTTCGTCGGTTGCGTCAAGCTTTCCGTAGCGTATGTTTTCCTTTACTGTCCCGTTATAAAGCCATGTGTCCTGAAGCACCATTCCGAATAATGAACGAAGTCCGTTCCGTGAAAACTGCTTTAAATCATAGCCGTCTATTAGAATTGCGCCCTCATTAAGCTCATAAAATCTCATCAAAAGCTTGATAATTGTAGTTTTCCCCGCACCCGTAGGACCTACGATTGCGATTTTCTTTCCCTGTCCGATAACAGCTGAAAAATCGTTGATTATGATTTTTTCGGGATTATATCCAAAGTGCATATGCGCAAACAATACGTCGCCGTTTATTTCTTCGGGCGAAACGGGGCTTTCTATGTCCTTTTCCTCTTCCTCTTCATCAAGGAATTCAAATACACGTTCTGCCGCAGCCGCTGTCTGCTGGAGCACGTTAGAAATATTTGCAACCTGCATTATAGGCTGTGTGAACTGACGCATATACTGAATGAACGCCTGAATATCGCCTATTGCGATTTTACCTGCGGCAGCAAAGCTTCCGCCTAAAATACAGATAAGAACATATCCGAGATTCCCGACTATCATTACAATTGGCATCATAAGTCCCGATAAAAATTGGGATTTCCACGTTGATTTATAAAGCTCGTCATTGTTTACTTCGAATTTTTCAATTGACTTTTTCTCGCCGTTAAAAGCCTTGACAAGAATATGACTTCCGTACATTTCTTCAATGTGTCCGTTAACGTGTCCGAGATATTCCTGATAGCCTTTAAAATATTTTTGTGATTTCTTCATTATCGTCCCGATAAGAATAATTGAAACAGGAAGTACGCCAAGTGCAATAAGCGTCATCTGCCAGCTTATTGTGAACATCATGATTATAATTCCGATTATTGATGTGACAGAGGTAATAATCTGAGATACGCTCTGATTAAGGCTCTGTGAAATTACGTCAACGTCGTTTGTGACATACGACAGAACCTCTCCGTAATTCTTTTTGTCAAAGTATTTTAAAGGAAGTCTGTTGACCTTGTCAGCAATTTCTTTCCTTAAATTATATGTCACCTTCATTGCAATGTTTGTCATCACAAAGCCCTGTAAATATCCAAAACCTGAGCTAATTAAATAAAGTCCGAGAAGAACAGCCGCTATTTTGCCGATATAAACGAAGTTAATTCCACTTTCTGCACCTGTTATCATTCTCATTATGCCTTCGCCGATTTCTGTTGTCACAAGTCCTAATATCTTAGGCCCGACAATATTGAATACAGTCGAAAGCACCGCAAGCACAACAACGATTACTAACGCAATCTTATATTTCCCCATATATTGAAGGAGCTTTTTGACTGTTCCTTTGAAATTTTTTGCTTTTTCGCCGACCGGCATTCCGCCCATAGGGCCGCCCATAGAACCACCGGATTTTTTCTGATTAGGTGCGCTCATTATAACTCCTCCTTTGACAGCTGTGATGACGCAATTTCATAATACGTCGGACAAGAAGAAAGAAGCTCTTTATGAGTGCCTTTTCCCACAATTTCGCCGTTGTTAAGAACAATAATCTGCTCCGCATTCATAATCGTGCTTACACGCTGTGCAACAACAAGAACCGTCGCATTATTAGTATAGCCTTTCAAAGCCTTTCTGAGCTTGGATTCTGTCTGAAAGTCAAGCGCTGAAAAACAATCGTCAAATAGATAAATCGGTGATTTTCTTATAAGCGCCCTTGCGATAGAAAGGCGCTGTTTCTGTCCGCCCGATACGTTTGCTCCCCCCTGAGAAATTTCTTTGTCAAAGCCCTCTTCATTTGATGAAATGAAGTCCATTGCCTGTGCGGTTTCTGCCGCCGCCTTTATTTCTTCATCTGAAGCAGCTTCTTTTCCGTAACGGATATTTGTCGAAACGGTTCCCGAATGGAGTATTCCTTTCTGAGGAGCATAACCTATCTGTTCATGAAGGTCAGACTGTAAAACATTTCTGACATTAACACCGTTTACGCATATTTCCCCCTCTGTTGCATCATAAAAACGCGGAATGAGGTTTATGAGTGTCGACTTTCCCGCACCTGTCGAGCCTATAAATGCTGTTGTTTCACCCGGATTTGCGGTAAATGTAATATTTTTCAGAACGTCTTCTTCTGCTCCGTTATAGCGGAAGTTAACATTTTTAAATTCAACGTATCCTGTTTTTGAATTGTCAAACTGCTCAGGCTTTTCAGGGTCAAAAATTGACTGCTTTGTTTCAAGCACCTCTGAAATACGTTCTGCCGAAACTGCCGCACGGGGAACCATAATGAACATAATTGACATCATAAGGAACGACATGATAATCTGCATAGCATACTGCATAAACGCCATCATATCGCCCACCTGCATCGCCGACTGTGATATTTTATCCGCACCGACCCATACGATCAGAAGAGAAACTCCATTCATTAATAGCATTATTGCCGGGAACATGAATATCATAATTCTGCTTACATAAAGCATATTATCCGTTAAATCATTGTTTGCCTTATCAAAGCGCTTTCTTTCAAAATCCTGATTTCCGAATGCTCTTACCGCCATAATTCCTGTTAGATTTTCACGGAAAACAAGATTAAGTCTGTCTATAAGCTTCTGCATAATTTTAAATTTCGGCATAGCTTTAATAAATACAAACGCAATCAGCCCAATAAGGACTATGCACGCAAGAGCGATAATCCAGGAAATTGACGGACCTTTTCTTACCGCCATGATTACTCCGCCAACCGCAACAATAGGCGAATAGAACATCATTCTTATCCCCATGATAATGAGCATCTGAATCTGTGTAATATCGTTTGTGGTTCTTGTAATAAGCGATGATGTTGAAAATTTGTCAAATTCATTGCTCGAAAAGCCCTCAACCTTGCTGAAAATGCCGCGCCTGATATCCCTTGCCATTCCTGCCGCAATTTTTGAGGATAAAAATGCCACGGTTATTGTTGCCGCCGCCCCTATAAGCGTAATCAGAAGCATTATAAGCCCTGTTTTTATAATATACTCTTGCTGGATTTTATCTGTATCAACTCCGAGGTCTGTGTATTCCTTTTTAGTGAACTGAACCGCCATTTGTCTTAGCATTGTTTCATCGGTTTTTTCAACAATTTCAGCCGCTGTCTTAGGATCTTTCCCCTGTGACATCAGCATTGTCATCTGAGTGATTTTCCCGAATTCAAGTCCGAGTTCATCCATATCGTCTGAGGAAATATCTTCATTTAAAACATATATATTCTCTTTTTCCGCATCTGGAAATTCCTTTGAATAATCCCCCTCTCCGGCTTTTACCAAAGTATATGAATCCGACAAATTTACTCCAAACTGTGCAAGCTTTGTATACATTTCTTCGCCGATTGCTCTTGGGGCAGTATCCTGAATTCCGCTCCTCTGTAATCCGATATTTACAATGTCGGACATATAGTTAGGAAGGTTAAGGTCGCTTAATGCCTGAATAAACAGCATTACTATTGCGGAAATAAGCAAAACAATATATGGTTTACCGTATTTTAAAAGCTTTGTCATATTTATTATTTTTCCCTTTCACTATTATTTTGGTCTGCTAAATAATCATCCAGAAATAAATTGAATTTTTCAATCAGCCTTATGAACTCATTGAAATCATTGTCATCAAATTTTTCGGCAACTCCGTTAAACATTTCAAGATGTTTTTTTTGTATTTCAAAAAATTTAGTATCTCCTTTTTCAGTAAGTTTAACATATGTTTTTCTTTTGTCGCTCTGATCGGCTATTTTTTGAACAAGTCCGTTCTTTTCAAGCTCGCTGATAATCTGTGTTGCCGCAGGCTTTGAAATGTTAAGCTTTTTTGCAAAATCGGATATTTTAAGTCCATCTTTATAATTGTTCTGATGATCTTTAATCACCTTTATCCCGATATTCGATAGCTGAGGATAAGCACCGAATTCTCTTAGTTTTACCATTTTTCTTTTAATATTTATCAATGCAGAAAAAAGTGCCGCCCCTTTCTTTTCAGAATCAGCCATTTTATCCTCCCCATATTTAGATTTTAGTACGATATTAGTTATTATACTTAACTAATTTTAAATTGTCAAATGACAAATGTCACTAATTAAAAAAAGAAAGCGTATGCCTCATCCAAACATACGCTTTCTTATAAAAGCTCTTTTGTAAAGAGCTGTTTACCTGATTAAATTTTTTCCGAGATAAGTGTTCCCATTTCAGAACAGGATACTGTTTTCATCCCCTCAGACATGATGTCGGCAGTGCGGTAGCCCTCTTCAAGGACATCATTCACTGCGTTTTCTACAGCGTCAGCTTCTTTTGCCATATCAAATGAATATCTCATCATCATAGCAGCCGAAAGAATTGTCGCAATCGGATTTGCTTTATTCTGACCGGCAATATCGGGAGCGGAGCCGTGAATAGGCTCATAAAGCCCTAAGCTTGTTTCGCCGAGTGAAGCGGACGGAATCATTCCCAGAGAGCCTGTAATCATGCTTGCCTCGTCGGAAAGAATATCGCCGAAAAGATTTTCTGTAACAAGAACATCAAACTGACCGGGATTTCTCACCAGCTGCATTGCACAGTTATCCACTAGAATATCCGCATATTCAACCTCGGGGTATTCATCACGGACCTTGTGCGCAACCTCTCGCCAGAGTCTTGAGGAGTCAAGAACGTTTGCTTTATCCACAGAGTGAAGCTTTCCGCGGCGTTTTTTTGCCATTTCAAACGCAACACGACATATTCTTTCAACCTCATAATCTGAATATGCCATTGAGTCGGAAGCGGTTTTCACTCCGTTTTCTGTTTTTGTTTCACGCTTTCCGAAATATGCTCCGCCGATAAGTTCTCTCACGATAACGAGATCAAGTCCCGAATCGGTAATTTCCTTTTTAAGCGGACAGGCATCGGCAAGCGGTGCTAAAAGCTTCGCGGGGCGAATATTTGCAAAAAGCTTTAATGCCCCTCTTATTCCGAGAAGTCCCGCTTCGGGACGGAGATTCCCGGGAAGGGTATCCCATTTTGCTCCCCCGACCGCACCTAGCAGTACGCTGTCAGATTTAAGGCATATATCCACGGTTTCCTGAGGGAGAGGCACACCAGTCGCATCAATGGCGCATCCGCCCATCAAAACATCCGTATATTCAAAAGTATGACCATATTTTTCTGCGACTTTATTAAGAACCTTTTCGGCTTCGGCAACGATTTCAGGGCCGATTCCGTCGCCCTTGATTACTGCGATTTTTTTGTTCATGAGACTTCCTCCTAAAAATAATTCTCCATCAGTCTGTCTACCCATTCGGGAACCTCTGCATTGCTTTTTGAATCATAGACGGGGAAATATGGTTTAATGTCCAGTACAGGCGTTCCGTCAACAGCGTCAAGACCTTTCACCGTGATAATATTGTCGTCAATAGAAACAAGCTTTACCGAGGTTATTCCTATCGGATTAGGTCTGTCCTTTGCCCTTTGAGAAAAAATTCCCGACAGAGGCATATCCTCACAGTCACGCGGTCTTCTTATAAGATGCTTCTTCATGTCAAATTTTGCTTCATGAAGATAATAAACCACGATAATGTGCGAAAACTCACTTAACCTCATAAGTCCGTCTTTAAGCTCGGGATTTATAACAATTCGGGAAACATCTTCTCCCCAGCCGATATCTTTTTTATCAGTAACATTATTTTTAACCGTACCGATTGATTCAAATTCGATTTTCAAAGCAAGCCGCTTCCCTCTTTTATTTTTTAAGCGAATTCAAAAGCCCGCCGGCATTGATAATTTCCTTGATAAATTCGGGAAAAGGCTCAGCCTGATAGGTTTCGTTCTTTGTTTTGTTTACAATCAAGCCCGTATCAAAATCCACTTCAACCTCGTCACCGCTCTGGATTTTCTTTGCCGCCTCGTCACATTCAAGAATGGGAAGCGCTGTATTTATTGCGTTCCTGTAAAAAATTCTTGCAAAGGTTGATGCAATAACACAAGAAATTCCGCTTGCTTTAATTGCGATGGGAGCGTGTTCTCTTGACGAGCCGCAGCCGAAATTCATATTTGCAACCATAATGTCGCCGTCTTTTACGTTCTTTACAAAATCAGCGTCAATATCCTCCATACAGTGCGCGGCAAGCTCTTTATGGTCGGAGGTGTTAAGGTATCTCGCAGGGATAATTACGTCCGTATCAACATTATCGCCGTATTTATGGACTTTTCCGAATGCTTTCATATTGTTTTCCCTCCTTAAAGTACTTCTGTCACATTTGAGATTTTGCCTGTTACAGCACTTGCTGCCGCGATAACGGGAGAAGCAAGATAAACTTCGCTTTCGGGGTGCCCCATTCTTCCGACAAAGTTGCGGTTTGTTGTGGCAACAGCTCTTTCGCCCTTTGCAAGAATGCCCATATGCCCGCCAAGACACGGTCCGCAGGTAGGAGTTGAAACCGCACAGCCTGCATTTATGAAAATTTCAAGCAGACCTTCCTTCATAGCCTCCATATAAATCTTCTGCGTTGCGGGGATTACGATACAGCGCACATTTTTATGAACCTTTTTGCCTTTAAGGATTTCTGCGGCAACCCTCATATCCTCCATACGTCCGTTTGTGCAGGAGCCAATTACAACCTGGTCAATCTTTACCTCTCCGACTTCGTCGATAGTTCTTGTATTTTCAGGCAAGTGAGGGAAAGCGACAGTAGACTTGATTTCAGAAAGGTCAATATCATAAACCTCGTCATATTCGGCATCTGCATCAGCGGAATAATATTTGTATTCACGGCTTACTTTGTCCTTAACATACTGAAGAGTAATGTCGTCAACCTCAAATATGCCGTTTTTTGCTCCCGCTTCGATAGCCATATTGGCCATTGAAAGTCTGTCGTCCATAGAAAGGTTTTTAAGTCCCTCTCCGCTGAATTCCATTGACTTGTATAATGCGCCGTCAACGCCCGTCATTCCGATAATGTGGAGGATTACGTCCTTACCCATTACCCATTTATTTAACTTTCCTTTAAGATTGAATTTGATTGCGGACGGAACCTTGAACCATGCCTCACCTGTTGCCATTCCAGCCGCCATATCGGTTGAGCCGACACCAGTTGAAAATGCGCCGAGTGCGCCATAGGTGCAGGTATGACTGTCCGCTCCGATAATTAATTCGCCCGGTGCGACTAATCCTTTTTCGGGTAAAAGAGCGTGTTCAATTCCCATATCACCGACATCAAAATAATTTACGATTCCCTTGTCTTCCGCAAAATCACGACAGAGCTTACACTGCTGAGCCGCTTTAATATCCTTGTTAGGAGTGAAATGGTCCATAACAAGCGAAATCTTCGACATATTAAAAACCTTGTCAAAGCCTGCCTTGTTGAATTCATTTACGGCAACGGGAGTGGTAACGTCGTTTCCCAATACCATATCAAGCCTGCATTTAATGAGCTGTCCTGCCTTTACCGTATCCAGTCCCGCATGAGCGGCAAGAATTTTTTGAGTCATTGTCATTCCCATTGTCATCTCTCCCTTAAAAATATTTTTTAAACTATTGATATTATAGCACGCCTTAAGGTATAATAAAAATACATATTATTAATAATTATTATAACCTACGGTTATGGAGGAAACGATGGAGCAAAACCTTAATCAGTATAAGATTTTTTTTACCGTAGCGAAGTTCGGCAATATCTCTCACGCCGCCGAAGAGCTTTATATAAGTCAGCCTGCTATAAGCAAGGCTATTTCAAAGCTTGAGGACGGGCTTAATACCATGCTTTTTCTTAGAAATCCGCGCGGAGTTGTTCTCACTCAAGAGGGGAAAATTCTATATAAATATATAGAAAATGCTTTTGAAGCAATTTATACAGGGGAAGAAAATATTCGGAAAATCAATGAGCTTGGCATAGGTCAGATAAAAATCGGAGCAAGTGCCACTTTGTGCAAATTTCTCCTTTTACCTTATCTTGAAAGCTTTATAAAGGAGTATCCCCACATCAAAATTTCAATTGAAACACAGTCAAGCTATCAGAATTTAAAGCTTTTAAACAGTGAAAAGCTTGATATTGCACTTGTCGTCAAGCCGGATTCACTCTC
>DAOPYP010000038.1:0-14412 GCA_035352975.1 Oscillospiraceae bacterium
AAAGACTATACGTACAGCCCTTTCCATATATCACGCTATCAGTTTACCATTTTTGCATATCTGTGTCAATGTACGTTTATTATAAAAATCGGCTTGATTTTATGGCGCATTTGTATAAAGTCAATAAAAATCAGGTGAAATATAACTTTTTTGCCTCTAGAGCGGTAACATTTTTATTACAATTTTAAGCGGTTTGCATTTTTCAGGAAGGTTTTATAGCGCTCTTGTCCTGTTTTCAACGTCAAGCTTCTCTATAATTTCGTCAAGCGGAAGAGCACCCATGTCGCCCGACTTTCTCGAACGAACGGAAACTGTGCGGTTTTCCAGCTCCTTATCGCCCAAAACGAGCATGTAAGGAATTTTTTCCAGCTGAGCCGAACGGATTTTATAGCCGATCTTTTCACTTCTTGAATCAATTTCAACGCGCATACCGAGAGCAGAAAGTTTTGTCTGAATTTCCTTAGCGTAGTCAAGCTGTCTGTCCGAAATCGGAAGAATCTCTGCCTGTGTCGGTGAAAGCCATAGCGGGAGCGCTCCCCCAAACTTCTCTATAATGATAGCAAGCGTACGCTCATAACAGCCGAGTGAGGTTCTGTGGATAATGTACGGCATTCTCTTTGCTCCGTCGGTGTCAATGTATTCCATTCCGAATTTTTTCGCGAGGAGCATATCTATCTGAATTGTGACAAGGGTGTCCTCCTTGCCGAACACGTTCTTCATCTGAACATCAAGCTTAGGCCCGTAGAATGCGGCTTCGTCAATTCCGATTTCGTAATTTATGCCGAGGTGGTCAAGGATTTTCTTCATAAGTGCCTGCGCCTCGTCCCACTGTTCAGCCGTACCCTCGTATTTTGCGGTATTGTTCGGATCCCACTGTGAAAAGCGGTAGGTTACGTCGTTTTCAATCCCGAGAGTTTCGAGAATGTATTTAGCAAGGTCAAGACAGCCCTTGAATTCTTCTTCAAGCTGTTCCGGGCGGAGAACGATATGCCCCTCGGAAATTGTGAACTGACGAACTCTTATAAGCCCGTGCATTTCGCCGCTGTCTTCATTTCTGAAAAGGGTTGACGTTTCGCCGAGACGCATGGGGAGATCACGGTAGGAACGCTGTCTGTTAAGGAAAACCTGATACTGGAACGGGCAGGTCATCGGGCGGAGGGCAAAAACCTCCTTGTCCTTTTCGGGGTCGCCCAGAATGAACATTCCCTCGCGGTAATGATCCCAGTGGCCGGAGATTTTATAGAGGTCGGATTTTGCCATTAGCGGAGTTTTTGTGAGTAGGTAGCCTCGCTTTTGCTCCTCATCCTCGACAAAGCGCTGTAAAAGCTGAATAACTCTTGCACCCTTAGGGAGCATTATAGGAAGTCCCTGTCCGATATAATCCACGGTTGTGAAGAATTCGAGCTCACGTCCGAGCTTGTTGTGATCGCGGAGCTTTGCTTCCTCCTGCTGTTTCAAAAATTCCTCAAGCTCAGAGGCTTTTGGGAATGCCGTTCCGTAAATTCTCGAAAGCTGTTTGTTGTCCTCAGCCTTTCCCCAGTATGCGCCTGTGCAGGAAATAAGCTTTACCGCTTTTATTGCGGCAGTATTCATAAGGTGAGGTCCTGCGCAGAGGTCAACAAAATCACCCTGCTTATAGAACGAAAGCTTTTCGCCCCTGTCGTCATGCTTTTTGATAAGCTCAACCTTGTAATGCTCGCCCTTTTCCTCCATAAGCTTTACAGCTTCGTCGGCGGAAAGCTCAAAATGCTCCAAATCCTGTCCCTCTTTAAGAAGCTTTTTCATTTCGTCTTCAATTTTCTGAAGATCCTCGGGAGTGAATGGCTTTTTCACTTCAAAGTCATAGTAAAATCCCGTTTCGGTAGCCGGACCTCTTGCAAGGCAAGCATCAGGGTAAAGATTTTTTACAGCCTGTGCCATAGCGTGCGATGCGGTATGACGGAAGGTTTCCTTGCCCTCCTTTGAATCGAAGGTAAGAACCTCAAATGTACAGTCCTCTGTTATTTCTGTTCTTAAATCGCATATCTTCCCGTCAATTTTACAGCAGCAAGCAGCCTTATAAAGACCCATGCCGATGGATTTTACGATTTCAGCGGCAGACTGTGCGCTTTCAATCTCGCGTACAGAACCGTCTTTAAGTGTAAGCTTTATCATAATAATATCTCCTTTTAATCATCAATCAAAACCATTTCAACAGCAAAAATCAATCTTCATATAAATCTCCGCTGTTTTGTTTGTTAAGTGTTCCCTCAAGCTCAATCATAAGAAATTTTGAAAGCGACGTGACAACAGGTCTGTGTCTTGTTCCCTTAGGAACTATTATCATTTCCTCCTGTTTCACTTCAATCAAATCTTCCTCAGTTTCAAGCTCAAACGCACCTTCAATAACATAAAATAATTCGTCTGAATTCTCATGAACATGGAAATCAAGAGTTCGGTTTTCCACCTGTACGACGCTGAGAACATTGCCGTTAATTCTTCCTATTTTCTCGTAAAGATACAATCCCTCAACCGAATTTACTTTTTCGAGCAAATTAATTTTTTCCATGTCATCGCCTCTTTCTTAAAACGAATTATGTCAAGCCGTTATATTCTGTTGTCGTCGTGGAAAATTTCAGGCTTTTCAACTTTGCTCATCAAAATTGTGCCGCAGCTCCCGCAGATTAAATGAGAAATCTTACAGGTTCTGTTCCCCATAAAATCACTTGACATATCGGCATCGCCTATCTGATAGCCAACCTTAAGCTCGGTTGAGCCGCAATACTGGCACTGTTTTGGTTCGTTCATAAAAACACTCACTTTCATAAATTTATACTATATTATGTAAATCCTATGGATTTAACCGCCTAATTAATTCTTTCTGCATTTTCAGAAAGCTTTTTGTCAAATATCTTTTTTGAAATAGCGCTTGACAAAAGCATAAGCAAAAATGATGTAATCACTGTTACTATACATCCTGCCGCAGCAACAGCTGTTATTATTGCGGAGCCTAATCCGCCGAACACTTGCATTACTGCTCCAAGCCCAGACGTATCACCCGATGCTTTCGAAAGCACATCATCACAAAACTCAATAATTGAAATTATGATCACCACCGAGGCAATAATATTTAATGCTAATGCAGTGAGCGGAAACATCATCATGCGCTTGCGCAGATAATTCATCAGCACGGCAAAACCGCATTGAGAAATGACAAACACAATCATTGTCGGTGTAAATGTGTCCTCAAGCCCCGACATTGACAAGATCCAGCCTAAAAACGCCGATAATATAACGCATGCAAACCAAAGCCCAAGACATATCGCCAAATCCGTCCAAAATGTATTTTTGTCCATACTTACCTCCGGCAAAATAAAAAAGCCGTCCCTCAAAACAAGGGACGGCAAAATTTCCGTGGTTCCACCCTATTCATACCGTGTTTATCACACAGCATCTCATAGCCGCCCTATAACGGGAGCACCCGTCGTACTTATACTTTATATATATAGTATAAAAGCTTCGTACACGCTCAAAGGCGGTATACACAAATTCGCGCAATAGCTTTATTCACAGCAGATATAAAGCCTCTCTGAAAAGCGCATTGAACTCGGCAATCCTTATCAACGCTTTAAATATTTAATTAATATTACCATTTATATTATTATTTGTCAATAGTGGAAATATACATTAACTTGATAGAAAATATGTGTATTAGTGTTGAATTGCATAAAAATTCCTTGACAAGAGAATAAAAAAAGTATAAAATATTATAGTATTGCAAGTTGTAACTTTACTGCAATTAAGAAAATTATTTATATTTTTCTATACTATTATAAACATAAAGGAGGTATGCTGCTTATGGAGCCAATCTATGTGATTATTTTATGTGCCCTTGCTGTTTTGGTTGGTGCGATTATATCAGGTTTTATAATGTTCAACAAAGGCATTGCATATAGAAAGCAACAGGCAGAAGCCGCAATAGGCTCAGCGGAAAAGGAAGCTGAACGTATCGTGGAGGATGCAGCTAAAGAAGCCGAAACCAAAAAGAAAGTTGCTTTGGTTGAAGCTAAGGATGAAATTCACAAGAGCCGCACTGAAGCGGAAAAGGAAATCAAAGAGCGCAGAAATGAAATCAGCCGTCAGGAAAGACGTATTCAGCAAAAGGAAGAAAACCTTGACAAAAAATCTGACAACCTTGAGAAAAAGGAAGAACAAATAGCTCAGAGGAACAAGGTTTCGGAAGAAAAGCTCAAAGAAGCGGAAACCATCAAAAAGAGTCAGATGGATATTCTCGAAAGAATTTCCGAATTCACGATGGAGCAGGCAAAGGAACATCTCCTTTCAATGCTTGAAAATGAGCTTGTACACGACAAGGCACTCAAAATATCGAATTACGAACAGCAGGTTAAGGACGAATGTGAGGACAAGGCAAGAAATCTTATCTCTCTTGCAATTGCAAAATGCGCCGCAGATCAGGTTTCCGAAACTGCCGTATCCGTTGTTCCTCTCCCTAATGACGAAATGAAGGGAAGAATTATCGGACGTGAGGGAAGAAATATCCGCACGCTTGAAACTCTCACAGGAGTTGACCTTATTATCGACGACACGCCGGAAGCAATTACACTTTCCTGCTTTGACCAGGTTAGACGTGAAGTTGCAAGAATTGCCCTTGAAAAGCTTATTACCGACGGAAGAATTCACCCGGCAAGAATTGAAGAAATGGTTGACAAGGCAAGACGTGAGGTTGAACACAAAATCAAGCAGGAGGGCGAGCGCGCCGTTCTTGAAACCAACGTGCACGGGCTTAACCATGAGCTTGTCAAGCTTATCGGAAGACTCCGCTATCGTACAAGTTACCGCCAGAACGTTCTCAACCATTCAATCGAGGTTGCACATCTTGCCGGAATTATGGCTTCCGAGCTTGGCGTTGATGCAAACCTTGCAAGAAGAGCAGGTCTTCTCCACGATATAGGTAAGGCATTGAGCTACGAAATTGAAGGCTCACACGTTCAGATAGGCGTTGACGTATGTAAAAAATACAAGGAAAATGCCGACGTTATTCACGCAATCGAGGCTCACCATGGCGATGTTGAAACAAAAACCGTCGTTGCCGCTCTGGTTCAGGCGGCGGATGCTATTTCAGCCGCAAGACCAGCCGCAAGAAGCGAAAATTACGAAAGCTATATCAAGCGCCTTGAAAAGCTTGAGGAAATATGCACATCCTATGAGGGCGTTGAAAAGTCATACGCAATTCAGGCTGGCCGTGAGGTACGCATAATGATTGCTCCTGAACAGATCAACGACGAAAAAATGGTTATCGTTGCCCGCGATATCGCAAAGAGAATTGAAACTGAAATGGATTATCCCGGACAGATTAAGGTTCATCTTATCCGCGAAAGCCGAGCAATTGAATTCGCTAAATAATTTCAGCATAAATCAACCCCTGCGTTATAAAGCGCAGGGTTTTTTGGGAGGTAGTTTTATTGGCACCGAAAACTATATTTCACACGACCGAAAAATCTAATTTTATTCTGAATATGTCACCTGTCACGCTTAGAAAGCTTATCAGGAGATTTCTCATCATCTGCGCCGTTCTTCCGTTTATAGGCGGAGCTTTATGGCTTGTCAGCGACAAAAACGCATACATAGGCGCAGGACTTTTGTCATTCAGCGGCTTTGTGAGCATTCTTTTGTTCCTTGTATGCCTTTTGAAAAGGGACGTTCTCTTCACAAAAAATATTTCATATTTTATTGTTCTCGGAATTGCGGCAATGGCTGCGGTTTCGGCGGTTCTCGCTTATAACACCGATGTTTCGATATTCGGGAATCAAGGCAGATACGAGGGGCTTTTGGCAATTCTATCTTATGCGGGACTGTTTTTTGCGGGAACGCTTATTGCCGATAAAAGCGACGTCGTAAAGGTTTTTGACGTAATTATCGGCGTGGGAATTATCCAGTCGATTATTGCCGTTTTCGAAAGGCTTTCGCTTATAAAAACCGGCTTTGAAGACCTTTCAGCCATCGCACTTGAAAAAGTATTCCTCGGAACAGGAACATCAGGGAGCCCGATTTTCTTCGGCAGCTTTATCACGCTTTTAACCGGTATTGCACTTGCGGGTGCCTGCTATGACAAAAATGTCAAGCGCCGTATAGTTTACGGCTGTGCGGCTGTTCTTTTCATAGTCGACGCATATTTCACCGACTCAATTGTTCCGCTTATCGGAATACCCTGCGCATTTCTCATTATCCTTATATTTGAAATAATCAAAAAACGCAAAAGCGGCAAAAAATCAGGAAAATTCATAACATCGCCGTCGGGAGTGCTTTTGCTTTTCATTATAGCTTTTGCCGTGATAAAAATTTCTTCTCTGGCAATTGAGGGACTGTCGGTATACGACAAGGGAATAGCCTGGCAGGACAGCTTTTACAAAAACTTCATTTCCGGTCAGCTAAGCTATAAGCTTGAGGGCTTTTATTCTCACACATGGAAAGAAACTCTTGGAATTATTAAAGCACATCCGCTTGAGGGAACAGGCCCCGACTGTCTTGTATACCCCCAGCTTAAAGAAGTGCCTTATAATATTCCCGGCTCGGTAAATACCTTTGACAAGCCGTACAACGATTATCTTTACACCGCCGCAACAAGGGGTGTCGCTTCACTTCTTCTTTATCTTGCACTTTTGTTTTTTGCATTCAAAAGAATGTCAAAGGGGATTTCGGCTTTTGTAAAAGAAAAAGACGATTGGTATCGGATTGCTCTGTTTTCGGGAATTGCGGCTTATCTTGTCATAATGTTTTTCAGCGCAAGCTCAATTTACGTTGCACCGTACTTCTGGCTTCTTCTCGGTTTTGCGTTCAGCAAAAAGCTCGACGCACCTCAAAAATAATACATAAAAATAATCCCCGCAAGATTGCGGGGATTATCATTGTTTAATTTATTTTGTGTTATATAAATTCCACCTGAATGTTGAAATACGCTGTGCCTTAGTGTTGTCATACATAATGCTGTTTGTGACTGTTGCCGGGTCAATATATCTGTAATCATTCTTAGCTTTTTTATTGCCGAGAAAGAATGTCGATTTGATTGACTCAACACCCTCACTCTTCTGAATAACAGGTCCTAAGTGGTGAAATTCCCTCTCAAACTCAACGATTTCCTTGGCGGTTATCGGCTTTGAGTCGCATATGTTGTATACGCCCTGATACTGATATTTACCGTCCTGATTGAGAACGCCTATGATAAAATCAATCACGTTATAAAGACTGCACATTGAAAAGCTGTAAAGCCCTTCGCCGTAAAGATAAGCAACCCTGTCCTTGTAATCATAAATTCTGTCGTGAAGATTCTGATTATGTTCTTTTGTATAAATCGGCGCAACACGCATAGAAACAGCCTTTGTGTTGGAAAAATTCTTAACTGCCGCCGCTAATGCCATTTCGCTTTCGCTTTTCATCTTAGCATAATTTGTGACCGGCTTTTCATCAGCGGTTTCACGGATAGGCTCTCTCGTTTTCTGCACAGCATAAATCTGTGTTGTGCTTAGAATAATTATATCTCTTACTCCCGCGGAAGCAGCACTTCTGTAAATATATTTGTCAGCCGCCCTCGAGTCGCCCATTTCCTTGTCGTTGATTTCCGACGGAAAGTCATTGTCAACTGAACAAGCAAGATGAATCAGCGAGTTAATTCTTCCGCTTTCGAGTATCGGAGTAATCTTCCCCTTGTCAAAAACGTTCGTCTGAACAAAAGTATAGTTTGGCTTGCCGACAAACGGGCTCGGAGTGGTGTCTGTTGCAAAAACATTATATCCTTTTTCTAATAACTGCTGTGTCAATTCCCGACCGATTAGACCGTTTGCTCCTGTTATAAATACCGTTTTCATAGCGTACTCCTCCCTATCGCGATATATCTATATATGATTATTATACCATGATAATGCAGAAAATCAAGTGGATAATTGACAATTTAATTTTTATTTTTGAAAAATTAATCATTTGTGATATAAAAATTAATACAACTGGTGATATTTATGAAAAATTCTTTCCAAAATTCATGCGATAATAAAAGATATTTTACTCAAAATTATTATCTCAGAAAGCGGTTCGGTGGGAAAATATTCAAAATCTCTCTGAACGGAAATTTTACCTGTCCGAATATTGACGGAACCAAAGGCTTCGGCGGCTGCACCTACTGCTCTTCAAAGGGCAGCGGGGATTTCGCGGGCGACCCTCATCTCTCAATTTCAGAACAATTCGACACGGTTCGGAATATGATGGAACAGAAGTGGCACGGAAAATATATTGCATATTTTCAGGCAAATACGAACACCTATGCTCCTCTTTCAAAATTAAAGCAACTTTATGAAGAGGCTCTTGGTCAGAAAGACGTAGTAGGCTTAAGCATTGCGACCCGTCCCGACTGTATTGACGAGAACATTGCGGATTATCTCTGTGAGCTTCACAAAAAAACATATCTCACGGTTGAGCTTGGACTTCAGACCGTTCATGACATAACAGGTGAGAGGATAAACCGCTGTCACACTTACGCCGACTTTCTTTCGGGATACAATATACTTAAAGATAGAGGACTCAACATTTGTGTTCATATAATAAACGGGCTCCCCGGGGAAACTCATGAAATGATGCTTGAAACCGCAAAAAAGGTTGCGACGTTAAACCCTCACAGTGTAAAGCTTCATCTTCTCCACATAATTAAAGGAACAAAAATAGCCGGAGAGTATCTGCGCGGTGACTTTCAGACGCTTTCGCTCGAAGAATATGTAAAAATAATATGCGACCAGCTTGAGGTTATGCCGCCGGATGTTATTATTCAGAGGGTAACGGGTGACGGCGATAAAAATACGCTGATTGCGCCGCTCTGGAGTTTAAAAAAGTTTGTCGTAATGAATGAAATTGACAAGGAATTTGTCAAAAGAAATTCTTTTCAGGGGAAATATCATTTTTAATTATTTTTATCTTGATTTTTATAATTTATTTAACTATACTGAAAAAAGTATTACATTTTGTAAAATGGCGGTGATTATATATGCCTTCGCAGAAAACAGTGAAAGAAAAACTTGATATATTTTTAGTTCAAAACAATTTTGCATTAAGCTCTAAAGTATATAAAGCCCTCATTCTCGGAATCGCGGCTATTCACCTTGTATATCTATTTATATTTCTGTTTTGTAAAATTTATCCCCTTTTTATTTTTAATATTTTAAGCGTTATATTATTTCTCTTTCTCGAGTATCCGCTTCATAAGAAAAAATACGACATCGTCATTCTCCTTGCATATACCGAGATATTCGTACATATTGCCGTATGCACTTTTGTTCTCGGCTGGGATTTAGGCTTTCATCTTCAATATTTTGCTTTGATTGCATTTCCGTTTTATATTCCTTTTAAGGACAAACGGGCGCCTTATCTTTTGTCTATGTCCGCCATGCTGATGTTTATTTCAATAAAAATTCTTACTGCTTCAGTCGGCGAGCCGCTGTATTCTGTTTCACCAGCCGTTCTGAATAATATTTATCTTCTCAACTGTATTGTCGCCGCCGCTCCTATTGTTGTTTTTTCATCAATTTTTCATATACTTATAAACAGCAATCAGTCAAAGCTAAGCCAGCGAAACAAATATCTCCTTGAGCTTGCAAGCACCGACCCGTTAACCGGTCTTTTGAACAGACGAAGCATGATTTCCAAAATGGAAGTTGCTTATTCCGAAAGAGAAACCCACAGCAAGCCGTTTTCAATTATTCTTATCGACATAGACGATTTTAAAAAAGTCAATGATACCTACGGTCACGACTGCGGGGATTATGTTCTTAAAAGCCTTTCAAATATTCTCATGCACTCTATTAAAAAGAACGATTTTGTATGTCGCTGGGGCGGGGAGGAAATGCTTATTCTCCTTAACAACTGCGACCACGAAAGTGCAAAGCAAATCTGTGATAATATCCGTTTCTGTGTTGAAAGCTACGATATTAATTACAAGGGAAGCGTACTTAGAATTACTATTACAATAGGTCTTACTTCCACTAAAGAAACTATTGAAGAAATGCTTATTGAAGCTGACAAGCGTCTTTACAGCGGAAAAAAATCCGGAAAGAACTGCGTTGTATGTTCTTAATGTAAAATACAAACTAATTATTATAATCCGACACAACGACAAGTTTGAATTTGGAGGCTGACCATGAAGAAATGGTATGATGAAGAATACGAATGGGAAATCGAGGTTACAGGGTTTCTTCGCGGCGACCGCACAGAACACTATTGCCGAAACGGTGAAGAAATCGGAGATAAATACACCTGCACCTATGGCTGTCCTGTAAATAAAGATGGACAGGGTATTTGCTCCAAAGTAATGCTGATTATGTTCCCCATCATGGAGGCAGTCAGAAGCGGCGGAGATTTAGAGAACATCGGTGGAAGTGGGAAATATGTCAAGGATGTTGTATGTCCCGATGGCTGTGTTATGTTTAGGCTGACAGCAAAACGACTTGGGAATGAGAATTTTCATAAGGGAAAGTTTTTCTATCAACTTTAATTTTTATTGTGCTCATTTTAAAAATATCCCGACTTCTATATAAAAGCCAGCCTGAAAAGATATTTCTTTTCAGGCTGGCTTTGTTATATGGTTACGAACTTTAAGTGAATTTTATAAAAGCTTTGAATAAATCTCGCTCTTTTTAAATCCGGTTTCCTTTGCAATTTCCTTACATGCGTCGGTAGCTTTCATGCCATTTTCCATCAGCTTTTTTGCTTTAAGAACGGCTTCCTCAACAGTCATTTCAGGCTCATCTTCTTTTTTAAAGCCCTCGACTACAAGGACATATTCGCCCCGCGGCGATTTTTCCGAATAATATTCTATCGCCTCGCTTAACGTCGTGCGGATAACCTCTTCGTATATTTTCGTAAGCTCTCTGCAAAGCGAAATTCTCCTGTCGCCGAAAAATTGAAGCATATCCTCAAGCGTTGTGATAAGCTTATGGGGAGCTTCGTAAAAAATAAGCGTATGCGTATCTTTTACAAGACTTTCGAGATGTTCATATCTTTGCTTTTTTGAAACGGACAAAAATCCCTCGAAAGAAAACCTTGACGTATCCAGCCCGCTTACGGCAAGCGCCGAAACAACCGCAGACGGCCCTGGAATAACTACAATATCAATTCCCCGCGCGGCACATTCCTTGACAAGATCCTCGCCCGGATCGGAAATGCAGGGCATCCCCGCATCAGTGACAATCCCGCAGCTTTCGCCGTTCGATATTCTCTCAATAATTGTGTCGCTGACGTATTTCGTGCTGTGCTCGTGATAGCTGACAAGCGGCTTTTTTATTTCAAAGCGGTTTAAAAGCTTTAATGTTACCCTTGTATCCTCGGCGGCAATAAAATCAACGCTTTCGAGCGTTTTTACTCCCCTTTCGGACATATCGGACAAATTCCCTATCGGCGTTCCGACAACATATAATTTACCCTGCATTTACCGTTTACCCCTCCGCCTTATAAATACTTAAAAGTTCATCCGAAAATCCGTTTTCGCCGTTCCCCTGAATATACATAGCGGGGCGAACCTTTAAAAACGATTTCCCGCCCTTTTTCCCCTCTATCAGGAAAAGCCACGGTGCGTCGGCGGGAGTTTTTGACACAAAGCGTATTTCCTTAGGCTCTATGTCATTCTGTTTCATGGCAAGAATAACGTCGCAAAGCCTTTCGGGGCGGTTGCAGATACAAAGCTTTCCGCCGAATTTAAGAAGTCTTGATGCCGCTCTGCATACGTCATTAATGTTGCATAAAATCTCGTGCCTTGCGATTTTCTGTGCCGTCATTGCGCTTTCAATGCCGCAGTCCGCCGCTTTGTATGGCGGATTGCAGGTAACCACATCAAGCGTGCCGAGAGGTGCATTTTCCCACAGTTTCTTTAAATCGGCGCATATTGGAGTAATATTTTTAATTTCTGATACCACTAAGCTTTCGTTAAGCTGGTCTATCGCCTGTTTTTGAATATCAACCGCATAAATATGTCGCGGCGGATTTTTCCTTGACATGAGGAGAGGTATTATCCCGCAGCCCGTTCCCAAGTCGCACACGATATCCTTCATTCGTGGCTTCGCAAAATCCGCGAGAAGAAAAGCATCCGTGCCGAAACGATGTTCCTTTGTAACGCATATCTGAATTTTATCCGAAAGTTTTTCAAAGCTTTTGTCTGTCAAAAAACTCTTCCTTTCATTATCCAACTAAAACCTTGCCCTCGGGGATAACCTGATTTTTATTCCGTGCATCAAGCCCTATCGCAATCGAAAGAGCAAGAGAAACAGGTCCTACGCGTCCGATAAACATGGCGAACGAAAGAATAAGCCTTGAAATTCCGTTTGTCAATGCTGTTGTTCCGGCAGAAAGCCCAACGGTTGCAAATGCCGAAACTGACTCAAACACAGAATCTATTCCCTGCGCACCCGCTCCGACATTGCTGTAATAAACAAAGCAGGACGTAAAAATAACCACAAGCATGGAAAGCATAAGAATGGAAAGAGATTTATATACCGTGTCCTTGTCAATGCGGCGTCCGTGAATAACAGTGTCCGGATTGTTTTTTATAACAGAAATAACAGTCATTATAATAACCGTTATGGTTGAAACCTTTATTCCTCCTCCGGTCGAGCCCGGAGCGGCACCGATAAACATATAGATAATTCCGACAAGCTTTGTTGACGAATGCATTCCCGCTATATCAATAGTATTGAAGCCCGCCGTTCTGAATGAAACCGACTGAAAAAAGGCTTCCCAGATTTTCTTCCCGACAGAATCGTCAACCATTGTATTTGGGTTGCTCCATTCAAGAATAAGGACGAGAGCCGCGCCGCTGACGATAAGGAATGCCGTTGTGAAAATAACAACCTTTGAATGAAGAATTAATTTTTTGGTTTTTCGGTAATTCATAATGTCATACCATACTACAAAGCCCAATCCTCCGCAGATTATCAGACCCATAATTGTCAGCATAACTATCGGATTATCCGCATAATTCATAAGGCTTATATATTCGCCCTCATTGCCTAAAATATCAAATCCCGCATTGCAGAACGCCGATATTGACAGAAAAAACGAAATAAAAATCCCTCTGGGTCCGTATTTCGGAACAAATACCGACATCAATAAAATTGCACCGATTGTTTCAAAAAAAACTGATATTTTAAAAATTGCGCTGACTAAAGCTTTAACATCAGTAAAGCCTGTGGAATTTGCGTTTTCAGACGCTAGCTGAATTGAGCGAAGTCCCAGCTTTCTTCCTATTATAAAGTTAAAAAATGAAGTGAACGTAACAAGCCCAAGCCCGCCTATCTGTATCAAAAGAAGAATTATTACCTGACCGAATATAGACCAGTGCGTATAGGTGTCATATACGACAAGTCCTGTAACACAGGTGGCGGAGGTCGCAGTGAAAAACGATTCGATGAACGGCGTACACTCTCTTGCTTTTGATGAAATCGGAAGCGACAATAATAGTGTTCCCACCGAAATAACCAGAAGAAAGCTTAATACAATCGTCCTCATCGGCTTCATAGGTTTTAATTTAGCATGCTGAAGAACAGGCATAATTTTATCCCCTTAAAAATATTGGGACGGATATATCCGTCCTCGATTTTAATATAATACCCTCATTTAATCTTTGTTCGCCTGAATTAAAAGATATTTTATCACAACTATTATAAAATATCAAGCATTGACATTATTTTAACCGACAATTTCAGATATTCTCTTTTTAATTGCCTCGGCGGATTTTTCCACAGAAAATTCCGATTTTATAAATTCTTCTGCATTTTCTTTGAGCGAATTATAATATTCTTTATCCGACAACAGCTTTTTCATGTATTCTGCGGCATCGTCAATGTCAGGCTCCGCCCATTTCTGATATGCCTTATATAAAAAGCAGTCTTCGCCTATTTCTTTAAGCTCATATTTAACAGGGCAGGAGTTTTTGTCATTCATAAAATCGACGTTCGCCGACCAGTTTGTTGCGATAACGGGAGTGCCGACAAGCATAGCCTCCGCAATGACAAGCCCAAAGCCCTCCGCCCTATGAAGAGATACAAAAACGTCACAGTCACGGATAAGCGAATTGACCTCCGTCTTTGACATGGTTTCCTTTATGATATAAATATTCTTATATCCGCTCATTTCATCGTTTATCAGAAGAATATCCTCGTCCTTCGGATTATTTATCTTTATGACAAGCGCCGCCGTTTCGTCATTGGGCGAAAAGGCTTTTTTGAATGCCTTTAAAGCGCCTATCGGATTTTTCCGCTGAATTGTGGAATTTGAATCATACATCGAAAGAAAAAGAAATTTGTCCGTAGGAAGTTTAAAGTATTCTCTGTCGAATTTATCGTCATATTCAGCCTCAATGCCGTAAGGTATGAGCGTTACGGGGAC
>DAOPYP010000039.1:0-13388 GCA_035352975.1 Oscillospiraceae bacterium
GTTGATACTTCCGCGGGCTCCCGAATCAGCCATCATAAAGATAGGATTATATTTACCGAGGTTTGATTTAAGAGCGTCGGTAACATCGTCGGTAGCTTTGTTCCAGATTTCGATAAAGTACTTTGATTTTCCCTCTGTCGAAATAAATCCGCGCTTATATTTAGCGTTAATTTTTTCGATTTCCTTGTCTGCGTTGTCGAGGATTTCCTTTTTCTGAGGAGGAATAGTCGCATCGCATACAGCAACCGTAATTGCGGCACGGGTAGAATATTTAAAGCCCATAGCCTTGATCTTATCAAGAACCTCTGAGGTTGTAGTTGTTCCGTGGATACGGATACAGCGTTCAATAAGTGCGGAAAGCTGTCCCTTTTTAACAAGGAAGTTGATTTCAAGGTCAAACTGCTTATTTGAATCTGTTCTGTCAACATAGCCCAAATCCTGAGGAATGTTTTCGTTGAAAATAAGTCTTCCGATTGTTGCATCAATAATCTTTGAAATTTTTCTTCCGCCGATTTCTTTTGTAATCCTTACCTTAATCTTGGCATGAAGTGTAACGTCACCCTCCTGATAAGCCATAAGCGCTTCGCTGATATCGCGGAATACCTTTCCTTCGCCCTTTTCTCCGTCCCTTTCCATAGTCAGATAGTAAGAACCGAGTACCATGTCTTGTGATGGAACGGCAACCGGACGTCCGTCTGATGGCTTTAAAAGGTTATTTGCGGCAAGCATAAGGAAACGTGCTTCAGCCTGAGCTTCAGCGGAAAGCGGAAGATGGACAGCCATCTGGTCACCGTCAAAGTCGGCATTAAATGCGGTACATACGAGCGGGTGAAGCTTTATTGCTCTTCCCTCGACAAGAACAGGTTCAAATGCCTGAATACCGAGTCGGTGAAGAGTAGGCGCACGGTTAAGCATAACAGGGTGTCCCTGAATTACATTTTCGAGAGCGTCCCATACTTCTGTCTTAGCACGTTCAACCATTTTTCTTGCTGATTTAATGTTGTTTACAAGCTTTGTATCAACAAGTCGTTTCATAACGAAAGGCTTGAAAAGTTCAAGAGCCATTTCCTTAGGAAGACCACACTGATACATTTTAAGCTCAGGACCAACTACGATAACCGAACGTCCCGAATAGTCAACACGCTTTCCGAGAAGATTCTGACGGAAACGTCCCTGCTTACCTTTAAGCATATCAGAAAGTGATTTCAGTGCTCTGTTGTTCGGACCTGTAACGGGGCGTCCGTGACGTCCGTTGTCGATAAGTGCATCAACGGCTTCCTGAAGCATACGCTTTTCGTTTCTTATAATGATGTCAGGAGCTTCAAGCTCAAGCATTCTTTTAAGACGGTTGTTTCTGTTTATAACACGTCTGTAAAGGTCGTTAAGGTCAGATGTTGCATAACGTCCGCCGTCGAGCATTACCATAGGGCGTAATTCAGGAGGAATTACGGGAACTACGTCAAGAACCATCCATTCGGGCTTGTTTCCCGAAAGACGGAATGCCTCGACAATTTCAAGTCTTTTTAAAAGCTTGATTTTCTTTTGTCCAGCGGGGAGATCCTTTAATTCTTCCTTTAATTCAGCGGCAAGAGTTTCAAGATCAATTTCCTTCAAAAGCTTCTGAACAGCTTCTGCACCCATTTCGGCAACGAAATCATCCTCATACTTCTCACGCATATCAAGATATTCTTTTTCGGAAAGAAGCTGTTTCTTTAAAAGTACGGTATTTCCCGGATCTATAACGATATACTTTGTAAAATACAGAACTTCTTCAAGACGCTTCTGTGATATTTCAAGCACCTGTCCGATTCGTGAAGGAGTGCCCTTGAAATACCAGATATGGGATACAGGAGCGGCAAGCTCTATATGTCCCATTCTTTCGCGGCGAACCTTTGCGCGCGTTACTTCAACGCCGCATCGGTCGCAGACTTTGCCTTTAAAACGGATTTTTTTATACTTTCCGCAGTGACATTCCCAGTCCTTTGACGGGCCAAAAATTCTTTCACAGAAAAGTCCGTCACGTTCAGGTTTTTGTGTACGATAATTTATAGTTTCAGGTCTTTCTACCACTCCGTGAGACCATCCTCTGATTTGCTCGGGCGAGGCAAGACCGATTTTAATGGATTCAAATACGTTAAATTCCAAATTACAACCCCTCTTTCAATAGATATGAGTTTTTAGAAAAGGCTTAGATATTATCATCGTCATCGAAACTGAACAATTCATCATCTTCGCCTGAAGGAGCGTCAATTTCATCGAAATCTTCATCGGAATCCTCCATTGAGAAGCCGTCGTCAAGATCTCCGTCTTCAATAACGTCTTCCATAATGTCATCCTCGGGAAGAGAAACAGGCTGTGGAATAATATCGTCGTCTTCTTCAAACGTTTGTTTCAGGTCGATTTCTTCGTCGTTAATATCGAGAACCTTAACGTCAAGAGCAAGGGATTGAAGTTCTTTTATCAATACCTTAAATGATTCGGGAATTCCAGGCTTCGGAACATTCTGTCCCTTAACGATTGCCTCATAGGTCTTTACACGTCCGACAGTATCGTCAGACTTTACAGTAAGAATTTCCTGTAAGGTATAAGCCGCACCGTAAGCTTCAAGAGCCCAAACTTCCATTTCTCCGAATCTCTGTCCGCCGAACTGTGCTTTTCCTCCGAGAGGCTGCTGTGTAACGAGAGAATAAGGACCAACAGAACGTGCGTGGATTTTATCGTCAACAAGGTGGTGGAGCTTGAGGTAATACATATAGCCTACTGTTACGGCATTATCGAATGATTCTCCTGTACGTCCGTCATAAAGAGTGAACTTTCCGTCCTCTGTCATTGTGAGGTCGCTGTGTTCTTTTTTAAGCTTTTCAGAAGCCATTTTAAAGCATTCGCGAATGTCATCTTCATGTGCGCCGTCAAATACAGGTGTCATAATCTTCCATCCGAGTGCCTTTGCTGCCATACCGAGATGAACTTCAAGCACCTGACCGATGTTCATACGTGAAGGAACGCCGAGAGGGTTAAGAACAATGTCAAGAGGTGTTCCGTCTGAAAGGAACGGCATATCTTCGGGAGGTAAAATTCTTGAAACAACACCCTTGTTTCCGTGACGGCCGGCCATTTTGTCGCCGACTGAAATTTTACGCTTCTGTCCGATATAACAACGGACAAGCATATTTACTCCAGGTGATAATTCGTCGCAGTTATCTCTTGTAAATATCTTAACGTCAACAATAACGCCTGCTTCTCCGTGAGGAACTCGGAGTGAATTGTCACGAACTTCTCTTGCCTTTTCGCCGAAAATAGCTCTTAAAAGTCTTTCTTCAGCGGTAAGCTCTGTTTCGCCCTTAGGGGTAACCTTTCCGACAAGAATATCGCCCGAACGAACTTCGGCACCGATACGGATAATTCCGTTTTCGTCAAGATCCTTGAGAGCATCTTCGCCGACGTTAGGAATATCTCTTGTAATTTCTTCAGGGCCGAGCTTTGTATCTCTTGCTTCAAGCTCATATTCTTCAATATGGATTGAAGTGAATTTATCGTGACGAACGAGATTTTCGTTCAAAAGAACGGCGTCTTCGTAGTTATAGCCTTCCCATGTCATAAAGCCGATAAGTGCGTTCTTTCCGAGAGAAATTTCACCGTCGGAAGTAGCAGGGCCGTCTGCAAGAACCTGCCCAGCCTTGACAATCTCGCCTTTTGAAACGATAGGACGCTGATTTATACAAGTGCTCTGGTTTGAACGCTTGAATTTAATAAGCTTATAAGAATGTGTCTGTCCGGTTCCTTCTTTAACAACGATTTCATCGCCGGAAACCTTTTCAATTACACCGTCTTGCTTTGAAACAATACATACCCCGGAGTCAACACCCGCTTTGTATTCCATACCTGTTCCGACAATAGGACTTTCCGTCTTTAAAAGAGGAACAGCCTGACGCTGCATGTTAGAACCCATGAGGGCACGGTTAGCATCATCATTTTCAAGGAAAGGAATCATTGACGTAGCAACAGAAACAACCATCTTAGGTGAAACGTCCATATAGTCAATGTTTTCGCGTTCGGTGACAAGAATCTGATCGCGGTAACGTGCGGCAACGTTCTTGTTAGAAAACTTTCCGTCCTCCGTAAGAGGTTCGTTTGCCTGTGCGACAATATAATTATCTTCAACGTCGGCAGTCATATAAACTACTTCGTCAAGAACTACGCCTGTCTTTTTGTCAACTTTTCTGTAAGGCGCTTCAATAAAGCCGTATTCGTTTATACGGGCAAATGAAGCAAGGTAAGAAATAAGTCCGATGTTAGGACCTTCAGGAGTTTCGATAGGACACATTCTTCCATAGTGTGAATAGTGAACGTCACGAACTTCGAATCCTGCACGGTCACGTGAAAGACCACCAGGACCTAATGCCGAAAGTCTTCTCTTATGAGTAAGCTCAGCAAGAGGGTTTGTCTGATCCATGAACTGTGAAAGCGGGGAAGAACCGAAAAATTCTTTGATAGCGGCAGAAATAGGACGAATGTTAATGAGGACCTGGGGAGTGATAACCTCCATATCCTGTGCTTGAATATTCATTCTTTCGCGGATTACACGTTCCATTCTTGAAAAACCGATACGGAACTGATTCTGTAAAAGCTCACCGACAGAACGGATACGTCTGTTTCCAAGATGGTCGATGTCGTCAACAAGTCCGACACCCTCGCAGAGATTTATAAAATAAGAAATTGTAGCATAAATATCGTCAAGTATGACATGCTTAGGAACAAGCTCGTCGGCACGCTTTTTGAGGCTTTCTTCAAGTTCCTCAGGATTTGCAGAGGTTTCCAAAATTTCCTTCAAAACCTTAAACGAAACCTTTTCGTTTATGCCGTATTTAAGAACGTCAATGTCAGTTCCGATATAAGGCTTTATATCGACCATGCCGTTTCCGATGATTTTAACTTCTTTTTCTTCTGTTTTAGTTAAAGCTTCACCCAAAGGACCTGTATACGATTCCTTATGCTCAACCTTTACATAGACAACATCAATGCCTGCCTGCTCGATTTCAACGGCTCTGTCATATCTGATAAGCTCGCCCTCGTCAGCCATAATTTCGCCGGTAAGAGGATTGACAACAGGTCTTGAAAGAATATGACCGGAAAGTCTTGATGCAATGCCAAGCTTTTTATTGTACTTATAACGTCCGAATCTCGATAAATCATATCTTCTTGCGTCAAAGAACAATGCGTTAAGATGTGAAACCGCACTGTCAACCGTAGGCGGTTCACCCGGGCGCAGCTTTTTATAAACTTCAAGAAGAGCTTCCTCAGTGTTTTTTGTGGAATCCTTTTGAAGAATTGTCTGATTAAGTCTTTCGTCAATGCCGAAAAGCTCTTCGATTTCCTGATCTGTTCCGCAGCCCAAAGCCCTTATAAATGTTGTCAGCGGAATTTTTCTGTTTTTATCTATGCGGACATAAACAACATCGTTTGAATCCATTTCATATTCCAGCCACGCACCGCGGTTAGGAATAACAGTAGTTTTAAAAAGATCCTTACCCGTCTTATCCTTTTCAAATGAATAATAAACGCCGGGAGAACGCACGAGCTGGGAAACGATAACACGTTCAGCTCCGTTGATAACGAATGTTCCGCTGTCAGTCATAAGCGGGAATTCGCCCATATATACTTCATTTTCTTTAACGTCGCCGGTTTCCTTGTTCCAGAGAGTAGCTTTTACTCTTAAAGGTGCGGAAAAGGTTACGTCACGTTCCTTGCATTCAGCAACGGAATACTTAGGCGTTTCATCAATGTGATAACCCACAAAATTCAGTACAAGATTACCGTTGTAATCGGTAATTGCCGCAACGTCGCGGAATACTTCTTTAAGTCCCTCTTCAAGGAACCATTTGTAGGAATTTTTTTGAATTTCGATAAGGTTTGGCATTTCAAGAACTTCATTAATTTTCCCAAAGCTCATTCTTGTGTTCTTACCGAGCTGCTTCGGCTTGACATTCACCATAGGCTCAATCACTCCTTCTATCTATTTGCGGAAAGTTGCCTTCTAAGGCGGTTATCCTTCTTCTCAAATCGACAGTCTTCCTCTTCTGCGTATCAGACAGAAGACCTTCGGCATATCAAAAGAATTCGAAAGATTTTTACAAAAACTATTGAAATCACTGAAAAAATGTGATATACTAAATTATCAATTTATGCATATGATTCCATATTGATACAGTATATAATTATAGTACAGTCTTGACAGGTTGTCAATAATAAAATCAATATTCAGCGAAATAACCGTATTCTTTTTTAATAGAATACGGTTATTGTTTATATTAAATAAATTATTTAATATATTAAAGATAAAAAGCGATTACCAACGCTTTTTATTTTTAATTGGATCTCCATGTCCGAAATGTATTGTTAAATCCCCCATGCTACTGATTTTTTCTGCACTTTCATTTATGGCTTTTTCATCTTCGTACAGCATAGATTTCGTGGGATAAACCAAATTCATTAAAGCATCGCCTGCAATTAAATCCGTATCAGCGGCTTTAATTCCTATGGAACCTTTAGTATGCCCTGGCAATTCAATTATTTTTGCATTGATTCCGTAATTTTCAAGAAAATATTCTTCTTTTAAAAAAATATCAGGCGAAAATGATTCAATCTTATCTTTTTTAAAGCTTGACACACTAAAATGTAGTAATATTTTACCCAAAAATGTTTTAGCATATAAGGGATTAAGCATATTGTTCTTAGACAATTCATAATCGTCTTTATGCATGGCTATAGGCACATTTAATTGCTCTGATAAATAAGAGGCATTTTGTATATGATCTACATGCCCGTGTGTTAATACAATTAATTTAACATTTTTGTCTTTACAGATTTCTAAAATCATATCTTTATATTTATTTCGTGAAGTATCAACCAAAACAGAATTATTGTTTTCAGTGATTAAATAGCAATTCCCGTTCCCGCATTGTATTCTTTCAATTTTTTGCACGGTATTTCTCCTTGTCTATATGGTTTTTATTCCTGTCCCTGCCAGTACTTTCTGTCAAGGCTTCTGTACTGAACGGCCTGATTTATATGCTTTTTGGTAATAACCTCCTGCTTATCCATATCTGCGATTGTGCGTGCAACCTTTAAAATACGGTCATAGGCTCTTGCCGAAAGCCCCATTTTATCGAATACCACTTTAAGCATAGCCACTGCATCGTCAGTCATCGGACAAACTTCATGGAGAATATCTGAAGTTATTTTTGCGTTACAGGAAATGTCAGTGTCCTTAAAACGCTCCTCCTGTATTTTTCTTGCCGCCTGAACGCGTTCTCTTATTATTCCCGAGCTTTCTTCCTTTTCCTTTGAAGAAATATGTTCAAATTCGACTGGAGCAACTTCGATATGTAAATCAAATCGATCAAGCATTGGCCCGCTGATCCTTGACAAATAACCTGAAACCTGCTTTGGCGAGCATATGCACTTTCTCGTCGGATGCCCGAAATATCCGCACGGACAGGGGTTCATTGCGGCAATGAGCATTATTGAACAGGGATAACTGACGGTTGCCATTGCGCGTGAAATCGTGACTTTTCCGTCCTCAAGAGGCTGTCTGAGAATTTCAAGCGTGGTTCTTTGAAATTCGGGAAGCTCATCAAGAAAAAGAAGTCCGTTATGGGCAAGAGATATTTCTCCCGGTCGTGGTATTCCGCCCCCTCCCGCAAGTCCCGCGGAGGAAATTGTATGGTGGGGAGAACGGAATGGCCTTACTGTTACGAGCGGAGTATTTTTGTCAAGAAGCCCTGAAACCGAATGTATCTTTGTCGTTTCGATGGATTCTTCAAAAGTCATTTCGGGAAGTATCGACGGCATACGCTTTGCAAGCATGGATTTTCCAGAACCGGGGGAGCCGATAAGAAGCGCATTGTGCCCTCCCGCAGCGGCAATTTCAAGTGCTTTTTTTGCGAACTGCTGTCCCTTTACGTCGGCAAAATCAAGTCCCCGAAATTTTTCCTCCTGTCTGACGGAATATTTTTTCTGATGGGGAATAAGTTTTTCTCCGTTTAAATGGAGAATAAGTTCCTCAACATTATCCACCCCGTAAACCGATATTCCGTCAGCAACAGACGCCTCAAAAGCGTTTTCGTAAGGGACGTAAATATTTTTAATGCCTTCTTGTCTTGCAAGCAAAACCATGGGGAGAACGCCGTTTACATGACGTATCGCGCCGTTTAGAGAAACCTCACCGATAAAGGCGGAATCGTCAAGGTCGACAGAAATATGTCCCATAATTTTTAAAAGGGCGGCGGTAATAGCAAGATCGGTAACAGAGCCTGTCTTTTTTGTATCGGCGGGAGCGAGATTGATCATAACCTTTGACGGCGGAAAAGCAATCTCACACGAACGGAGAGCCGCTTTTATCCGCTCTCTGCTTTCTCTTACTACTACGTCGGCAAGTCCGACAATATCAAACGAGGGAATTCCCCTGCTGATTTCGATTTCGACGTCAACGGGAAACGCATTAAGCCCAAGAAGACCTATACTGTTGATTTTTGTAAACATTTGACTATCCCCAGTTATTATTAAAGTAATTTGTCATATTTTAGTTTATCACAAACAGACTTTTATTTCAAGTTCATTATTAAAAAATTAAAAAAGCTTTACATTTTCAATGTTTATATGATATAATTTAATATATTTGTTCAAAAAATTATTGCCGAAAGATTTTATGAAAGGTATGATAATAAATGATAAACGAAAAAGAACTTTACAAACTTTGGCTTGAAAAGGCTGTCGGTGACAATGACCTTGTCACGGAGCTTAATTCAATTAAGGATGACAATGAAGCTATAAAGGACAGATTTTACCGCGACCTTGAATTCGGGACAGGCGGACTCCGAGGAGTAATAGGTGCCGGATCATACAGGATGAATATATATACCATAAGACGCGCGACTCAGGGGCTTGCTGATTATGTCAATGAAACTTTCAGTAACGGAAGCGTTGCCATTGCTTATGACAGCAGAATAAAGTCCGACATTTTTGCAAAGGAAGCAGCATCCGTACTTGCCGCAAACGGAATAAAGGTATATATTTACCCCGAACTTATGCCGACGCCTATGCTTTCGTTTGCTGTTAGGGAATTGAAATGCTCCGCAGGCATTGTCGTTACTGCAAGCCATAATCCCGCAAAATATAACGGCTATAAGGTTTACGGCGCTGACGGATGTCAGATTACGCTTGAAGCGGCAGAAATCATGACGAATAAAATCAACTCGGTTGAAATGTTCGGCGGGGCAAAAATTATGTCCTTTGAGGATGGAATTAAAGAGGAAAAAATCGAAATCATAGCACAAAGCGTATTTGATAAATACATTGAAAAGGTAAAGGAACAAGGCATTCACACCGATCTTTGTGCATCAAGCGGACTTAAAGTAGTATATACTCCTTTAAACGGTACAGGAAACAAGCCTGTAAGAGCGATTTTGAACAAAATCGGAATTTCCGACGTAACGGTTGTTCCCGAGCAGGAAAACCCTGACGGAAACTTCACAACCTGTCCTTTCCCCAACCCTGAGATAAAAGAAGCTCTTGCAGTAGGACTAGAGCTTTGCGAAAAGGTAAAGCCCGACCTTCTCCTTGCAACAGACCCGGACTGTGACCGTGTAGGAATTGCCGTTCCGTCGCCCGACGGAAGCTATGTTCTTTTCAGCGGAAACGAAGTGGGAGCAATGCTTTTTGAATATATTGCTTCTGAAAGAACAAAGCTCAAAACAATGCCGCAAAATCCGATTTGCGTAAAAACGATTGTTACAACCGACATTGTCAAAAAAATTGCCGAAGAATACGGTGTAGAAATTATCGACGTGCTGACAGGCTTTAAATTTATAGGCGAACAGATAGGCTTCCTTGAAACAAAAAATCAGGAAAACCGCTACATTTTCGGATTTGAAGAAAGTTACGGCTATCTTGCTGGCTCATATGTCCGCGACAAGGATGCTGTTGTCGCTTCAATGCTGATATGCGAAATGGCTGCATTTTATCGTACAAAGGGAATTTCGCTTATTCAGGCACGTGAAGAAATGTACAAAAAGTACGGTGTTTATGTTCATTCACAGAAAAGCTTTACCTGCGAGGGTGCCGCTGGAATGGAAAAAATGAAGGAGCTTATGACTATGCTCCGCGAACAGACACCATCTGAAATCGGCGGACTTAAAGTTCTTAAATTTGCCGACTACGTTTCGGGAATTGAAATTAACAAGGAAAATAATACAGAAAGCAAGCTTACCCTCCCTAAATCGGACGTTCTTGCATTTACTCTCACGAATGATGCAAGCGTAATTATCCGTCCGTCGGGAACAGAGCCGAAAATCAAGGCTTATTATACTACCACAGGAAAAACAATGGACGATGCCAAAGCACTTGAAGACAAAATATCTTCCGATTTCCAGAAAATTCTTGGATTTTAAATAAAAATTAAAGCGGTTATAATGCATAATTTAGCGATTGCATTAAAGCCGCTTTTTCTCTGATAAAAAAATGTCAAAATACATTGCATTTTTATAGATTTTAAGTTATACTAATTATATAAAAAAGTCAAAAATATCAGGAGGTCATAAAATTATGTTAGTATCAGCTAAAGAAATGCTCAACAAGGCAAGAGACGGAAAATATGCAGTAGGTCAGTTCAATATCAATAACCTTGAATGGACTAAGGCAGCTCTTATTGCAGCACAGGAGAGCAATTCTCCTATTATTCTCGGTGTTTCAGAGGGCGCAGGAAAATATATGACAGGCTATAAAACAGTTTCCGCAATGGTTAAGGCTATGATTGATGAATTAAAAATTACTGTTCCAGTTGCTCTTCACCTTGACCACGGCTCATATGAGGGCGCTTTGAAGTGCATCGACGCAGGCTTTTCTTCAATAATGTTCGACGGCTCACACTATCCGATTGCAGAAAACATTGCAAAGACAACAGAACTCGTTAAAATCTGCAACGAAAAGGGCATTTCTCTTGAAGCTGAAGTTGGCTCAATCGGCGGAGAAGAAGACGGAGTTGTCGGCGCAGGCGAATGTGCTGATCCCGATGAATGCAAGCAGATTGCAGACCTCGGCGTAACAATGCTCGCAGCAGGAATCGGAAATATTCACGGTAAATATCCTGCAAACTGGCCTGGACTTTCATTTGAAACACTTGCAGCAGTTAAGGCTAAAACAGGCGATATGCCTCTCGTTCTTCACGGCGGAACAGGTATTCCTGAAGATATGATTAAAAAGGCAATCTCTCTCGGAGTAGCAAAAATTAACGTAAATACTGAATGCCAGCTTACATTCCAGGCTGCAACAAGAAAATATATCGAAGAAGGAAAAGATCTTCAGGGCAAGGGCTTCGACCCTAGAAAGCTTCTCGCACCAGGCTTTGAAGCAATTAAGGCAACAGTTAAAGAAAAGATGGAGCTTTTCGGCTCTGTAAATAAGGCATAATTTTTTAGAAATATAAAGTTTTTTAAAGAACGGCAGTTTTGCCGTTCTTTTTTTGCATTTATGTTTGTTAATATTAAACAAAATATTATGTCGAAAATATTAAAATATGTAGAAATTGCTTTATAATGCTTGAATATTTTTGTTTAAAAATATATAATTAGAAAATAGATAAAAACAAATTATTGTTTAAACTATACAACTATCATCTTAATGTTGGGAGAGAAACAAAAATGAAACAGTTCGGCGTAGAAAAAATTAAAAATATAGCGCTTGCAGGTCATTCCGGCTCAGGAAAGACATCGCTTGCAGAAGCCTTGATTTATAAGGCTGGAATGTCAGACAGACTTGGAAAAGTCGCTGACGGGAATACAATCTGTGATTTTGACGCCGAGGAAATAAAAAGAAAAGCTACATTAAGCTCGGCTCTGGCATATTTTGAATATGACGGGCTTAAAATCAATCTTATCGACACCCCCGGCCTTTTTGATTTTGTGGGAGGAACGGAGGAGGGAATTACCGCCTGCGGTACTGCAATTATTGCCGTTTCAGGGAAATCCGGCGTAAAGGTTGGAACCGAAAAGGCTTATGAAAGCGCTTTGGCAAAAGGAAAATCAAGAATGTTTGTCGTAACTAAGCTTGATGAAGAAAATGCAGATTTTTATAAAGTCCTTTCACAGCTTAAAGCTTCATTCGGGCCGTCGGTGTGCCCTATAGTTGTTCCAACTATGCGTGACGGAAAAATTGTATCATATGTAAACCTTATTGAAATGAAGGCTTATACATATGATGCAAAGGGCAATGCCGTTGAAACGGATATGCCTGAATCCGAACACCGCCTTGACGGACTTATTGCCGCTGTCAGCGAAGCTGTTGCCGAAACTGATGATGAGCTTTTCGAGAAATATTTTTCAGGTGAACAATTCACACAAAAAGAGCTTGTTAAGGGAATTCACAAAGGAATGAACGAGGGTAAAATCACTCCCGTGACCTGCGCTTCCTCGGTTACCCTTGCGGGTGTCGATATGCTTTTAAAGGAGATTTCGCTTCTTGTCCCCGCCCCTTCTGAAAATGAAGTAACGGAAGCTATAAATCCAAGCGGAGATATTGTTGAAATATCAACTAACGAAAACGACCCGTTGTCGGCTTTTGTATTTAAAACAGTTGCTGATCCGTTTGTAGGTAAAATGTCCTATATTAAAATAATTTCAGGTAAGCTCAATTCGAATTCCGACGTTATTAATGCAGCTACAAAACAAACTGAAAAAATAGGAAAGCTTTATTGTCTTTTCGGAAAACGTCAGGACGAAATTCAAAGTGCTTGTGCGGGTGATATTGTTGTTGCCGCCAAGCTTAATGCAAATACATCGGATACGCTCTGTGACGCTTCAAGAGTTGTAAGCTTTGAGGGAATTGAATTTCCGAAGCCTTGTTTTTCAATGGCGGTAAAAGCAAAATCACAGGGCGACGAAAGCAAGATTTCAACAGGTATTCAGCGTATGCTTGAAGAAGACCATACCATTACATATTTGCAGGATTCATATACTCACGAACAGATTTTAAGCGGAATGGGCGAACAGCATCTTGAAGTTATAGCTTCAAAGCTTAAAAATAAGTTCGGCGCAGATATTATTCTTACCGCACCCAAAATCGCATACAGAGAAACCATTACCAAAAAAGTCAAGGTCCAGGGCAAACACAAGAAACAGTCGGGCGGACACGGTCAGTACGGCGATGTCTGGATTGAGTTTGAGCCTTGTTTAAGTGAAAATCTTGTTTTTGAAGAGAAAGTATTCGGAGGAGCTGTTCCTAAGAACTTCTTCCCCGCAGTTGAAAAGGGCTTGCAGGACTGCGTAAAAAAGGGAGTTCTTGCTGGCTGTCCCGTTACCGGACTTAAAGCTATTCTTGTTGACGGTTCATATCAT
>DAOPYP010000040.1:0-13371 GCA_035352975.1 Oscillospiraceae bacterium
GCTGCTATGTCAACAAAGACAAATGCTGCAAGTACCGCAACAGTAACAGGTGTTACAATTGCTAATGCTGAAAAAGCTGCTGAGGGTGCTCCTAATACTACTATTGCCGCAACAACAAATCTCGGTGCTGTAAGCCAGGGTAATAACGGCGTAACAGCTGCTGCTCTTGCTGAATCTGCTGCTGGTGCTAATGACGGCGGTGCTACATTGACTATCGCAATGGATGCTGCTACTGTCGGCGGTGCTGCTGGTACTGGCTTTACGGCTGTTACCAGTGTTGCTACTGCTAATACAAAGGTCGGCGAATTAATAAACAGAGAAGCATCAATTAAAGTTGATAACCTGACAATTAAGTTTAGCGACGGCGGCGGAAATGTTTTATCTGGTGATAAATCAGTTCTGACAGTTGATATTGCTGCTGCAAAGGCTGCTGCAAATGCTGGTGCTTTCAATACAGCTATCGCTGATGCAATTGAAACTGCTGTTACCGCTAACGCTGGTAACTTAGATGTAACTGCAGCAGCAGCAACAGCCGGTAATGCTACTGTTGAATTAAGAGGTAAAACTCAGACTCTAGCTATTGACCCAACAACAGTAATAAGCACAAAACAGCAGGATAATATTTCTGTAGACTTCTCAGGCTATACTGCTTCTACTGAAAAGCTTAAGGCTGGATATACTGTAGATTTAAACGGAACAAAGTACGAATTTGCTGATGACACAACAACAGCATTGACAAATGCAGGTGCTGTAAGAGTTAATGTCGGCGGCAAAGCTCTTAAAGATGCAACAGGTCAGGAACTCGCTAACGCATTGGAAACAGCTGTCAACGGTCAGGCTGTTACTAACGGCATGAAGGCTGTTACTACAGGTGCAGACAATAAGTTAACAATTACTGCAGACGCAGGAAAGATTTCTGATAAAACTGTACAGTGGGCTTCAACATTCGGAAGCACAACACCTAAGACTATTGAAACAACACTTTCATTGGCTAATAACCTTGACGACGGCACACAGCTTTCAGTCAACGGCACAACTTATACAATGAAGACAACAGCTTCTGCTGCTGGTGACATTGCAATAGGTGGTAACGCTGCTGCTACCGCTGCTAACATCGCAGCTAAGCTCGGAACAGATACTGATCTTAAGGTTGCTTATACAGGCGGTGCTTCCAGCTTGAAATTCTCAATGGCTGACGGTACATCTTCAGTAGCAACAAGTGTTGCTGGAAAAGCAACAGCTGCTAACAGAGCTTATACAATTAATGCTGCAAACCTTAAGGCTGGCGATACTTTCACATACGAAGGCAAAACTGTTGAATTAGTTGCTGCTGGCGGAACTGCTGCTGCAGGTCGTATCTCACTTGCTGCTACAGGCGCAGATGCTTCAAAAATTAAGGATGCTTTCTTTAACGCTCTCGCTGCTGACGGTACAGCCGCTTCAACTGCTGCTGCATTGAATTTATCTACATCAGGAAGCGACATCGTCGTTGCTGGTGATTCCGGAGTTGCAGCTAAGCTGACAACAACAAGTGCTGCTATTTCTGGTGTTGCAACTGCTCACGAAGGTTTAATATTCCAGATTGGTGCTAACGGAACAGCTGATCAGAGAGTTGAACTTAATGTTGAAAATATGTCATCTGCAACAATCGGTACTCTCACATCTAAGAAAGACACAGCAGGAAACGACGTTCTTGACGGCAGTGGTAATATTGTTAAGGAAGTTAAAACTGCTGACAGTATCAACAAGATCAGCGTAGCAACAAGAAGTAAGGCTAATGATGCTATCAAGGTTATCGATGATGCTATCAACCAGGTTTCAGGAACAAGAGCTGACCTCGGTGCTCTCCAGAACAGAATGGAACACACAATTAACAGCTTAGGCGTTGCTTCTGAAAACTTGACAGCTTCTGAATCACGTATCCGTGACGTTGACATGGCTAAGGAAATGATGGCTTTCACAAAGAATCAGATCCTTTCACAGGCTTCACAGGCTATGCTTGCTCAGGCAAACACATTGCCACAGGGCGTTCTCCAGCTTCTCCAGTAATTCAAGCAATAAGCTTAGGACAGCATAAAAAAAGTCCCCGCATAAGCGGAGGCTCGGTCCGAAGAAAAAGCTCAGCGAAAAGCTGGGCTTTTTCTTTTTTATGTGATATAATTGTTTCATAATTTAAAGGAGCTGATTTCATGAACATTCTTACGATAAACGGCACTATGCGAAAACAGTCGACTTATAACACGGGACGTATCCTTGGTGAAAATATCGCGGGGGAAAATGACACTGTTGAAGAACTGTTTCTTCCCGAGGCGATTCCTCATTTTTGCATGGGCTGTGCCGCCTGTGTAATGAATAGTGAAGAAAAATGCCCGCATTATGAATATACGTCAAAACTAACCGAAAAAATCGATGCGGCTGACGTTCTTATTTTCACGACGCCCGTCTTTGTTTTTCACACCACAGGACAGATGAAAACGCTTCTTGACCATTATGCTTACCGCTGGATGGTTCACCGCCCCTCTGAAAAAATGTTTTCAAAGCAGGCGGTTATAATTGCAACGGCGGCAGGCGGAGGAACTAAATCAACCATAAAGGACATTAAAGACAGCCTATTTTATTGGGGTGTGGGGAGAATATATACATACGGGAGCAATGTTGCGGCAGCGTCATGGAACGGAGTAAAGGATAAAAAACGAAACCGAATTGAATCAGACATTAAAAAGCTTGCAGAAAAAATTAAAAGAAAATCAGGAAAAGTAAAGCCTTCTTTAAATGTGAAGCTGCTGTTTAAATTCATTCGCCTTATGCAAAAGGGCGGGGGATTTAACAAAGTCGATAATGACTACTGGAGAAATAACGGCTGGCTTGATGGGAAAAAGCCGTGGTAAAGTTCAATAGTCAGTAATCGTATAACTATTAAAACAATGCTTGAAATAATATTTTTAATATGATATAATATTTATGCTGTCTTTTTGCGGCATAAATATCTGCCTCCGTAGTTAAGTGGATCTAACAGCCCCCTCCTAAGGGGCAGTCGTGAGTTCGATTCTCGCCGGGGGTACCATTCAATGGCTTCTCATAATTTGAGAAGCTTTTTGTATTTTACGTACTTAGGTAATTCATTGAAAATCAATAAAAAAATATACGGACTAAATTCAGTCCGTATATTTGCTGTTTATATAATCATTTCGGTGCTGTATAAAGCACTGTTTTGGGTGCGCCTAAAATTTTATCAGGGATTGTTAGTCCAATCTTTTTTGCGGTATCTATATTTATAAATGTATATAAATCGTCTGATAAAATTTCTACGGGGATGTCCTTTGCCTGTCTTTCTCCGCCTAAAATTTCCGCAGCTATGTTTGCGGTTTCTTTTCCCATGGTTTCATAACGTATCCCCACATTTGCAAGCCCGTTTTCTTTAACCATCAGTTCAAGTCCGACATATGCGGGTATTTTAGCGTCAATCGCCATTTTTGCAATTATCGGCATAACTGCTGCAACCGTGTTATCGTTCGGGACAAAGAGTGAATCAACCTTTTGAATCAATTCCTGCGCTGCGGCGGGTACTTCCGCTGGACTATTGACGGTTGTTTCAATTATTTCAACGTCCTTGCCTTTTAAGTATTCTTTAATTCCTTCAAGACTTTTAATTGAATTCTGCTCTGCGGGGTTATAAATATATCCTAACTTTTTGATGTTTGGCGTGAGCTGAAATGCGAGGTCAAGATTTTCTTTTATCCTTATTACATTTGACGTTCCAGTTATGTTTCTTCCTGTGCTTTCAAGCGAATCAACAATTCCCGCTCCAACCGGGTCAGAAACTGCTGCAAATACAACAGGAATTTTATCCGCCGCTTTCATCGCCACTGTTGTGGCAGGCGTTGATATCGATATGATGATGTCTTTTTTATCTTCAATAAAATTGTCAACAATTTCATTTGCTTCTTCAAAACTTCCGTTTGCACTTTTATATTCAAATTCACTGTTTAAACCGTCAATATAGCCTAGCTCTCTCATACGCATGGTAAAGCCTTGACGTACGGCATCAAGTGTCGGAAACTGAGTAAACTGTATTATGCCGATTTTTATTTTATCCTCTGTTTGGGGAAGACATCCGGATAAAACAACCATACAAAATATGATTGAAATAACAACGGATAAAATTTTTCTGATTCTCACAGCTTTACTCCTTAAATAAATATTAGTTTTATGGCGTAAAATTAATTTATACTTTTCTAATTATTATAATTGTTTGTATTCATATAAAGTATCGTATTCGGTGCGCCCAAAATATCATTAGGAATTGTCACCCCGATTTTATCGGCAGTGTCTAAGTTTATATAGGTATATAGGTCGTCATCAAAAGTTTTTACAGAAATGTTCTTTGCTTGCTTTTCTTTTCCTAAAATTTGTGCCGCCATATTCGCGGTTTCTTTACCAAGTTCATCATATTTTATTCCCACATGTGCCAGGCCATTTTCGGAAACCATTAATCCGCCTGCTACATACGCGGGGATTTTAGCATCAATCGCCATTTGACCAATTAACGGCATAGCTGTTGCGACTGTGTTATCATTAAGAATAAAGATCGCATCAACATTTTTAATCAATTCCTTTGCCGCATCAGGGACCTCATCCGGAGTATTTACTTTTGATTCAACAAGTTCGACGTTTTTGCCTTTTAAGTATTCTTTGATTTCTTCAAGACTTTTAATTGAATTTTTTTCAGCGGGATTATAAATATACCCCAGCTTTTTGATGTTTGGCGTAAGCAAAAATGCAAGGTCAAAGTTTTTAGCTATCTGTATTGGATCTGACGTTCCTGTTATATTCTTTCCAGTATCTTCAAGGGAATCAACTATGCCCGCTCCGACTGGATCAGAAACCGCGGCAAATACAACAGGGATTTTATCTGATGCCTTTGCTGCCACCATTGTAGCTGGAGTCGATATTGATATAATTATATCTTTTTCACCTTGAATAAATTCGTCAACAATAGCGTTTGCCGCCGCAAAATCTCCGTTTGCATTTCTATATTCAAACTCGCTGTTTACGCCGTCGATATAGCCAAGCTGTATCATTCGCTGAGTAATGCTCTTTCTTATGCTGTCAATTACAGGGAATTGAGTAAACTGAATAACACCAATTTTAATCTTACCATTTGTTTGAGGAATACAGCCAGATAAAATAACAATGCAAAATAAAACTGAAATAAAAACAGCTAAAATTTTTCTGATTTTCACGGTGCATACCCCTTAAATAATAAATATTGAAATATAATTAAATATTATGCTGTAAAATTAAATTAAAGAAGTATCAGAAAAAAATCCTGCCCGAACGGACAGGATTTTTATTTAAGTTTATAATGCGATTGAATATTTTTGTGCAAAATTACAAAAATATTCCTTAAAAGTTACAAAATGTAAAAATGTGTTGATTTCCCAAAGCGGAGGAGTATAATGGAATTATACAGTATTAGGGAGATGGTTAAGTTGGTTTATTTAAGCTGAAAGCTATCTGAATTTTAAATTTTAAGGAGGAAGTCTGATGAAAAAAATCGTGAGTATTCTTTGCTGTCTTGTAATTGGTTTTGTTATTTCTATCCCTGTATCGGCTTATATAAATCCTAATTATGTAGGAGTATACGAATCTGGCGATGTACGCTCTTTTATTGAAGTTGAAACAAACGACATAATTTGTGTAAAAGCCTTAAATAATGAAGGTAGATACATTAGTGCTGGTAATGCTACAGGAACATTGATACAATTAAATAGTTTTTTATCGGAATATTATGGATATATGGAATTTTATACTTTATCTGGTTCGGGCACATATTATTCCGGATATAATTTTGTTCAAGGAAGCTATTCACCAAATTGCATTAACGCAAATGGCGTAAATTATGTACGATAAAAGGAGGAATTTATTATGACCACAAAAAAGCTTATAAAAATCATACCGATTTTTGTAATTTTAATCGCACTTTTCACGGCTGGGTTCGTTATTATAAATAAGCTTACGGCTCCTGTTACTGCCGAGGAGCCGAGAAATGTCCCCGGTCCCGAGCTTAAGGTCGGGAGATATTATGTCGACGGCGACACTGAACAGTATTATCTTGAGGTGACAAAAGAAGGCACTATTCAGCTTAAAGATGTAGACTATTTTGAATATGCAAGCTATGGGAATGAAGAGGCTCTTAAAACCCGAACAGGCAAAGACCTTGAAGAGCTTAAAGCAAATCTTCAAAAGCGTGCTGACAAATTGTCACAGCCCATAAAATATCGTTCAATAATCTACCCCGGTATTGAAGAAACGGCTATTTTAACATCCTGGGGCGAAGATGAAATGGGAAATGTAAGTGGTTCGGGTTACGCATATGTTGATGAAAATACTTTAACAGGCGGAGGCAAAACAAACGATTCGCTTGAAACCTTTAAATTTGTCGACGAGACTTCTTATGACAAACTGTCGGTAAAAACAGATAAACCCACACGATTTGTCGACTCGCTGACTTATAAACAAAAGAACGGAATTGAATAAATTAAAAAATCCTGTCCGTATGGGCAGGATTTTTATTTAAATTATTTCCCGAATTCAGATAAAACAAGACCGTCGTTTTTCTCAAGCGCCCAGCGGATATTCCATTCGCTTGTAAATAAGAGTAGGTATCTCCCCTTAAAGTCCTGAACGACCTTTGTGTCCGACGTGAGAATAAGATTTTTCACTTCGGTTTCAGCCTTGTCAATCCAGCGGAGATACTGATAAGACAGCCCCTCGCGGATAATATCAACGTTATATTCGTTTTTAAGGCGGTATTCGAGAACCTCGAACTGGAGAACGCCGACAACGCCGACGATGACTTCCTCCATACCCGTGTTAGGCTCCTGAAAAATCTGAATTGCGCCCTCTTGTGCAATCTGCTCGGTTCCCTTGATGAACTGCTTTCTCTTTAACGTGTCTTTCTGACGTATTCTTGCAAAATGCTCAGGCGCAAAGGTCGGAATACCCTCGTACTGAAATTTCTGCCCGGGAGCGCACACCGTATCGCCGATTGAAAAAATTCCCGGATCGAATACGCCGATAATGTCACCCGCATATGCCTCGTCGATCACCTCACGCTCCTGCGCCATAATCTGCTGAGGCTGTGAAAGCTTCATTTTCTTATCGCCCTGAACATGATAAACCTCCATGTCCTTGTCGAATTTCCCCGAACAAATGCGCATAAACGTAATTCTGTCACGATGAGCCTTGTTCATATTTGCCTGAATTTTAAAGACAAATGCGGAAAATTTATCGGAGAACGGATTTATTTCCCCCTCCGTTGACATTCTGGGAAGTGGTGAGGTTGTCATTTTAAGAAAGCTTTCAAGAAAAGGCTCGACGCCGAAATTTGTGAGTGCGGAGCCGAAAAATACAGGCGAAAGCTCGCCTTTGTGAACAAGGTCAAGGTCGAATTCGTCCGACGCGCCGTCCAAAAGCTCAATATCATCGGATAAAATCTGTCTGTGCTCCTCACCGATAAGGTCAGCAAGGGCGGGGTCGTTTATATCCGTTTCGTGTGCCTCAACCTCGTGCTGTCCGTTGTTTGCGGTGAAGGATATTATGTGGCGCTTCTGACGGTCAAAAACGCCCTTGAATTCCTTGCCCGAGCCGATAGGCCAGTTGACGGGATAGGTTTTTATTCCGAGTTCGGTTTCTATTTCAGCTACAAGGTCAAAGGGATTCTGCGCATCTCTGTCCATTTTATTTATGAATGTGAAAATCGGAATCTTCCTCATAACGCAGACCTTAAAAAGCTTTCGTGTCTGGTTTTCAACACCCTTTGAAGCATCAATTACCATAACAGCGGAGTCCGCCGCCATAAGCGTACGATAGGTGTCCTCTGAAAAGTCCTGATGTCCCGGCGTGTCAAGGATATTTATACAATAGCCGTCATATTTAAACTGAAGAACGGAGGACGTTACAGAAATACCCCTTTGCTTTTCAATCTCCATCCAGTCCGAAACGGCGTGCTTTGCAGTTTTCTTTCCCTTAACCGAACCGGCAAGCGATATTGCCCCGCCGTAAAGCAGAAATTTCTCGGTGAGCGTGGTTTTACCAGCGTCAGGGTGAGAAATAATTGCAAAGGTACGTCTTTTTTCAATTTCGTTTTTTATATCCGACAAAACAATTCCTCCAAATATCTGTATGTTTATATTATTTTCAAAAAATATCAATCTATTAATTTTATCATTATTTCTTAACTATTTCAATAGCGGAATGCAATAAAAAACGGACATTAAGTCCGTTTTTATAATTATATGAAAATGAACACAACTGAAAGTATGTAAAATACCGCCGTTAATCCTGAAAAGACAAAATACATTACCAGGAATTTTTTGTTTGCCGAATCGGTCTGCGGCTTTTGGAATATATCCGTTAGCCTAGCGCCGCACCATGGACATTGTGCATTTTTAATTTTGCCTATGTATCTGCAGTAAGGGCATTGAATTATGCTGCTTTTGGGATTAGCTATAAAATATATAGCGAAGCCTATACAAAACGGGATTATTACTGTTATGGCGGTCCAAAGTCTGTTATTGAGATTTTTTCTTTTTGCGTCGTTATTAGTCCATATTCCTATCGTAACAAGGGAAAGCACATAAGACAAAGCGCTTAACCCGAATAAAATCAAAGAGTCCATTAGAATACCCCCACTGTTAATAATTTATATATAATTATACAACACTTTTTGACGATTTGCAACATATTTGCATAAAAATAGAGCAGCCTTTAAAAGACTGCTCTTATTATAATTATTTAATATTTGTAACGTTTTTATCTTTTAAGACAACATCGTGCGCGCCGCCCTCGACAATGCTTGTTGAGGAAACGAGAGTGAGCTTTGCTTTTGTCTGAAGTTCAGGGATTGTAAGCGCCCCGCAGTTGCACATTGTTGATTTTACCTTGCTTAATGTGAGGCTTACGTTGTCTTTTAAGCTTCCCGCATATGCAACGTATGAATCGACGCCCTCTTCAAAGGAAAGCTTCTGTGCACCGCCGAGATCATATCTCTGCCAGTTTCTTGCGCGGTTTGAGCCTTCGCCCCAGTATTCCTTCATATAGGTTCCGTTTACGTTCACTTTGTTTGTGGGGGATTCGTCAAAGCGTGCGAAATATCTTCCGAGCATTATAAAGTCTGAGCCCATAGCAAGTGCAAGTGTAACGTGATGGTCGTATACTATTCCGCCGTCAGAACAGATAGGAACGTAAATTCCCGTTTCTTCAAAATATTCATCACGAGCCTTTGCAACTTCAATTATTGCGGTAGCCTGTCCTCTTCCGATTCCCTTTGTTTCACGAGTGATACAGATTGAGCCGCCGCCTATTCCGACCTTGACGAAATCAGCACCCGCTTTTGCAAGATATAAAAATCCCTCACGGTCAACGACATTTCCGGCGCCGATCTTTACACTTTCACCGTAATTCTTTCGTACAAAGTCAATGGTTAGCTTCTGCCATTCGGAAAAGCCCTCTGACGAGTCAATACAGAGAATATCGGCACCTGCTTCCAAAAGTGCGGGAATTCTTTCTGCATAATCCCTTGTGTTTATACCAGCGCCGACAATATATCTTTTTGACTGGTCAAGAAGCTCATTCGGATTTTCTTTATGCGCCGAATAGTCTTTTCTGAATACCATATAAATAAGCTTTCCGTCGCTGTCAACAATGGGGAGAGAGTTAAGCTTATGCTCCCAGATAATATCGTTTGCTTCGGAAAGAGTTGTCCCCTTTGGTGCGGAAATGATATTTTCAACAGGCGTCATAAATTCGCTTACTTTTGCGTCAAGGCTCATTCGGCTTATGCGGTAATCACGGCTTGTGACAATCCCGACAAGACGCCCGTTAGCCGTTCCGTCCGTTGTTACGGCAACGGTTGAATGCCCTGTTTTTTCTTTTAAATCAAGAATATCCTTTAACGTTTTATCCGGAGAAATATTTGAGTCGCTTACGACAAAGCCCGCTTTATACGCCTTTGCTCTTGCAACCATAGCCGCTTCACTTTCAATCGACTGTGAGCCGAAAATAAAAGAAATTCCGCCCTCTTTAGCCAATGCAACAGCCATTTTGTCATCAGAAACAGACTGCATTATTGCGCTCGTAAGCGGAATATTCATGGCAATAGACGGTTCTTCACCTTTTCTAAATTTTACTGCGGGTGTTTTTAGGCTGACGTTTACAGGGACGCATTCCGCGGATGAATATCCCGGAACGAGAAGGTATTCATCAAATGTATGCGATTGCCCTTCAAAAAAATATGCCATATTTTCAATCTCCTTTATAAACTTATTAATCAAATATTATAGCCTCAATAATGATTTAAGTCAATATTAACTTTATTTATTATAGTATATCACATAATCGTGGTTAATTCAATCAAATAAGTCTGACAGAATTAATAAAATAATCATTTCCCGGAAATAATAATTTCGTTAAAATTATCGATTTCGGAGGAAATATGAGAAAGGTTAAAGAAGACGGCATTCTTTTTTCAATGGGGAGCATACTTTACTGCCTTATAGAAATATTATGGCGCGGGCGTACACACTGGTCTATGGGCATCACAGGCGGAATATGCCTTATACTGCTTTACAGGATTGAAGAAATATTCGGGAAAAGCTGCCGAATTAAAAAATGTGTTCTCGGCTCTTTTATTATTACAACAATTGAATTTGTTATCGGCTGTATCGTAAATGTTCGCTTAGGCTGTCATGTTTGGGACTATTCAAAGCTGCCGCTTAACTTTATGGGACAGATATGCGCGCTGTTTACGTTCCTTTGGCTTTTGCTGTGCATTCCCGCTTATAAGTTCTGTGACGTAATCAAAAAAACTGTAATTGTAAGAATAAAATGATATTCAGTCTTTTTTTTTAGATATAAATAATGTATAATATTTATATTAAAATATGGGGGCGGTAATACTGAAAAATAGAATTCATCTCAACCAGCTCGGATACTATACCGACGGATTTAAAACGGCTTGTTATGTCGGTAAAGGCTCTTCAAAATTTTCAATTATAGATGCTGACGGAAAAGAAGTTTATAAAGGACTTCTGACTGACGGAAAAGAAGACGTCGCTTCTCAGGATTTTGTTTTTACCGCGGATTTCTCAGACTTTTGCGACGAAGGTGAATATACTTTAAAGGTAGGCTCTTTAAAGTCATATCCCTTTAAAATATCCCCCGCCACATATTCGGATTTTTTTTCGGATTCACTTAAAACGTTTTATTTTTCAAGGTGCGGATATGACCTTCGCTCTCAATTTGCGGGCGAATACAAAAGAAAAAAGTGCCACACAGAAAAAGCTGCGCTTATTTCAGACCCGTCCGTATTTATTGATGTAAGAGGCGGCTGGCATGATGCAGGGGATTTCGGCCGGTATACGGTAACGGCATCCTCCGCCCTTGCACACCTTTTATACGCTTATGAACTTTTCCCCGACTGCTTTAACGAAAAAATCAATATCCCCGAAAGCAGATTCGACGTTCCCGACATTTTGAGCGAATGTCGGTTTGAGCTTGAATGGCTTTTAAAAATGCAGGACAAGGACGGCGGCGTTTTTCATAAGGTATCATCAAAAAACTATCCCGAAAACATAATGCCGTCGGAGGATTCTCAGCCGCTTTTTATTTATGATAAAACAACCGCATCGACGGCGGATTTTTCTGCAGTTACTGCTCTTGCCTCAAGAATTTATGAAAAATTCGACAAAATATTTTCGCAGACCCTCAAGGTTTCATCCGTCAATGCCTGGGCATGGATTTTAAATAATCCGAGCGTAAAGCCCTATGAAAATATCGACAGACTATTAAATGTTGAATATTCCGACAGAAAGCTTAACGACGATATTTTCTGGGCAGCGTGTGAGCTTTATACGCTTACAGGGAATGAAGCGTTCCACGAAAAAATCTCAGAACTGTTCTATAAGGTTGACACAACCGGCATGAGCTGGCTTAATGTCGGGGGATTCGGAGCTTTATCCTATATACGAAGCAGCTTCACAACAGACCAGATGATTCTCGATTCTCTTAAATCCTCATTCATTTTCAGGGCGGACAATATAGCCTCGATGATTAAGCACAGCGGTTATAAGACAGCAATGGGCGGGAACCGCTATCTCTGGGGAAGCAATGTAAAGGTTCTGACATATGCAATTATTCTTATAATTGCCGATTCTATATCACATAATAAAGATTACATTTTCACAGCGCAGGAACAGTTAAACTATATTTTGGGTAAAAATCCTATTGGGAAATGCTATGTAACGGGCTTCGGTTCAAACCCTGTACTTCGCCCGCATCACCGTCCGAGCGCCGCGGACGATGTTGAAATGCCTATACCGGGAATGCTTGTGGGCGGGGCGGATATGTTAAGGAGCGACGATTATTCCCGCTGGCTTATACCTAAGGGAACTCCGCCGTCAAAATGCTATATTGATGAAGAGCACAGCTATTGTTCGAACGAAACAACGATATTTTTCAACTCACCTATGGTTTTAGTCCTTGCTTTTTTTAAAAATTTATATGAGGAGGATATTAAAAATGAACGAGATAAATCCATTGATTTTGTCACTTGTGAATCAGGTGATTGACGTTTGCCATCCGGAAAAGATTATTCTTGTGAGCAATAAATTTAACACCAGACATGAGCTTATAAGCTTTAAGCTTTGTATTGTCGTAAACGACGTATTAAGCACGGCGGAGCTTGAGGGACAGCTTTATCTTAAAACAGACTGCCCCATACCGTTTGACATTATTATTTACAACAAATCCGAATGGGAGGATTTAATTGAAGATTTCGGCTCGTTCGCTGAAAAGGTGAACAGCACGGGGGTGGTTATCTATGGCTAGAACCGTTCACAGCACCGACAGCAAGCGTTATTTTGACTGGCTTTATCATGCTAAGCAGGATCACCTTGCCGCCTCAATTCTTATAGAGGACGAGCGATGTTTCAACGCAACCGCCTTTCACTGTCAGCAGTGCATTGAAAAGGCACTTAAAGGTTATCTACTTTTTAAAAACAGAAAGCTTTTTGACGGACACAACCTCACATGGCTATGCAAGCAGGCGGTTATGATGGACAGGACGTTTATGCAGTGGCTTGAAAAAAGCACCGTCCTAAACAGGTTTTACATAGAAACGCGCTATCCCGCCGACATCCCGATAGATATTGATACAAAGACCATGAACGATATTATGACCTCGACAACCGAAATGCTGGACTTTATCTGCGACCAGATACGCTTTGACTTTAACAGCTATCATAAGAGAAGAAGAAAATAAAAAAAATTAAAAAATATGTCCATTTTTGCCTCTCTGAACAGTTATAT
>DAOPYP010000041.1:0-13227 GCA_035352975.1 Oscillospiraceae bacterium
AAAGGAATGGTATTCCCTTTTCCCCGAACGTTTTCAAAATAAAACTAACGGAATTACTCCCCGCCGCTGGTTAGGGCTTTGCAACCCCGAGCTTTCCTCGCTTATCACTGAAAAAATCGCCACAGACGGCTGGATAACCGAGCTTTCACTCCTCAAAAAGCTTGAATGGTTCGCGGACGACACCGACACGCTGAACAGATTTAACGACATAAAGCTTGAAAAGAAAAAGCAGCTTTGCGAATACATCAAAAAAGCCGAGGGCGTAACCCTTGACCCGACATGGATTTTTGACATTCAGGTTAAGCGCCTCCACGAATACAAGCGCCAGCTTTTAAACGCTTTCGGAATTATGGACCTTTATTTCGGGATTAAAGACGGGCGAATCCGAGATTTTAAGCCGACAGTATTCATTTTCGGAGCAAAGGCTGCCCCCGCATATCGCCGCGCAAAGGGCATAATCAAGTACATCAACGAAATTTCAAAGCTCATCAACAGCGACCCGCAGACAAAGGACAAAATCAAGGTGCTTTTTGTGAAGAACTACAACGTTTCCTACGCTGAAAAGCTAATCCCCGCGGCTGACGTTTCCGAACAGATTTCAACCGCCGGACTTGAAGCAAGCGGCACCGGCAACATGAAATTCATGCTGAACGGCGCAGTTACTTTGGGAACGCTTGACGGCGCAAACGTTGAAATTGCACAGGAGGCTGGCGAAGCGAACGAATATATCTTCGGCGCAAGGGTCGAGGAAATTGAACGCATAAAAGCCACATACCGCCCGAAAGAGGATATTTACTACAAGAACGAGCGCCTTAAAAAGGTTATGAACACGCTTGTCGACGGAACACTGAACGACGGCGACACGGGAATGTTCTACGACCTTTATAAGAGTTTGACCGACGGATTTTCCTGGCACAAGCCGGACAATTACTTTATCTGCAAGGATTTTGACAGCTACTGCGAGGCGAAAATCCGTGTGAACAAAGATTATAACGACCGCCGAAACTTTGCGAAAAAATGCTGGATGAACATAGCGAATTCAGGAAAATTCTCAAGCGACAGAACGGTTAAGGAATACGCCGACGAGCTTTGGATGCTGTAAAAGTAAATGGGACTGTGTAATCACAGTCCCATTTTTATTTGAATTTTTTGTAAATTACTTGAATACCGTTTCCGTTTCAAAGCAGATTTTATCACCGATTTTCCCGATTATTACCGTAACATTTCCGCTGTCCTCTCTGAAAATGTCTATCCTGTCGCCGAGAACAGCCTCGTTCACGAAGTTTATGCGGAAGTTCTCGATGTCCCGTTCAAACTCCTCCGGCGAAAGCACATTCAGCGCAATATCGGCGTAATTAGCGTTATAGACGTGTCCGTTTGCGTCAAGGTCGCTGATTTTTACAAAATGCTCGCCCGCCAATTCGGGGTTGTCGCAAACAATTTTGTCCGTCGGCTTTGCTTTGACTGGCATATTTTCTATCTGCGGCATCTGCCACGGGAATGACGACGGACGGAGGATTTTGCGCGTTTCGGGATTGACAACCACCCAGCCGCTTTCGCCGTCTGCATAAACCTCACCGCCCATTTCAACACGGTATCCGCGCATGAACATTGCCCCGCGCTTCCCGCACTCCCACGTTGAAATGTCGAGAATTTCAGGCTCCGTCGCATACTTTTCTATGTGAATGCTTATCCGCGAAATGAGGAAAACGTAGTGATTTTCCCACAGAAAGTCATGCCCAAGACCGCGGTCGGTGTAATCTTTCCCCGCAATCTGAGCGGTAATTTTCAAAAGCGTCGATATCTTTATCCTTTTTTTATAATCGCAGTCGTAAAACGGAAGCTCTAAGCTGTCACGGCAGATTTTTTCGCTTAAATCTATGTCCATTTCGTCCCTCCGAATTACTTTCCGATGACGGTCTTTCCGCCCATGTAAGGCTGTAATGCTTTGGGAATGTTCACGCTTCCGTCCTCGTTGAGGTTGTTTTCAAGGAACGCAATCAACATTCTCGGTGGTGCGACAACTGTATTATTGAGCGTGTGCGCAAAATATTTGCCGTCCTTGCCGTTTACGCGGATTTTAAGGCGTCTTGCCTGTGCATCGCCGAGGTTTGAACAGCTCCCGACCTCAAAATACTTGTTCTGTCGGGGCGACCATGCCTCAACGTCAACGGATTTCACCTTTAAATCTGCCAAGTCGCCCGAGCAGCATTCCAAAGTTCTTACAGGAATATCGAGCGTTCTGAACAAATCAACGGTGTTTCTCCAAAGCTTATCGTACCAAGCCATGCTGTCCTCCGGCTTGCAGACAACGATCATTTCCTGCTTTTCAAACTGGTGAATACGGTAAACTCCGCGTTCCTCAAGCCCGTGAGCGCCCTTTTCCTTTCTGAAACAAGGCGAATAGCTTGTGAGCGTGTGGGGGAGGCTCTCCTCGGGAACGATTGTGTCGATGAATTTTCCGATCATTGAATGCTCACTCGTTCCGATTAGATAGAGGTCCTCGCCCTCGATTTTGTACATCATTGCGTCCATTTCGGCGAACGACATAACGCCGGTTACAACCTCGCTTCTTATCATGAACGGCGGAACGCAGTAGGTAAAGCCGCGGTCAATCATGAAGTCGCGCGCATAGGAAATTACAGCCGAATGGAGCCTTGCGATGTCACCCATGAGGTAGTAAAATCCGTTTCCGGCTACTTTTCTTGCACTGTCAAGGTCGATTCCGTTGAGTTTTTCCATGATTTCTGTGTGATAAGGGATCTCAAATGCGGGAACGAAAGGCTCGCCAAAACGTTCAACCTCGACATTCTGACTGTCGTCCTTCCCTATCGGAACGCTCTTGTCAATAATATTCGGAATTGTCATCATTATTTTCTTGATTTTAGCTTCTAAATCCGCTTCTTTTTCCTCAAGCTCGGCGAGATGTGTGGAAGCATCAGTAACTTTTTTCTTAGTTTCCTCAGCCTCGTTTTTTTTGCCCTGTGACATAAGCGCGCCGATTTCCTTTGAAATGCGGTTTCTTTCGGCTCTTAAAGTATCTGCCTCCTGCTGAGTTTTGCGTGATTCTGCGTCAAGTGCTATTACCTCGTCGACAAGCGCAAGCTTATTGTCCTGAAACTTGTTTTTGATGTTCTGTCTAACGATTTCGGGGTTTTCTCTGACAAATTTAATATCCAGCATTTTTATACTCCTTTTGTTCCGCGCGGAACATTTTTATTCTGTGAGCCTTTTTGCAAGCTCTGATAGGTCTTCTTTATCGTAAAATTCAAGTGTAAGCGAGCCCTTGTTCCCTGAAAAGCTGACTTTAACCTTGCGCCCAAGCTCATTTTTTAGGCTTATTTCCATCTCTTTGTAGTAGCTGTCGCGGCTTTCCTCCGCTTTCGGTGAGTCTTTTTTTGCGGCAAGCTTTTCAATTCCCTTAGCGGTGATATACCCCGCCGCCGCTTTTTCCGCCGTTTCAAGCACAACATCGTCGTCAAGCGACATAAGTGCCTTTGCGTGGCTCATCGTAATGCTCCCCGACCGCACCATTTCCTTGATTTCAGCAGGAAGATTCAAAATCCTAAGTGAATTTGCTATCGTCGAACGGGACTTCCCTATCGTTTTTGAGACTGCCTCCTGCGTCATGCCGAACTTGTCCATAAGCGTCTGATAGCCGAGAGCCTCTTCAATCGGGTTGAGGTTTTCTCTCTGTAAATTCTCGATTAGTGCAACCTGAGCCGTTTCAAAATCCGTAAAGTCCTTTATAACCACGGGAACCTCGGACAGCCCTATCATACGGCAGGCACGCCATCTTCTCTCCCCCGCAACAATCTGATAGCCGCCGTCAATCGGTCTTACGACAATCGGCTGTAAAAGTCCGTGTTCCTTAATCGAATCGGCAAGTGCCGAAATGGATTCATCATTAAAATCGCGGCGCGGCTGTTCCCTGTTTGGCTCGATTTCATTCAGCCTTAACGTCTGTTTTGTTTGAATCTCGTTTGTGTTGTCCGTGAAAAGGGCATCGAGTCCCATCCCAAGACCGCCTTTTTTAGCCATTTTACCCCTCCTTTTATAATTGTTCCGCGCGGAACATTACTTTATTCCGGCGAGAAATTCTTTTCCGAGTTCCTCATACGCCTCCGCACCCTTTGAGGATTTGTCGTAGTACATAACCGGCTTCCCGAAGCTCGGTGCCTCTGAAAGCCTTACGTTCCTCGGAATTACCGTTTTAAACATCTTTTTGGGGAAATGCTTTTTGACCTCATGAACAACCTGATTCGTGAGATTAAGCCGTCCGTCGAACATCGTGAAAAGTATTCCCTCAATGTCAATTGCAGGATTATACCGCTGACGCACAAGTCTTATCGTATCGACAAGCTGTGACAGTCCCTCAAGCGAATAAAACTCGCACTGAAGCGGAATTAACACCGTGTCACTTGCGCAAAGTCCATTTAATGTCAGAAGGCTAAGCGACGGCGGACAGTCAATCAATATGTAATCATAGTCGAGCTTACAGGTGAGAACCTGCATTTTCAGGCGATTTGCACGATTATCCAGATCGACGAGTTCAATTTCTCCGCCCGCAAGGTCAGAGGTCGATACAACTATCGAAACATTTTGAAAATCCGTTTTAATTATAGCGTCCTGAATTCTGCTCTGTCCCATAAGAACATCATAAATCGTATATTTTACGGTTTTTTTCTTTATTCCAAAGCCGCTGGTGGTGTTCCCCTGTGCGTCCATATCAACGCAGAGGACTTTTTTTCCGGTGCTTCCGAGATATGCCGCAAGGTTGACGACCGTCGTAGATTTTCCGACGCCGCCTTTCTGGTTAGCTACCGCTACAACCTTTCCCATCAGATCCCTCCTTTTTTAATTTAATAGTATATATTTATTATATCACCTCTGACAGAAAATGCAACATTTTTTGTTCCGCGCGGAACATTTTTAACGCATTTTTCATATGATTTATGAAATTATATAAAAAATTGCAGACAAGAGAATCCTCCCGTCTGCATTTTTGTTCCGCGCGGAACAATCATATATATTAGAGATAGATATGACCTTAAGCCTGAGCCGCCTTTTTCTCAACCGGAATTCGCACAACGTATTCGATATAGCCGTTGCTTTCACTTTTTGTCGAATCGGCATTTATCCCCGCCGCCCGCATTGTTTCAATTGCTTTATTTATCGTATTTACAAAAAGCCTTACGTCTTTAAAAGCCCCCGAGCGCCTTTTAAGGCTCTCTCTGTCCTTTTGCGTTTCAAGGAGCTGTTCAATTAGTGCTTCCGTACGCTCAACATTCAAATTAAATTTAATTATCCGCTCGATCACGTTAAGCCGCAGGTCCTTGTCGATGACTTTCAAAAGTGCCCTCGCATGGCGCTCGGTAAGATTCCCGTCATTAATAAGCTGCATTTCCGCCTCGGAAAGCCTAAGCAGCCTGAGTTTGTTTGCAATAGTGGACTGCGCTTTTCCCAGGCGGATTGCCGCATCCTCCTGTGTCATTCCGTAAAAATCAATAAGCTTTTCTATGGCATAAGCCTCGTCAAAGAAACTTAAATCCTGTCTTTGAATGTTCTCGACAAGCGCAAGAACCGCAGAATTACGCTCCGTAACATCAATTATAATGCACGGTACGGACGAAAGCCCCGCAATTTTTGACGCCCTCAAACGCCGCTCACCCGAAATCAGCTCATATGTATTATTGCTTCTACGGACCGTCAGCGGCTGAAGAATGCCGTTCTGTTTAATGCTTTCCGCAAGAAACTCAAGCTCGTTGTCGTCAAAGCATCTTCTTGGCTGATGCGGATTGGGGACAATTTCTTCAACATCAATTTGTACAACCTTATTTAAAACTTTTTCCTTAACTCCTCCGAACAATCCTGACATTTTAAATTCCTCCTCATAAAACAAAAGCGTGTTAAACTTCAATACTGAAAGTATAACACGCTATGGAAATAATTTCCACAAATATTTTCACTTAAAATAATCCATTTTTTCTAAAATTACGATCTAAAATATGAATTTTAAAGACTTTTATTAGAAATCTGACCGCTGTTTCTAGGATATTTTGTCGAAGTCTGCGATATTTTTTCAACGAGAACCAGCCTTCGTGAATCCCCCGACGGAAGATTATAGTCATTAACCGATAAAATTTTTCCACCGAGTATATTTACAGCGGATTTTGCTTCGGAAATATCCTCATTCGGACCTTTTAAAGCCGCGAAAATACCGCCGATTTTCACAAAAGGAAGACAATACTCCAGAAGAACAGGAAGAGCCGCAACCGCCCTTGCCGTCACCAAATCGAACTTCTCACGGAGCGCGGGATTTCTTCCTCCCTCCTCTGCCCTTGAATGAATGCATTCAGCGGAAAGCGCAAGCTCGTCCGATACGGCATTCAGGAAGTTTATCCGCTTGTTAAGGCTGTCAAGGAGGGTAAGTTTTATGTCGCTTCGCATGATTTTTAAAGGAATTCCGGGGAAGCCTGCCCCCGTTCCCACATCGATAACTCTTGCATTTTCGGGGAGATTTATGAATTTCAGCAGCAAAACGCTGTCCAAAAAATGCTTTTCGCATATTCCGTCGTCGTCAATTATTGCGGTGAGGTTGATTTTTTCGTTCCACTCGACTAAAAGTCTCGCATACCGTCTGAACATTTCGTTCTGAACTGCGGAAAGCGAAAGCCCTGAGGATGAAAAAAGATTACTTAACTTAGTTTCCATTCTGCGCCCTCCCCCTATGCTCCAGCCAGACGAGCAAAACGGAAATATCCGCCGGCGAAACGCCCGAAATTCTCGACGCCTGCCCGATATTCAGCGGCTTTATCTTGTTCAGCTTTTCGACAGCCTCAAGCCGCAGACCGTAAACGTCCTTGTAATTTATGTCGGGGAGGCGCTTTTCCTCCAGCTTTCGCATCTGCTCGACCTGCTGAATCTGCTTTTCAATATAACCGTCGTACTTGATTTTCAGCTCAACCTGCTCTCTAACCTCAAACGGCAGCTCAGTGCGCGTGTCGTCAAACGGCGCAAAATCATCATAATGCATCTGCGGGCGTCGAATTAAGTCGCAAAGCTTCATTCCCGTTTTTAGTGGGGAGGTTTCGCGCTCTTCAAGAAGTCGGTTCAGCTCCTCTGACGGCGGAATGGTTTTCTTTGAAACGCGTGAAAATTCGGCTTTTATCAACTGCATTTTGTTGAGGAATTTCTGATAGCGCGCCTCAGAAATCAGCCCGATTTTATATCCCGTCGGAGTAAGGCGGAAGTCGGCGTTGTCCTGTCGGAGAAGCAAGCGGTACTCACTTCGTGACGTCATCATGCGGTAGGGGTCGCTGCATCCCTTTATGACAATGTCGTCGATAAGCGTTCCGATATATGAGGATGCGCGGTCGAGGACAAGCTGTTCGCCGTTCAACACCGATTTCGCGGCATTTATCCCCGCAACAAGTCCTTGAGCGGCGGCCTCCTCATAGCCGGAGGTTCCGTTAAACTGGCCCGCGCCGAAAAATCCCTTAACCGCCTTGAATTCAAGCGTAGGGAGAAGCTCGGTCGGGTCACAGCAGTCGTATTCAATGGCATACGCCGTTCTCATTACCTCGACGTTTTCAAGTCCATTTATGGTGCGCAAAAATTTCAGCTGAACGTCCTCGGGGAGCGATGACGACATCCCCTGGAGGTAATATTCGTCGGTGTCAAGCCCCATCGGCTCGATGAAAAGCTGGTGGCGCGGCTTGTCGGAAAATCTCACAACCTTGTCCTCAATTGACGGACAATAGCGCGGCCCTACGCCCTCGATTTTTCCGCTGTAAAGCGGAGATCGGTGAAGATTTTCCTTGATAACCTTGTGTGTTTCGGCGTTCGTGTATGAAATGTAGCAGGAAACCAAGTTCTTTAGCTCGCCCGTCGTTTCAAAGGAGAATGGCACAATTTCATCGTCGCCATCCTGTCTTTCAAGGATGTCGAAGTTAATGCTCCGTCTGTGAACACGAGATGGAGTACCAGTTTTAAAGCGTCTTAGGGTAATTCCAAGCCTTTTTATGGATTCAGACAAAAGCTCGGGTGCCGTAACATTATCGGGGCCGCTTTTATAAGATGCCTCACCGACATAGACAATTCCTTTTAAATACGTCCCTGTAGCAATTATTACGGCTTTTGCTCCGTAAATTGCGCCAAGCTTTGTTCCGATACCTGTAATATGTCCGTCTTCGGCATACACATCAGTAATTTCAGCCTGTTTAATGTCGAGATTTTCCTGCATTTCGCAGACGTGCTTCATGTAATTGTGATACTTAACTCTGTCCGCCTGTGCTCTTAAGCTGTGGACAGCGGGACCTTTTCCCCTGTTCAGCATTCTGCTCTGAATGAAGCATTTGTCCGCCGCTTTTCCCATTTCTCCGCCAAGAGCGTCAATTTCACGGACTAAATGCCCCTTTGCCGTTCCGCCGATTGACGGATTACACGGCATATTGGCAATCTGGTCGAGCGAAATGGTGAAAAGCGCAGTCTTACAGCCGAGTCTTGCCGCCGCTAAAGCGGCTTCAACGCCTGCGTGACCCGCACCGACAACGACAACATCGTAATTTTCCATCTGATAGTTCATTTATATTCCTCTTTTTGTTCCGCGCGGAACATTTATTTTCCTACACAAAAATGCGAAAATACCTCATCAACAACCGCTTCTGTGATTTTTTCTCCCGTAAGCTCAAGTAAAAAACTTTCCGCTTCGTCAACGAGAACGGTAACTGCATCAAGCGTTTCCGACTGCGAAAGTGCCAGAACAGCGTCTTTCAGCGAAGAAATCGACATATCTATACAGCGTTTTTGTCGCTCATTCGCAATAATTCCCGCGCTCGAATCAATATCGGAGGCTCTGAAAACCTTGAGGATCTTCTCCCTTAAAGTTTCAATGCCATTCCCCTCTTTTGCGGAAATAAGGACATTTTCGGGATAATGCTCGTTTATGAAATCAATATCTAAAAGCTGATCTTTGTCCGATTTATTGATAACCGCAATGACATTTTTCCCCGAAAGCTTTTCGGTTAAAAGGAAATCCTCGTGCTTTAATTCCTGTGAATAATCGAAAACTGCGAGTACAAGCTCCGCCCTGTCAAGCCGCTTATAAGCGAGATTTACGCCCATTTCTTCAACCGTGTCACTAGTATTTCTTATCCCAGCAGTGTCGCATAACCTTAAAACAACGTCCCCCAAACGAACGGACTCCTCGATGACATCTCTCGTCGTCCCCGCAACTTCCGTGACAATGCTTCGTTCATAGCCCGAAAGCAAATTCATAAGTGTGGATTTCCCGACATTCGGACGGCCGACGATTGCGGTTTCAATTCCCTCTCTGAGGATTCTTCCGCTGTCATAGGTTGAGGAGATTTTCTTAAGTTCCGACAAAATATTACTTAAATCAACAAGAAGTGAGTTTTCGTCAACGTCGGCAATATCCTCGTCGGGATAGTCCACCCAGGCGGCAAGCTCCCCTAAAATCTTCACCATTCTGTCCGAAACGGACTTTATACGTCTGAAAAGTGCGCCCTCGTGCATAGCAACCGAGCATTTATGCGCAGTTTCGCCCTGTGCGGAGATTATGTCCATGACCGCCTCCGCCTGAGTGAGTGTCATTTTCCCGTTTAAAAATGCGCGCTTTGTGAACTCTCCGGGTGCGGCAGGGACTGCCCCAGATGAAATAATCGCCCTTAAAATGCGGTTCGTCACATAAATTCCGCCGTGGCAGGAAATTTCGACAACATTCTCCCCTGTATAGCTTTTCGGCGCACGGAAAACTGTCAGAACAGCGTCGTCAATTTCATCATTGTTAAAAACAACCTTGCCATATGCGCAGGTATAGCCCGCCATACTTTCGACATTTTCCGACGTAATTGGAGTAAATATTTTTTTCGCAATCAAGAATGCGTCTTCGCCCGAAATTCGTATGACGGAAATTCCGCCCGACGAAACAGGCGTGGATATTGCCGCAATTGTTGACATTCTTTCACCCTTTTCAAATATTATACAACGTAACTAAAGGCAGGCAAAGCTGCCTGCCTTTTTTTAAATCTTAATCAACTTTAATTTTTCCGTAAAGCTCAGAGGTCATTGAATCCTCAGGCTTTGGCTTGGGAGCGGGCTTGACATAATCCTTTTCAAACGAGGTTTTAAGGTCTAACGAACGCGGTCCGTCAAAAGTTCTCTTTCTGTCGCGTCTGTCCTTGAAATCTTTTTTGTCTTTGTCAAATTTATCGCCCTGAGGATGATCTTTCTTTTCAAAACGCTTAACTGTCGGGGAAATTATAACCTTTCTGTAAGGCTCTTCGCCGACCGAGCGCGAGGTTACGCCCGCAATATTTGAAACAGCCGAATGGATAATTCTTCTTTCATAAGGGTTCATAGGCTCTAAAGCGGCTGTTCTTCCGTTCTTGACAACGTTTTTAGCAATTTTCCCAGCAAGCTCTTCAAGAGTTTGTTTTCTTTTCTCACGGTATCCGCAGCTGTCAACACAAATGCGGTAATATTCTTTATCGTTTTTGTTGCATGCCATTGAAGCAAGGTATTGAATAGCGTCAAGGGTTTCGCCGCGTCTTCCAATAATCGAGCCTGTGCTGTCGCCCTGAATTTCAATTACGGCGCCGTCTTTTTCTTCTGTAACCTTAAGGCTCCCGTTCATATCGAGCTTTATGAGAATATTTCTGACATACGAGGCGGCAATATCGGCTTTTGACGGGTTATATTCGGCTTTTACCTTAGCTTCTCCCTTAAGCTTACCGAAAAGACCTTTTCTTGGCTCTTCGATAACGGTAAACGTGATATTCCCTGCACTTGTGCCAAATACGGCAGCAGCCTGACTTTTAGCGTCATCAACCGTTTTCCCGATAAAAATCTGTTCCACAACAATCACCTATCCTTCACAATTTATAGAATATTTTATTCTTCGTCAGTTATTTCATCGCCATATTTTTCAGCCATTTTTCTTCTTGCCTCGGCGATAATTTTTCTTTCAGCATCCTTCTGAACGGATTTTGAAAGCTTTATATTCCCGTCTTTATCAGCTTCAGGAATCTTTTTTGAAGGCGCACCGTCTTTGATTTCATCAGAGGATTTTTGCTGAACCTCAAGGAGCTTTTGCATATAACTAGGTTTCGGTTTTTTCTTCTTGTTTTTTAGCTTTTCTTTTTCAACAAGCTCGGCAATTCTCTTTGTTGTGTAAATTTTATTTATAAGAATCGACTGGAAAAACGATACGAATGACTGACAAATCCAATAGAAGCCTACTCCGGCGGGAAGTGTGAAAGCAAGCCACACCGAGAAAAGCGGCATTCCGTAAAGCATAATGTTCATTGCGCCCATTGACTGCATCGATGGGTTAATCTTTTTCTGATACCACTGCATATAAACAGTAACTAAAAGCTGTGAAAGCCCCGCAAAAATCGGGATTAAAATTATCGGCCATGCAACTGTCGGGTTTGCTCCGAGGTCAAATATACCGAAAAGGTTCATATTAAAATTTCCGACCTGATCAGAAAAGCCCGCAAGATCCGCAAATTTAGCAGGGTCGTGATTATAAGCCTGCATAATAAAAAGCTGATTCTGATAGCTGGCATTAAATTTATCCAAAGTTGCTACATTTTTAATAGAGGTTGCCCAAGCGGCATTTGAACTCTGTGCGGCAGTAATAATTTTATATGCGATTTCAGAAGCCTGGCTGATTAATTCCTTTGGGAAGTGCATGATATGCCTTAAAGGACGATAAACAACGTCGATAATACCGAAAAGAACAGGGAACTGAATAATCATAGGAAGACAGCTTCCCATAGGGTTAATGCCCTCTTCGGAATAAAGCTTCATTTGTTCTTCCTGAAATTTTTCCTTGTTGTTTGCATATTTTTTCTGAAGCTCGGCTAATTTCGGCTGAAAAGCAGACATCATAACCTGACTTTTCTGCTGTTTAACCGATAAGGGGAAAAGAAGTATTTTTGTTACTATCGTAAATAAAAGAATAGCTATTCCGTAACTGGGTATGAGCTTATAAATTGCCCACATTATATATCCGAGCGGATATCCGAATATTTCACTAATAAATCCCATTTAGTTCCTCCATAAAGTTATTTTTATATAAAGAAAAAGCGTAAAATACTCTTTCTCAATTATTTTCCTTTTTATTTTTCTTAAAGAGATGATATTCCTCGGGAACGTGGTCTATTCCTCCCATGCTCCACGGGTTGCACCTTAAAATTCTGTTTACCGAAAGTATTGTTCCCTTAATAAGCCCGAACCTTTTTAAAGCAGTCATCGCATATGTCGAACAGGTCGGATAATATTTGCAGCAGGGCTTTTTTAACGGCGAAATAAATTTCCTGTAAAAGACAACAGGTGCGGTATAGATTTTTTCCCAGATATTTTTTAACTTCATCATTTATTTTCCGGCTTATTCATTTCAGGGATAACCCTGTTGATGAAAAACTTTTTTATAACGCCAGATTTAACGGCGGTTGACGCCTGTCTTGCAACAATTATCATGCTGTAGCCTATCGGGAAAAGGCTTTCACATTCATAGTATGCCGCCCTTATTATACGCCTCGCCCTGTTCCTTTTAACGGCATTACCTATCTTTTTTGATGAGGAAATTCCTATTCTGTTATAAGGCGAATTGTTTTTTCTGAAATAAACGACACAGGTATTCCCGACGACAGTCCGTCCCTTTTTAAAAAGAAAGGTGAAGTCCTTATTGTATTTGATTTTCTCGGTAAAAAGCATAATAATATTCCCTTTAAATCATTATTGAAAAAAAGACCACAAAAAAATGTGGTCTGTTTCCTCCAATAACGAAGTACAAATCTTAGTAAGAAAGCTTTGCTCTTCCCTTTGCGCGTCTTTTAGCAAGAACTTTTCTTCCGTTTCTTGTTGACATACGCTTCATAAAACCGTGTACTTTCTGTCCGTGAAGCTTTTTAGGCTGGTATGTTCTTTTCATTTTGTTCCCTCCCCGTTCAAAAAAGAAGCTGTATCGTGTTTTAAATACAGTTTTTGAATATTCAGATAATTACAGGCATACCTTTTTATCACACATTTATAAAGAAATATTTTCCGATATTCTTTTTTCGCAATAGTATACCCTTGCAATAATACAGTATAACCTACTCATATGTATAATGTCAAGAGTAAATTTTTATTTTTAATGGAAAATTTCTGCGTTGTCAAATGATATGAACCATAAAGCGAAAATTTCTTCAAAAGAAG
>DAOPYP010000042.1:0-13079 GCA_035352975.1 Oscillospiraceae bacterium
TCAAGGACTGGCAGGAAAAACGGATACGATATAAAAACAAAACCAAGGCAGATCCTGATTTTGTCGGATATGCTCGAATCACGTATCCGGAGGTGCAAATCAGCGTGGACATCCTTTACCGCAAATACGCCGCATACGTCAATCACGATTATGAGGGACTGGTGGACAAGCGAGGCGGATGGAATAAGGGGTCAAGTGCAATTGATGAAACGGTTTGGCTGATGTTTACACGGTTATATCTACAAAGGAGCCGACCAAAGGTTTCCAGATGTTATGAAGACCTACAAAATTGGATAAAGGTCTATTACCCAGAAATGTTATCGGCAATTCCGTCAGAGCGCACATTCAGGCGAAGAATTGATGAAATCCCCGGAGCGGTCATTGAATACACCCGCTTTGGAAAAAAATCCTGTTTTGATAAATACTGCGAATATATAGAGCGTAATTATGTTGATTTGCAGGCAAATGAAATATGGATAGCCGACAACCATACTCTGGACGTTATCACCCTATCTGATGAAGGAAAGCCTCACCGTTTAAGTCTTACCACATTTATGGATGCCAAGAGCGGCGTAATTGTCGGCTGGAATGTATGCGACAATCCCAGTTCGCAATCCACGCTACTTGCCATTAGAGCATCGGCTCTTCGTGGATTTGGGCTACCGTTTGGGATGTATCTTGATAATGGTTCGGAATTTTTGACACACGATTTTGCCGGCCGAGGTCATAGAACGAAAGCAAGCTGGAACCCGGAGGATACACCGCCGACTATATTATCATTACTGGGAATTACTATGACAAATGCATTAGTCAAAAATGCAAAGGCAAAAAATATAGAACGATATTTCTACACATTTAAAGAATGGATTTCAAAAGCTTTTGACGGCTACTGCGGCGGCACCATACTGGAACGCCCTGAGGAACTGGCAAAGCTTGTGAAGGCAAAGAAAATACCCACAGACCAGCAGATTCGGGAGCTGCTCCCCATGCTGATTGACGGCGGATATAATGCTACTGCATATGGTGGGAAAGAAACGCAGTACAAGGGCATGAGCCGAATTGATGTATGGAATGAAAGCATTAATTGTGCCGAGGTTACTGCTTTAGCCATGCTATTAAATATGGCACTGGCAGTAAGGTTATTGTGCCCTATGCATATTTCAATATTTTGAACGGCAAAGGCGAAAAGGGCAATGTTTCAATCATCGTAAACTCAGACGGAAGCGGAAATTCCGGAGAAAACTCCGGGGTAAATATCCAGCTGCAGAAGTCCGGAGATATGCCAGTTGAGTTTACTTATACAGCACCTGTGTTTTTTATGTTTGCTCAGCTTTGCAATAATATATGTAGTTAGGGGGCAGAACCTTGTCAGACAACATTTTAGTAATGAAAGAAATTACAAAGCTTTATCCCGGCGTTAAAGCACTGAACAATGTCAACCTGAATGTCGAACGCGGTGAGATACACGCGCTTGTCGGCGAAAACGGCGCGGGAAAGTCAACACTGATGAACGTACTGAGCGGAACCATTCCCCATGGTGAATACGAGGGAACAATTCTTTACAACGATAAGGAATGCACATTCAAAAATGTTCGTGAAAGTGAAAAGCTCGGAATAGTTATCATCCATCAGGAGCTTGCCCTGATTCCCGAGCTTTCAATATCCGAAAATATGTTTCTTGGAAATGAGCGCAAGGGGAAATTCGGCATAGACTGGGACGAAACATACAGTCAGGCGGACAAGCATCTAAAGCGCGTGGGGCTGAAGGACAGCCCGCTGACAATGATTAAGGACATCGGAACAGGCAAGCAGCAGCTTGTTGAGATTGCAAAAGCACTTTCGAAGAATGTTAAGCTGCTTATTCTTGACGAGCCGACATCCTCTTTGAATGAAGCGGATTCAAGAATGCTCCTTGATATGCTGCTTGAGTTTAAAAAGCAGGGTATGACTTCAATTATTATTTCGCATAAGCTTTCAGAGGTTGCTTATGTTGCAGATAAAATAACCGTTCTTCGTGACGGCTCAACCATTGAAACAATTGACAATTCTGATCACAATATTGACGAGGACCGTATTATACGCGGCATGGTAGGACGTGAGCTTACCGACCGTTATCCCGTTCGTGAGCATAATGTAAGCCCCGAAGTCGTAATGGAGGTTACTGACTGGAAGGTATTCCACCCTGTATACACCGAAAAGTGCGTGGTAAACAACGTTTCCTTCAATGTGCATAAGGGCGAAATAGTTGGGTTTTCGGGACTTCAGGGTGCCGGAAGAACCGAGCTTGCAAGATCTGTTTTCGGTAAAAGCTATGGTACGTCAATAAGCGGAAGCCTTAAGCTTTTTGGAAAAGAAGTGACGATCAGAAACGAGCGTGAGGCAATCGAAGCAGGAATAGCCTATGTGACCGAGGACAGAAAGGACAACGGACTTATTCTTTCCGATACAATTGCCCGCAACACAACAATGGCAAGGCTTGAAAAGGTCTGCGGACGAGGAATAATTGATGTCGACAAGGAAAATGTGGTTGCCGAAGAGTATAAAGGAAAGCTCAGGACAAAAACTCCGTCAATACATCAGAATGTCGGCAATCTTTCAGGCGGAAACCAGCAGAAGGTTTTGCTTTCAAAGTGGATGTTTGCCGATCCTCAAGTACTTATTCTTGATGAGCCTACCCGCGGAATTGACGTTGGAGCAAAGTATGAAATATATTGTATCATGAACGATTTGGTTTTTCAGGGGAAAGCTGTTGTAATGATTTCCTCTGAACTGCCTGAGCTTTTAGGTATGTGCGACCGCATTTATGTTATGAACGAAGGCAATATGGTTACCGAAATGAGCGGTGCCGAAGCTACTCAGGAAAAAATCATGGGTGCAATTCTTCGTTCCGACAAAAAAGAAAATATAACCGATAACAGGGGAGAGTGAGCAAGAATGGAAAATACCCAAAAGCTTTTAAAAAAATATACGATGACAATTGCCTTAGTAGTGGTTTTTATTATGTTTGCGTTTTTCACGAACGGTAAAATCTTCCTGGCGCAGAACATATCAAACCTGCTGCTCCAAAATGCTTACGTTCTGGTAATGGCGTGCGGCATGCTGCTTTGTATTCTCACGGGAGGAAACGTTGACCTTTCCGTAGGCTCAACCCTCTGTCTTGTAGGTGCGGTAGCCGCTCAATTCATGTCCGCCGGGCTTAATCCCATCGTGACAATTGTCCTTTGCCTTGGAATTTCACTTTTGATTGGTATATGGCAGGGCTTCTGGATCGGATACGTTCATATTCCGCCCTTTATCTGTACATTGGCAGGAATGTTTCTCTTCCGAGGACTCGGACGTGTTATCCTTTCGTCAAAGACTGTCAATATCTCAGATAAAACTTTTCTCGGCATATTTACATCCTACATCACTGTCCCCGGCCTTGATGACGGAGGCATGAAATGGTCAGCCCTTATCGTGGGTGTAGCTGTTGCTGTATTCCTCATTGGCTATACGGCATTCAGCCGAGTAAAAAAAGCTCAAAAGGGATATACGATGGCCTCTCCTTTTGTAGCATTCGGTAAGATTATCGCTATTAGTGCACTGGTAATTGTATATGCATGGAAGCTTACCAACTATAAGGGAATACCTGTAATGCTCCTTTGGATTATGCTGGTCGTTCTTCTTTATGCGTTCATTACCTCAAAAACTGCATTCGGACGTTATTTCTATGCAGTCGGTGGAAATGAAAAAGCAACCAAGCTTTCCGGTATCGACACTAAAAAAGTGTATTTTGTTGCTTACTGTTCAATGAGTATTCTTGCAGGCTTTTCGGGACTTCTTGTTGCGGCTCGAATAGGTTCTGTAAACGGAGATATGGGTATGTCCTATGAAATGGACGCTATCGGTTCATGCTTTATCGGCGGCGCTTCCGCTTACGGCGGTTCGGGTACCATTCCGGGGATTGTCATCGGTGCATTGCTTCTTGGCGTTATCAATCAGGGCATGTCTATCTGTGGTCTTGATAACAACTGGCAGTACGTAATTAAGGGTGCCGTTCTTCTCCTTGCCGTTATTTTCGACGTAGTATCAAATCATAAGACAGGTAAGGCTTAAAGTTAAACTTACGGAGGAAAAGCAGATGTTTCAGATCCCTTCCGGAAAAAAATATTATGAAAAGCTGAAGAGTAAAGCCTATACAGGGCTGGCTCTGCGGGTGCTTGTTGCCGGCTATGTGCTTTATCTGGCATGGATGATAGCATCAGGATCAATCAGCGGCGAAAGCACCATGCCGGTTTGGTGTGTGATTTTGTTCTGCACTCTCTTTGCCGTAAGCGCAGTATTCTTTATAATTTACGCCATTAGGAGCTTTATTAAAGCTCTGAAAGCAGCTGAGATTAGAGAAACATCCGATACGGAGGAACAATAACATGGAAAGCGCCCCCATTATCGGACAAATTGTCAGCATTTATGACGAGTACGTTGCCGCCGTTAAAAAATACAAGTCTGAACGCAAGTTCACAGACGGTCTTATGGGCTTTGGAACAAAAGAAGACAGCTTCCCCTGTCATAATGACTTTGTCCAGAAGCTTAGTGATGAGTTAAATATCATTGCTCAAAGCGGTTCAACGCAGGAAGAGGCTGACGAGGTGCTGAGATTTATTTACGAGGCGCCGCTTAACAACAAAAAATATCAGTCAGCTTACTGGATGATGATGGCAGTGCACTCCCTGACGGAGGGGCTTTTCCCCCTGATTTCTGATGAACAGGCGGCAGAGCTTGCCAAGTGGTATGCCGAGATATATCCGCCCTATGATCGCTTGCCGGCGCAGATAAAAATTCTGAAAGCCTTGCAGAGCCGAGGTAAGTCGGGCAAGAATAAATAAAAATAATAACCTTAACATGATTTTAAATAGCGTATCAAGCATATTCGTTTGATACGCTATTGATTTATATAGTTAACAGCGATAAATTTATATTTATACGCTTAACAAAGGTGTTAAAGTTACTATAATATTTTTTAAAAATAAACAAAGGGAGAGGTTTAATTTTGTCCGCCTCGCAAAATGCAAAAAAATGACACACAAAAAACAAAAATGACCTTGTCAGATGAAAATATCATACTGCAAGGTCATTTTTATAATATAAAATTGGGCCATTTAAAACCTTGCATATTCTATCTAAATGCGCAAAATTTATCCGGTCAATATTATTATGATAAATGTCGTATATCGTGCTTGATCTGATGCCTGTACGATGTGCCTGCTCTGCCGCCTCAATTGCTTTTTCAATATCTTCAGTTACTTTATATTCGGCAAACTTAAGGGCATTATAAGCAAGCTCTTTTGCCGTATGCACAAGCTGGGAAGTAGCTTCTCATAAGAACATTTTGGTTCAAATTTTAGCGGCAGTTTCCTGCCGCTATTGTTATGTAGTTTTATTCTTCTTCCGGTTCGGGAGAAGGCGGTTCAACGTGAATAAATTTTCTGTCAACGTACTGGTCACCTACAACTAAACAGCTAGGAACATCAGCATCTTTGCACAGTCTGCATTTACTAAAAACATCATTATTGCCTCCCTTTACTTTGCTGATTCTTTCAACTCTCTATATTTTATGTCCGATTACAATAACCAAAATTGAAAAAAGCAAAGCGAAAAGATATACTGCTGCCTTAATAATAGTTTTTTTGTTTATAATAACTGTCTACTAGATTCTTTATTTTTCACAAAATTTTAAAGTGATTATTATATCTTGATTATAAACTTATATCAAGAAAAACGCTTTCGATACCTTATTTATTCTTTACAGCGGATGCAAAAAATTAAAATCAAACAAATTGATCTGATTTCTGTTTATACTGACAGGCTTAATGAACTGCTAATTGTGAATAATGGGCCAAACAGCTGTAAAAAGTAATAGTATTATTACCGACTATTGCGTGACGGAAATTTGATTGAATTTGACTGATTTCTGATTATATTGCTATAGTATAAACAGTCTAGTTGTGTATGTTTTACAAAAATATTTAACTTTAAATAATCATTTAATAAACATATTGACATTTTAATTGGCGAATGTTATTATCAAGTTGTCAAAAACAATCAAAAACAATCGCAAATATTCAAACAATGATAAAGGAGTTTTTCTAAATGTTTGAAGAAGAAAGATTACAGATGATAAACCAATATATACAGACCCATTCGAGAGCATCCGTTTCAGAGCTTTGTGAGCTTTTAGACGTTTCCGAATCAACTGTCAGGCGTGATTTAAAAGAGCTTGAAATCAAAGGCGCATTAAAAAGAACTCATGGCGGAGCGGTTTTCCCAGAATTGGTAAGCTCAGAGCCGACATTCACAGAAAAAGAAGACAAGTATCGGCGTGAAAAGGAAATGATTGCGAAAAAGGCAGCTGAACTGATTGAAGAGGGCGACTCTCTTCTTATTGATTCCGGCACAACGACGATGTATCTTTCAGCACAGCTGATAAAATTCAGAAGTCTTACGGTTGTTACAAACTCGATAATTCTTGCACAGCAGCTTTCATCTCATCATGGAATTCAGATTATTCTGACAGGCGGGACGTTAAGACAGAATACGATGTCGCTTGTCGGACCTATCGCTGAGGACTCACTTGAAAAGATCAGGGTAGACAAGGCTTTTATCGCAACAAACGGAATTGACGCAAAATTTAATCTCACAACGCCTAATATAGTCGAGGCTTCAATCAAAAAGAAAATGATAGGCTGTGCGAATGAAGTCATCGTTCTTGCGGATAATTCAAAGATAGGGTACGTTTCATTTGCAAAATTCGCAAATATATCAGAAGTGAATTCATGTATAACCGGGGCAATGTTATCAAAAGATAAAATCAGAGAGCTGGAAAGCAAAGGACTTAAAATTTATCTCGCCGGCATCTAAAACTTTTGCTTTCAGAAAGGAACGGCATTTATGAAAAAAGTCATTACAGTGACGATGAATCCTTCAATAGACAAAACAATAACGGTTGACAAGCTTATTCCATATGGACTTAACAGGGTTAAAAGCTCACGGATTGATCCCGGAGGAAAGGGAATCAATGTCGCAAGAGTTCTTAATAATTTCAAAATTGACACCTTAATATCGGGACTTATCGCAGGAGAACAGGGTCGAGTTCTCACAGGATTTCTTGAACAGGCGGGACTTGAGTTCAGCTTTCTTGAAATAGAGGGTGACACAAGGACAAACATCAAGCTTGTTGATATAAGCGAAAATAAAACGACGGAAATCAACGAAAACGGTTTTTCAGTTTCCTCTCAAAGCCTTGAACAATATAAGGAAATGTTCAAAACGCAGATAGAAAACGCCTCTCTTGCTGTTCTTTCCGGGAGTCTTCCTCTTGGCGTTCCGGCTGATTTCTATGCGGACTGTATCGAAATCGCAAAGAGCAAAGGAGTTCGGACAATTCTTGATGCGGACGGCGAGCCTTTAAAAAGAGGATTAAAGGCGGTTCCTTATGCGGTCAAGCCGAACATTCACGAGCTTGAGGCAGTCATCGGCAGAAAGCTTATGACAAAAAAAGAAGTTCTTGACGCGGCAAGGGAGCTTCTTGAAACGGGAATTGAAATTGTCATTGTATCAATGGGCGCTGACGGGGCGGTAATCGCGGACAGGAATGAAGCATTCTCCTCCGAAACGTGGAATGCTGACATTAAAAGCACGGTTGCGGCGGGAGATTCAATGGTCGGCGCACTTGCATTTGCAGTTCTCAGCGAAAAATCCTTAAATGAAATTGCAAAAATAACAACGGCGGCGGGGACGGTTACGGCATCAAAAGAGGGCACACAAATCTGCGGCATGACGGAGGTCTTTGAATCCCTCGAAAAGGTTACGGTTAAAGAACTTTAGAGCTTTCATATGGGTGCTCTCTAAATTACCCATAAATCCATTAAAAAGGAATGATTGATATGAAAAAATTACTTGCAGTTACAGCTTGTCCAACCGGAATTGCTCACACATATATGGCGGCGGAAGCGCTTATTAAATCAGCAAAGTCAAAAGGCATAGACATAAAAGTCGAAACAAGAGGCGCAGTCGGAATTGAAAACGAACTGACATCTTCTGAAATCGCAGAGGCACACGCAATTATCGTTGCGGCGGATATGGAGGCTGACGAAAGCCGTTTCAAGGGCAAGCCCGTTATCAGAGTCGGTGCAGCTGAGGCAATAAAAAATGCAGACGAGCTTATTGAAAAAGCACTTGCAATGGAACCGTCAAGGACTGTGACAGAAAGCGCTCCCGTTCAGGAAAATAAGCAGAAGCAGACAGGTCTTTACAAGCACCTTATGTCGGGCGTTTCATTTATGATACCTATGGTTGTTGCGGGAGGACTTCTGATTGCCTGCTCATTCATATTCGGAGTTAACGCGTTTAAAGAGCCGGGCACACTTGCCGCTTATCTTATGGGTATAGGAAGTGCGGCAATGGGACTTATGGTTCCTGTTCTTTCGGGATATATTGCTTTTTCTATCGCAGGAAAACCAGGTCTTGCTCCCGGTCTTATAGGCGGTATGCTTTCCGCAACTCTCGGTGCAGGATTCCTCGGAGGACTTTTAACAGGTATACTTGCCGGTTATCTGGCAAAACTTATTATAGAAAAGCTTAAACTTCCTAAATCGCTTGAAAGCTTAAAGCCTATCCTTATAATCCCGTTCGTTGTTACACTTATTGTCGGACTTCTGATGTACTACGTTATCGGAACACCTGTTGCGAATCTTATGGGGTGGCTTGTAGAATGGCTTAACGGGCTCGGAACCGCAAACGCTGTTCTTCTCGGAGTTATAATGGGCGGCATGATGGCTGTTGACATGGGCGGACCTATAAACAAAGCGGCTTATACAGTTGGAACCGCACTCATCGCAAGTCAGATTTACGGCCCTATGGCGGCAGTTATGGCTGCCGGAATGGTTCCTCCTCTCGCAGTTGCACTTGCAACATTTATCGCAAAGAACAAGTTCACATCTGATGAAAGAGAAGCAGGGAAGGCTGCTGCTGTTCTTGGACTGGCATTTATTTCAGAGGGCGCAATTCCTTTTGCGGCGGCTGACCCGCTAAGAGTTATCCCTTCGTGTATTATAGGCTCAGCGGCTGCCGGCGGACTTTCAATGGCATTCGGATGTCTTTTAAGAGCACCTCACGGCGGATTGTTTGTAATGCTTATCCCTAACGCTGTTTCTCACGTTGCGCTTTATCTCGTTGCAATTGCAGTGGGAACTGTAATATCAGGATTATTAATTTCAGTATTAAAAAAGCCTAAGGTTGCTTAAATAACAAAAATAAAAGTCAGGCGGCAGATTAATTGCCGTCTGACATATATGTAAAATTAATCGGGTCATATGACTATTTTAGGAGGATAATTATGGACATTTCAAGTATTATCAGCAAGGATATTATTTTCATGAATCTTAAAGCCGAATCACGCGAAGACGTTATACGCCTGATTATTGACGGCATGGACAAGAGCGGATTGATTTCGGACAAGGATAAATATTTTGACGCCGTAAACGAAAGAGAAAAAAAGGGTACAACCGGAATTGGCTTTGGCGTGGCTATTCCTCACGGAAAATCAGACGGAGTTATAAAACCCTGCATTTCCTTTGCAAAGCTTGAAAAGCCGCTTGAATGGGCTTCATTTGACGGACAGCCTGTTAAATCGGTATTTATGATAGGCGTTCCATCCGCTAATGCCGGAAATGACCACCTTAAAATTCTTATTGCAATTTCAAAAAAACTTATGCACGAGGACTTCAGAAAGGCTCTTGACGATGCTAAAACACCTGATGACGTTCTTGATGTTCTCAAAGCTATTGAGGCATAATTTGAAAGGATGGTTTTTATGATTTCTAAAAAATTCACAGTAAACTGCAAAGAGGGCTTTCATATCAGACCCGCTCAGGTAATGATGGAGGCTGTGACACCTTTTTCCTCCTCAGTAACCATCAAAAAGAACGATAGTGAAGAGGCTGACGCAAAGAGCATTCTCGGGCTTATGAGCTTGGGGCTTGAGGAAGGCTCAGAGGTCGATATTATAATTGACGGAGCGGATGAGGCTGCTGCTATGGCAGCTGTTCAGAAGCTCTTTGACGAAAACTTCGGCGAATAGATCAAAGCAGTACAGCAGTCATATAAGCTTTTAGTATAAAGAACGGAGCGTGACTTCATGACAGAGAAGATTTTTAAAGGGATAAGCGTTTCTGACGGCATAAGGATAGGAAAGGCTTTTTTCTACAAGCCGTTTTGTGCAAAAATTACTTCCGACAGCATTACAGAAGAAAATATACAAGCCGAAATCAGCCGTTTTTCAAATGCCATACTAAAAGCTAAGGACGAGCTTTCGGAATTGATAAGCAATCTTGAAAAAACTGAAAACAAAGATAAATCCGGAGTTATCAAGGGTCAGCTGGGGTTTCTTGCCGATCCTGCTTTCTCGCCCGAAATAAATAAGCTTATTGAAAAAAGACTTTATAATTCTGAAAGAGCCGTTTCGGAAGTGTCAGAAAAATTCGCACTGATGTTTGAAAACATGAAAAACAGCTATATGAGAGAACGTGCCGCCGACATCAGAGATACCGGCTCACGTCTTATAAGAATTCTAAGTGGCGGAGCTTGCAGCTCGCTTTCTGAAATCAGCGACGAAATTGTGCTTTTTGCCGAGGATTTATCCCCGACCGATACTATTTCACTTAACAAGGAAAAGGTTCTTGCTTTTGTTACTTTTAAGGGCGGGAAAACTTCACATACTGCGATTTTTGCAAAATCTATGGGCATTCCCGCTATTGTGGGAGCAAGCGAGATAAACGGGAATTTCTCAGACGGTGATACGGTTATAGTTGATGCCATATCTGGAATCTGCATTGTAAATCCAGATACGGGGACAATCGCCGAATATGAGCGTAAAATAGCCGATGAAAAACAAAAGCAGGAATTTCTGATGAATTATGCCAACAAGCCAGCTCTGACCTCTGACGGCGAAAGCATAATCATCGCCGCAAATATCGGTTCATATGAAGATGCCGAATTTTCACTAAGTCAGGGCGCTGACGCGTCAGGACTCCTTAGAACCGAGCTTTTCTATCTTTCCGCATCAACGCTTCCCGATGAGGAAAAACAATTTGAGCAGTATAAAAGCATAGCTTCTCTTTTTTCACCCAAAGAGGTTATTGTGAGAACCCTTGACATAGGCGGCGACAAAGAGGTATCTTATTTGAAAATTCCCAAGGAAGAAAACCCTTTTCTCGGCTATCGTGCAATAAGGCTTTGCCTTGATCAACAGGAGCTTTTTCTCACTCAGCTAAGAGCGATCCTTAGGGCAAGTGCATACGGAAAGCTTAAAATAATGTTCCCGATGATTTCGTCGATTGACGAGCTTTTTGAAGCAAAAGCACTTCTCGAAAAAGCAAAGGCACAGCTTGACGATAGTAGTTACGCTTATGATAAAAAAATACAGGTCGGTATGATGATAGAAATTCCGTCCGCCGCTGTCATGGCAGACGTTTTCGCCGAAGAGGTTGACTTTTTCAGTATAGGAACCAACGATTTAATTCAGTACACTTTAGCCTGCGACCGTGGCAATGAAAAGGTTTCGCACCTCTATGATTTCTGTAACCCCGCTGTTATAAGACTAATAGACCATACGGCAAAAAGTGCTGAAAAAGGTAAAATTCTGATTGGTATGTGCGGCGGAATGGCAGGTGATCCCCTTGCGATACCATTGCTTATCGGTATGGGCTTTGATGAACTCAGCATGGCGTCAACCTCAATAGTTAAGGCTAAGTATATAACTTTAAAGGTAAGCAAGTCTAACTGTCAAAAGCTTCGCGAGGAGGTTTTGAAATGCCGAGATGCAAAGGAAATCAGACACATTCTGAATGAATTTTATCACGAGTATATAGGCGTTATTTAGAATTAACAACGAAGGAATAATTAATTGTCAGTTTTCAAAATATAAAAGTGTCCGCCTCACATTGTTTGTACCGTAAGGTATAAGACAGTGTGAGGCGGTTTTGTTTTTGGCTACTTATTTCACAAAGATAAGGAGGTGCAGTACGGACAAACTTAGCTGAAATATCTTTGTCTTAAACAAGTAGTACATACTTTCGCTTTTTTTGGTATGACCATTCATCCCTCTCAAAAAAGCAATCCGCTGCTCGCCACTGGAATCGCTTTTGCCTCATTTTAGGTTGCACCTAAGACCGCTAAATAATTAAATGTCATTACAAATTGTCGCGGTGTAATGAAGTTGTAACATCTTGACCTAACAGGTATAATAATATAATACACTATATAAAAATAACCGTCAATATACATTTTGACTGAAATTTGACTGCAATCAAGATGATAATAAACGGTAATAGATGATAGATAATGACAAGTAGTATATTATTTTCCCAAAAATAAAAGCCTCATAAACAACGTATTTACGCGATTTACAAGGTTTTTATATGGCAGGGGCAGTAAGAATCGAACTCACGACACGCGGTTTTGGAGACCGCTGCTCTACCTGCTGAGCTATACCCCTATTAATTGTTTAAATAGGTTAATAAAATGGTGGGCCATCGGGGACTCGAACCCAGGACCGTCCGGTTATGAGCCGGATGCTCTAACCAACTGAGCTAATGGCCCTAATACAACAATTGACTAGATTGCTCTAGCCAATTGTTCTTAGGTATCGGCATCTTTCTATCTTCCCAGACCGTTGCCAGCCAAGTATTTTCGACGCAGATGAGCTTAACTTCCGTGTTCGGTATGGGAACGGGTGGAACCTCATCACTATTAACACCGATTAATTCGCATGAGCGAAATATAAATTATTTGACACATTATCAAGAGTTCATTCGTCTCTCACTAAGCATCTTGGTGACCCGTGCGAGAATCGAACTCGCGATGCCGCCGTGAGAGGGCGGAGTCTTAACCTCTTGACCAACGGGCCAATGTGGTGCACCAACGGGGACTCGAACCCAGGACCCACTGATTAAGAGTCAGTTGCTCTACCGACTGAGCTATTGGTGCATTCAAGGGCAAGGACCCTCAAAACTGAATAATAAAGAAGAACAAGAGCTAGAAAA